>NZ_JALRNF010000029.1 GCF_030272895.1 Pseudomonas sp. BGr12 | reverse complement strand
AGGAGCGAGCGGTTTTGGTTCCTTTTGCCAAGACAAAAGGGACCCGCCGTAAAGGCGGAAGGGGCCGGCAGCGTCGCCGCAATGAATGGATAAGCTCACAGCCCCAACACCCAAGCCCAAAACCCTCCTTACTTGTTACGTGCAGTGTTATAGATCTGCTGGGCCCGGTCAGCCGAGGAATTGCACAGTTGGATGTCGCCATCCTTCTGCGCTTGTTTGGCTTGAGCCAGCAAACTGCGGAACTCTTCGACCTTGCCGCCGGACAGGGCCTGTCCACTGGCCTTATGGATATCTTCGAGCTGCTTGATCTTCGTTGCGCATTCATCCGCGAAGACCGGACTGCCCAGGGTCAGGGCGACGAAAAACGCTGCCAGGTACTTCATAACGGTTCTCCCGATAGACATGGAACCCGTCGGACACAGGTTCAAATGCTCGTGTCAACTGTTCAGCATAGTTCAATGGACAGCCATCGGGCCGATGGCTGTCCAGGAGATCTCAGACAAAGCCCTGTCCCTGGAACCCCCGCGGCAGGCGTTGCAGCCCGGGCAGGGCGGTCAAGCGTTCGGCCCAGGCGGCGCGCCAGTCGCTGCCCGCCGGGTGGGCGCGGGCCTTGCGGGCCGCACGGCGAGCGGCGTTGCGCTGGTCGCGGCGGGCGTCCTTGTAGGCATCGGTGTTGCGACAGCTACGGCATTTGACCCGGTTGAGTTCGGTAGTCGACACCAGGTTGTTGCCATGGTGACCACAGGCGAGGTGGCCGGCTACCTTGTAATGAGTGACCATCGGTATGTCCTCTGTACAGGGGTACATTGACTCAGACTGCGCAGCGGTCCGGTCGGTTCAGGACGAGGTCTGGTGCTGCACGGCGAACTGTTTGCGGAACCATTCCTCGAGCATGGCCTTTTCGGCATAGAGGCGGTCGCTGGTGGCGCGCCGTCCCGGGCGTTGCAGGTAGAACTTGTCGGTCAGGTGGGCATCGGCCTGGCTCACGGCCTGACCCTGTTGCGACAGTACGTAGTGCAGGTCGATACTGGGCCAGGTGATATCGCGCATGAAGCGAATGGTGTAGGCCTGGGGATGCCAGGGCTCGAAACGTCCGGCCAGGTCGATGTCGCGGATGTCGATGCGCAGGCTCTGGCCTGCGGGCAGGTAGCGCTTGCCCAGGGTCTGCAGGTAGCTGCGCAGTTCTTTCATGACCTGTTCGTCGGCGCCGCGTTCATAACCATTGCTGTCCAGGCTGGCATCGCGAAAGTGCTCGGGATTGTCGTAGGTGACCTCGACCGTGGAGTTCGGGGCGGTTTGCGCCAGGCTGCTGCTGGCCAGCAGGCTCAGGGCGACAAGGGACAGGACAGGGCGCATGATTCACCTCCAGGTGCAGCGGTCTGCACAGCTTCTATATTGTACCCCCGCCAGGGCAGGCGGGTCAGAGGAGGCCAGGTGAGCAGGATCGAGCGGTACGCCATCAACCCGCTGGGGCGGGACTACGCGGTGGGCGATATACACGGCCACTTCCAGCGCCTGGAGGCGCAACTGGACAGGATCGGCTTCGATCCGGCGGTGGACCGGCTGTTCAGCGTCGGTGACCTGGTCGATCGCGGCCCCGAATGCCCGCAGGCCCTGCACTGGCTGGATCAGCCCTGGTTTCACGCGATACAGGGTAACCATGAAGCGCTGGCGATCACCCATGCCAGCGGCGGCTGGCTGGACTACGGCCAGTACCGCGCCGCCGGTGGCGGCTGGTTTCTCGACCTGCCGGGCGAGGAGCAGGTCCGTTTTGCCGCGCGTTTCGCGCGCATGCCAATGGCCATTGAAGTCGAGACAGCAGGCGGGCTGGTCGGCCTGCTGCATGCCGATTGCCCGTTCGCCCAGTGGTCCGAGCTGTGCGAGCAACTCAAGGCGCCCAGGGCACGGGACGTGGAGGAGTACTGCCAGTGGTCGCGGCGGCGCTTGCAGGAGGACGATGACAGGCCTGTCTCGGGCCTGCGGGCGTTGATCGTCGGCCATACCCCGCTGCGCGAGGTGCAGGTGCTGGGCAATATCTGGCACATCGATACGGGTGGCTGGGCCCGTGGTCATTTCAGCCTGCTGGACCTGGACAGCCTCAGCCTGGCCAACCTCACCACTGACTGAGCGGTAAAAGGAAGGCCCCACAAGGGGGCCTCCCGGGACGCCTCGACAGTGCCTGCTGCTACAGGGACTGCAAGGCAATACTGGCGGTTTGCGAGTTCTGCTGGCTGTCGGCATCCATCCACACCCATTGGGTGCCGTCACCTTGCAGGTTTTCCTTGATGCTCTGGGTGTTGGAGGTGCTGATGGTCACTGCCCCAGGCTCCGACGCCGTCGGCCCCATCGCGCTGATCTGCCCGGACAGCAAGCCATTGGAGGTTTCGTTGACTACGAACACTACGGCCTTGTCCTGGCGGAACTGACAGGAGACGAACTGGTTGATGGTGCTGACGATGGTCAGGCTCATCCACTTCGATGGCGGTACCGCGTAATAGCGGGCGTACTTGTTGAAAGGCACCTGCTCGCCGTTGGCCTGCAGCGCCTGGTTGTTCAGCCCGGCGGTGTTGGTCGGCATGCTTACGCTGCCCAGCCACGCATCGACCTGGGCGATGCCGCTGTTGGGCGGCACAGACAGGGAGATGGTCTGCGTATCGGTCCCCGAGACAAACCCGACCGAGGCCAGGCCGGCGTTGGCCGTGGTGCCGGGAACGGTGATCTGGCAGGGGGGCTGGCTGTTGCTCCACACCACGTTGACCGTGGCATTGTTGTCGTTCTGCGCCGAGTTGTAGAGGAACACCCCGTACAACTGGCCGGGGCGCAGGGTAGTGCAGGTGGCGGTGTCGCCGGATCTGAGGGTGATGCGCTGGCCGCCGCTCCAGTTGATCTGGCTGGCGCTGACTGCGATGCTTTCCATGTCGAATTTCCTTTTCCTTGAGTTGGCAGGTCAGGTGACCTCGAACTGCGTCCTGTGTGCAGCCTCCGTGCACCCGGGCACTCATGTGCCAGGAAGAGGTATAGCCAATGACTGGAAGTGGATTGATATTGTTTTGCTATGGACCGGCGGCCAGGTTCAAGCGATTCGCTGTAACCGGCTGCCAAGTGGTTGTTGCACAAGGTGGTAGGGCAATCGGTGGCGTGCACAGTTTTTCTGCCCAACTGTACCTTGACGCTCAGGGGCCGCTGCCCGGATTCTGCTGCTTCCCGTCACCGGAGCGCCGCCATGGACCTGTCCACACTCGCCCTGTTCATCCCAGCCTGTTTTGCCCTGAACATGGCGCCCGGGCCGAACAACCTGTTGTCGTTGAACAATGCCAGCCGTTATGGCCTGCGCATCGCCTGCGTGGCCGGCGTGGGCCGCCTGCTGGCCTTTGCCGGGATGATCGTGCTGGCCGCCATGGGCCTGGCGGTGGTGCTGCACACCAGCGAGTACCTGTTCCTGGCGATCAAGCTGTTGGGCGCGGCCTACCTGTTCTACATCGCCTGGCAACTGTGGCGGGCACCGGTGGCGACCGATACCCAGGTGGCCGAGCGCAGCCGTGGCACCTTGCGCCTGGCGCGCCAGGAGTTCTGGGTGGCGGCGGGCAATCCCAAGGCCATCCTGATCTTCACCGCCTTCCTGCCGCAGTTCGTCCAGGTCGGCAGCCCGGTGCCGGTGGCCGAGCAGTTCGCCTGGCTGGGTGGCCTGTTCCTGCTGCTGGAGTGGCTGGCCATCGCCATCTACGGCTGGCTCGGTGCCTACCTGCAACGCTGGTTCAACCAGCCCGGGCCGCGGCGCCTGTTCAACCGGGTCAGTGCCACGCTGCTCGGCTGCGCCGGGATCGGCCTGCTGGCAGCGCGGCGGGCCTAGTAGCTGATACGAACCCCAAGGTTGGCGCCGATCCTCTCCTGCTGGTGGGCGTCGAGGTTGCTGCCGTAGTCGATGCCGGCGTGCACGCTGAGGTTCTTGCCCAGCTGCGCGACCAGGCCGGTGCCGACGTCCAGCGAGGTGCTGCGGTAGTCGGTCTTGATCCGGTCGAGGTCGTCGAAGGTCAGCGTGTCGCGACCACCATCAGCGTGCCAGAGGTTGAGCTGCAGGTAAGGCTGCAAGGGGACGCTGCCTGATTTGAAGTTGCCCTCCAGGCGCACGCCGAGGCGGCCGATCAACTCTGTCTGGGCGTCGTAGTCGACATGGGCAACGCTGTCATCGGCGCTGTCCAGCGAAACCGACTGGGCAATGACCTGCGCCTGGGGTTCCACGGTCCACTGCGGCGAGAGCGCAATGGGATAGCCGGTTTCCAGCGATGCGGCCCAGGTGTGTCCATTGAGGTCCAGCTGGTCCCCGCGATCGGATTTCGCCCGCCCGTCAACGTCCGAATACTGCACGACGACATCGACATACCCGTGCTGCGGCCCCACCAGGGTCCAGTAGGTGCCGACGCTGTCGCTGTCGAGCTTAAGATCGCCCACCGCGCTGTCTTCGATGCCCAGGGCAAAGCCTTTGACATCGCCGTTCAGGCGGCTGTGGCCGACATACACGCCGACATACTGGCGATAGCCGTTGTCGCCTTGCCAGGCATACAGGTCCTGGCCGACCTTGAACCCATACAGGTTGCCATCCAGGCTCGGGTCTACCGTGCCTGACCAGCTTTGGCGAAAGTGGTTGCCATAAGCCTGGCCCCAACTGGCCGATGCCGCACCCTGCTCATTCAACAGGTTCTGGTCGCCCTGGCGCTGATGAAAGGTGCCCAGCGCCGAACGTGCGACCAGTGCCGCAGCACGAGGCGCCGCCGCATATACCGCGACTTCGGGGCGGTAGAGTGGAATGACCACACCGGGTGTCGGGGGCGGCAGCTCCGGTTGCCCCGGAGCGGGCGCCGGCTCTGGCAGCGGCACCACGACGACCGGCGCCTCCGGTTCCGGCTGACCAGGCCCCGGATCGACGGGCCCAGGCTCAACTGGGCCTGGGTCGACGGGGCCGGGTCCACCTGTTCCTGGATCAACGGGTTCCGGCAGCGGAGTGGGGTCTGGGGCTACCACGGCGGTGCGCAGGTACCAGCTATTCTGGCTACCAGGCGTGACCCCGCCTTTGAACAGTCGATAGTCGAAGGCACCGGCCGACAAGACCTGGGTCTGGACGAAGGCGCCGCTGCTGCTGGTCGCGCCATTGGTGGCTTCCACGACCTGGATACCGTTCTGGCTGGTCGCGGCCCCGGCGCCGCCGAGATTGCTGATCTGTAAGTTGGTAGTGCCAGAAATCGTACCCCGGTTGACCACCAGCCGATCCGATGGCGCGTCATCACTGGCCAGCACGGTGTTGAGCTTTAAAGTGCCGCCATTGCCGACAAAGTTGCCATTGATGGTCAGGCGCCCCTGGGCGTCGCCGCCACTACTCAGATCGATGAGCCCGCTGCTGTTTACGGTCAGTGGTTGGCCGGGGTTGAAGGCGTTGATCGTGCCCGAGCGGGAGACCAGCGAGCTACTGGCATCGATATTCAGGGCGGTGGGTGCGGCAACCGCACTGGTATCACCGAGGGTCAAGGCATTGTCCAGGCTCCATCGGCTGGCGTTGGTCAGGTTGACGGTTTCCCAGTTGATGTAGCGATCGCCCCCCACGGGCTGACTGTTATCGAAGAGCAGCGTGTCAACGCCAGCACCGCCGTTGACGACGATATTCAGTACGGTGCTGGAGCGGTCCTTGAGCGCCGCCACGTCGTCATCGCCCCCCATGTCCACGGTTCCGCGTATGGTTCCGCCTTGCCACTTGAGGTCGTCATTGCCGAAGCTGGCGAGCAGGTTGCCGCGCAGCTCACCGCCGGTGATGACAAAGATGTCCCTGCCACCACTGGTGCTGATATTGCCGCCGATGGTCCCGGCATTGAGGAAGATGCTGTCATTGCCAAAGCCGGTTACCAGGTTGCCGTCGATACTGCCGCCGGACATGCTGAAGATATTGTTGTCGAGTTTCATGTCGACGCGACCGATGCGGCCGCCGGAAAATTGCGCGATATCGCCGTCTTCAAAAGCGCCGACGATTTGCCCGGCGTTCATCCTGAAAGTATCGCGGGCATCGCCCTGGGCCAGGGACTGGACGGTGCCGCCGGTCATCAGGAAGTCGTCGATCTGTGGTGTCTGGACGACGGCACCGAGATTGTCGCCAGGCCCGACCACAAGGTTCTGGGCAAACACAACGCAGGGCAGGGTGCTGAGTACCACGAACAGTGAGGCTCGCATCTGGCAGGCTCCATTTCCGTACAGGACACTGACCAAAGCAGATCCAGTTTCCCTGTCAGAACTGGACGGGTCCTGTGCCTGAGAGTTGGAGCAAACAGAAACGGTGACAACTGGCAAAAATGCTAGGTGGCTAATAGCCACTGCCTTGTCGTGACCGCCAGAACGGCACCATCCTTATAGTGAAAGGGTCTGATTCGATTGAGAAATATGACCTAGCCTTGGAGGCGGACCGGGCAACACGGAACCGCTGTCTGCCACCTGCAAGGAGAATCACCGATGCTCTCGACCCTGGAGTTGCGCAACATCATCGAACGCAGTTTTCTACCCACCCGCTGCCAGTGCACCCAGGCGGCGGACCGTTCATTGACGGTGCGGGTGTACGACCGCAGCTGCGAGCAGGTCGACCTGCTGGTGACCGGCATCAGCACCGAGCCGCTGAACAGCAGCCGGGCCATTTCGAACCTGATCGCCGGCCTGCGCAATGACCTGGAGGACCAGCGCAACTTGCGTGCGCTGCACCGCCATCCTGGCGGTCAGTCGCGGTAGAACACCTGCACCAGGTGATAGCCGAACTTGCTCTTGATCGGGCCGTGCACGGTACGCAGCGGCTTTTTGAAGATCACCTGGTCGATGGCCCCGACCATCTGCCCCGGGCGCACCTCACCCAGGTCGCCACCGCGTTTGCCGGAGGGGCAGGTGGAGTATTTCTTGGCCAGCACATCGAACGCCTCGCCCTTGGCGATGCGTTGCTTGAGCTGTTCGGCCTCCTCGGCGGTCTTGACCAGAATGTGCCGGGCCTGTGCTTTCATTTCGTCGTACCTGTGCAAAGCGCTGAAACCGCGCATTATGCCTGATCGCGCAGTTCCGGGCGGTCGCGAAATTGCGCCAGGGCCTCTGGGTTGGCCAGGGCGTCGGTGTTTTTCACCGGCTCGCCGTGCACCACGTTGCGAATCGCCAGCTCCACGATCTTGCCGCTGATGGTGCGCGGAATATCGCTGACCGCCGCAATTACCGCCGGCACATGGCGCGGGGTGGTGTTGCTGCGGATCACCTGGCGAATGCGTGCCTGCAGCGCCTCGTCGAGTTGCAGGCCCTCGCGCAGGCGCACGAACAACACCACGCGCACGTCGTTGTGCCAGCGCTGGCCGATGGCGACGCTTTCCAGCACCTCGTCGATCTTTTCCACCTGACGATAGATTTCCGCCGTGCCGATGCGCACGCCACCGGGGTTGAGCACCGCGTCCGAGCGACCGTGGATCAGCAGGCCGCCTTGCGGGGTTTGCTCGGCGTAGTCGCCCTGGGCCCAGACCCCGGGGAACTGGCTGAAATAGGCGGCGCGAAAGCGCTCGCCCAAAGGATCGTTCCAGAAGCCCAGGGGCATGGCCGGGAAATGCCGGGTGCAGACCAGCTCGCCTTTCTCGCCCACCACAGGCTTGCCATTGTCGTCCCAGACTTCCACCGCCATGCCCAGGCTCTTGCACTGGATCTGCCCGCGGCGTACCGGCAGCACCGGGTTGCCGATGACGAAGCAGGAGCAAATATCGGTGCCGCCCGACATCGAGGCCAGGCACAGGTCGGCCTTGAACTCGCGGTAGACGTAGTCATAGCTCTCCGGCGACAGCGGCGAGCCGGTGGACAGCAGCAGCTTGAGCGAGGCCAGGTGGTGGCTTTGGCGCGGTTGCACATGGGCATGCTCCAGCGCCGCCAGGTACTTGGCACTGGTGCCGAAGGCGGTGATCCGTTCGCTGTCAATCAGGTCGAGCAGCCGCTCGGGGCCGGGGTGCAGGGGTGAGCCGTCGTAGAGCACCAGGGTGGTGCCCACGGCCAGGCCGCTGACCAGCCAGTTCCACATCATCCAGCCGCAGGTGGTGTAGTAGAACAGCACGTCGTCGGGGCCCAGGTCATTGTGCAGGCCGTGCTCTTTCAAATGCTGCAGCAGCACGCCGCCGGCGCTGTGGACGATGCACTTGGGCACGCCGGTGGTGCCGCTGGAGTAGAGGATGTAGAGGGGGTGGTCGAAGGGCAGTGGGGTGAACTGCGGTTCACCGCCTGCCTGGTAGAAGTCGTCCCACAGGCTGACCGGGGCACGGCTGTGGAATTCGTCGACGCGGGTGCGGGCGCGGGTGTAGGGCACCACCAGCACCTGTTCGAGGCTGGGCAGCGCGGCCAGCACCTCGTTGATCTTGTCGACCTGGTCGATGGCCTTGCCGGCGTACTGGTAGCCGGCGCAGACGATCAGCAGCTTGGGTTCGATCTGGCCGAAACGGTCGATGATGCCGTGGGTGCCGAACTCCGGCGACGAGCAGGACCAGACCGCGCCGAGGCTGGTGCAGGCCAGCATCGCCACCAGGGTCTGCCAGGTGTTGGGCATGCACGCCGCCACGCGGTCGCCAACGCCGATGCCGGCGGCCTGGAAACTGCGTTGCAGGCCGGCGACCTGGGCGGCCAGCTCGGCATGGCTGATCGACTGCCGCTCACCGTCTTCGCGCACCACGATCAGGGCAGTCTGCCCATCGCGGCGCTGCAGCAGGTGTTCGGCGAAATTCAGGGTGGCGCCGCTGAACCAGCGGGCATCGGGCATCTGCGGCCCCTCGTCGAGCACCCGGGTGGCCGGCTGATGCCAGCGCACCTTGAAGTACTCGGCCAGGGTCTGCCAGAACGCGGCACGCTGGTCGATGCTCCAGCGATGCAACTGGTCGTAGTCGGCCAGCGCCAGACCATGCCTGCGGTTGACCTCCTTGCGAAAGGCCTCCATGCGGCTGGCCTGAATGCGCGCCTTGCCGGGGCGCCAGAGCACTTCGTTCATGCCGCGTTCCTCAAAGGTGGAACCCTTATTCCACTGTAGCGTGCTTCACGTCGCCTGCGGCTGACCAGATGCGGTAGCGCACTTCGACGCCGTCAGGCACATAGACCACCACCGGCAGCTTGCTGTTGTAGCGCAGCAGGAAACCGTCGCCGATCACCGGCACGAAGGCTTGTTGTTTCTTGCCGTCCGGGCAGGCCATCAGGGTCGAGGCCGGGCCCGATACTTTCTCCAGGCGGTAGTAGTTGTAGCCCCAGCCTTGCAGGGTCTGTTCTTCCAGGTTGCCGCCCAGGCGCTGGCGGTTGCAGTCGACCTGCAACTGCTTGCCGGCCAGTACTTCCAGTTTGAACGCCGACTCGTCGGCCTGGGCCGGCAGGTGGATGACCTGGCGGGTAAAGCCTTTTTCGGCCTCGGGGTAGGGCGCTACATCCTTGAGGCTGGCGGCCTGTGCCGAAACGGCGGTCGCCAGGGTCAGGGTGAACAACGCGGTGAGGGGGATCGGGCGCATGAAGGCCTCCTTGCAGGTAAAAAAGACGATGCCGCAACCAGATCCCGAGCCACCCGTCATTGGGCCAGCCAGCCGCCATCGATGTTCCAGGCGGCGCCGCGAACCTGGCTGCCAGCTTCGCTACAGAGGAACAATACCAGCTCACCCAGGTGTTCGGGAGTGACGAAGGCCAGCGAAGGTTGCTTTTCGGCCAGCAGATCGCGCTGCGCCTGGCCGGCGTCGACACCGCCGGCGGCACGGTCGTCGATCTGTTTCTGCACCAGCGGCGTCAGTACCCAACCCGGGCAGATGGCGTTGCAGGTGATGTTGCTGGTGGCGGTCTCCAGGCCCACCACCTTGGTCAGGCCGACCACTCCGTGCTTGGCCGCGACGTAGGCGGCCTTGCCGGTGGAGCCGACCTGGCCGTGCACCGAGGCGATGTTGACGATCCGTCCCCAGTTGCGCTGGCGCATGCCCGGCAGCACCAGGCGGGTGCCATGGAACACGGCGGTCAGGTTGATGGCGATGATCGAGTCCCAGCGCTCGACGGGGAAGTCTTCGACCGGGGCCACATGCTGGATGCCGGCGTTGTTGACGAGGATATCGACGCCACCGAACTCGCGCTCGGCATAGGCGAACAGGTCTTCGATCTGTGCCAGGTCACCGAGGTCGGCCGGGTGATGGCCGACCCGGGTGCCGTGCCGGGCCACCTCGGCGATCACCGCGTTGGCATCGCCGAAGCCGTTGAGGATCAGGTTGGCCCCGGCCCGCGCCAGGACATGGGCGATGCCCAGGCCAATGCCGCTGGTGGAACCGGTGACCAGTGCTGTCTTGCCGATGAGATTCATGGATGCTCCTTAGACGATGCCAGTGGCGTAGAAGGTGGCGATGACCACGAACACCGCCAGGGTCTTGATCAGGGTAATACCGAAAATGTCCTTGTAGGCTTCGCGGTGGGTCAGGCCGGTCACGGCCAGCAGGGTGATCACCGCGCCGTTGTGCGGCAGGGTGTCCATGCCGCCACTGGCCATGGACGCCACCCGGTGCAGCACCTCAAGGGGAATGTTGGCGGCGTTGGCGGCAGCGATGAAGCTGTCGGACATGGCCGCCAGGGCAATGCTCATGCCCCCCGAGGCGGAGCCGGTGATGCCCGCCAGCAGGGTGACGGTGATGGCCTCGTTGACCAGCGGATTGGGGATGGCGCGCAAGGCGTCGGCCAGCACCAGAAAGCCCGGCAGCGAGGCGATCACCGCGCCGAAGCCGTATTCGGAGGCGGTGTTCATGGCCGCCAGCAAGGCGCCGCTGACCGCGCTCTTGCTGCCTTCGGCCAGGCGATGCTTGATCGCGCCAAAGCCTGCGACCAGCACCAGCAGGATGCCCAGCAGCAAGGCGGCTTCCACCGCCCAGATCGCCGTGAGCTTGGCGATATCGGTCTGCACCGGCGCACTCATGCCCGGCAGGGCGAGGCTGTGGGTCTTGCCGTACCAGGCCGGGATCCAGTGGGTGAACAACAGGTTCATGACCCCCACCAGCAGCAGGGGCGAGAGGGCCAGCAGCGGGTTGGGCAGTTTGAGGTCGGCGGCGGTTTCCGGCTCGTTGCGCAGGTCCGAGCCGTAACCTTCGCCGGCGCGCTGGGCCTTGTTGCGCTGGCGCTGCAGGTAGAGCATGCCGGTGCAGAACACGAACAGGGTACCGATCAGCCCCAGCCAGGGCGCGGCCCAGGCAGTGGTGTTGAAGAAGGTGCTGGGGATGATGTTCTGGATCTGCGGGGTGCCGGGCAGGGCGTCCATGGTGAAGGAGAACGCACCCAGGGCGATGGTCGCCGGAATCAGGCGCTTGGGGATGTTGCTCTGGCGGAACATTTCGGCGGCGAACGGGTAGACCGCGAACACCACCACGAACAGCGATACCCCGCCGTAGGTGAGCAGGGCGCAAACCAGTACGATCACCAGCATCGCCTGGCTTGTGCCGAGCAGGCGGATGGCGGCGGCGACGATGGAGCGGGAAAAGCCCGACAGCTCGATCAGCTTGCCGAACACGGCGCCGAGCAGGAACACCGGGAAGTACAGCTTGATGAAACCGACCATTTTCTCCATGAACACGCCGGTGAAGGCCGGGGCCACGGCGGAGGGGTCGGTGAGCAGGACAGCGCCGAGGGCGGCGATGGGGGCGAAGAGGATAACGCTGTAACCACGGTAGGCAGCCAGCATCAGCAGCGCGAGGGCTGCCAGGGCGATGATCACACTCATCGAGTGTCTCCTTGGGTGCATCTTGTTTTTGTTGGTTCGCTGGAGATAGCGGGAATCGTGCCAAGTAGTTAAGTTGTTGATTAATAAGGATTAAAATGATTTTTCGTACGTGCTTGTCTCTATTTGGAGACGGGCGCGATCGCGGGGCAAGCCCGCTCCTACAGGGTGTTGTAGGAGCGGGCTTGCCCCGCGAGGCGATCTCAAATCAGAAACACCAGTCTCGTTATTGAGACGAAATCCCCAGCGCCACCAGCTTCTTGTACAAGGTAGACCGCCCCAGGCCCAGCTGCCGCGCCGCTTCCGGCACGTTGCCGGCACAGCGGGCGAGGGTGTCGCCGAGCAACTGACGTTCGAAATCCGCGCACGCCTGTTTATAGCTCAGCGGCGCCGCCTGAGCCTGCAACGGCGCCAGGTTGCCCAGCGCCGCCTGCACATCCTGGGCACTGAGCCGTGGCTGGTCCGCCAGCAAGGTGGCCCGCTCCAGCACGTTGCGCAGCTCGCGGATATTGCCCGGCCAGGCATGCCGGGCCAGCAGCGCCTGGGCATCGGGCTCCAGCTCATGCTGGCTACCGAGTTCTTCGAGAATCGCTTCGCTGAGCGCCGGCAGGTCATCGAGGCGCTCGCGCAGCGGTGGAACGTTGATCGGCAGGACGTTGAGGCGGTAATACAGGTCGGCACGAAACTCGCCCCGGGCCATGGCCGCCGCCAGGTCAGTGGAGGTCGCGGCAATGATGCGCACGTCGCTGTGCATCATCTGGTTGGAGCCGACCGGCTCGTATTCCTTCTCCTGCAATACCCGCAGCAACTTGCTCTGCAGCGGCAGGGGCATGTCGCCGATCTCGTCGAGAAACAGCGTGCCGCCCTCGGCCAGTTGCAACTTGCCCGGCCGGCCCTTGCGATCGGCGCCGGTATAGGCCCCGGGGGCGGTGCCGAAGAACTCGGCTTCGAGCAGGGTCTCGGGAATGGCGGCGCTGTTGATGCTGACAAAGGCCTTGTGCGCCCGTGGCGAGGCGGCATGAATGGCATGGGCCAAAAGCTCTTTGCCGGTGCCGGTCTCGCCCAGCAGCAACACCGCCGAATCGCTGCTGGCACCGCGCCGGGCGCGGCGCTTGACCTCAAGGCTGGCGGCGCTGGTGCCGATGAACTGGGCGAAACTGTACTTGGCCTGGCGTGCGCGCAGCAGCGAGCGGGTCGAAGCCAGTTCCTGCTGCATGCTGGCGTAGCGCTTGAGCAGGGGCGACAGGCTGCGCAGTTCATCGAACAGGGCAAAGCCGATGGCGCCGATCAGCTCGCCACTGCCGTCGTGCACCGGCAGACGCATGACCACCAGCGGGTCCTTGGGGGTGTCGAGCATGTCCAGCAGGATCGGCCGGCCGTTGCTCAGCACCTCGCGCATCAGGCTGCCGGGAATCACGCTTTCGCAGGGCTGGCCGATGGCGCTGGCGGCATCGCCCAGGCCGAAGCGCCGGGCATAGCGCTCGTTGATCCAGACAATCCGCGCATCGCGATCGACGATCAGCGTACCCTCGCTGGACTGCTCGATGATCTCGAACAGCGAACGGATGGCCAGCTGGCGCACCTGCTGGTAATCCTTGAGGCTGTCATTGGCAGGCATGCACCGCTCCCTGAAACGTGAAGGTTGCGATTATGCCCGTGGATCGAAGGCTTCGCGCAAGGCATCGCCAATGAATACCAGCAGCGACAGGATCAGGGCCAGGGCGAAGAACGCGGTAAAGCCCAGCCACGGCGCCTGCAGGTTCTGCTTGCCCTGGTTGACCAGCTCGCCCAGCGAGGCGCTGCCGGCGGGCATGCCGAAGCCGAGGAAGTCCAGGGCGGTGAGGGTGGTGATGGCGCCGGTAAGGATGAACGGCAGGTAGGTCAGGGTGGCGTTCATGGCATTGGGCAGGATGTGCCGCAGGATCACCCAGCGGTCGGGCAGGCCCAGGGCGCGGGCGGCCTGCACGTACTCCAGGTTGCGCCCACGGAGGAACTCGGCACGCACCACGTCCACCAGCGCCAGCCAGGAAAACAGCGCCATGATCCCCAGCAGCCACCAGAAATTCGGTTCGACGAAGCCGCTGAGGATGATCAGCAGGTAGAGCACCGGCAAGCCCGACCAGACCTCCAGCAGGCGCTGGCCGATCAGGTCGACCCAGCCACCGTGGTAGCCCTGCAGGGCCCCGGCGGCAATGCCGATCAGTGTGCTGATCAAGGTCAGGGCCAGGGCGAATAGGATCGACACCCGGGTGCCGTACAGCACCCGTGCCAGCACATCCCGGGCCTGGTCGTCGGTGCCCAGCCAGTTCACTGCGGTGGGCGGGCTGGGGGTGGGTTGCTGCAGGTCATAGTTGGGCGTGTCGGCGCTGAACGGCACCGGGGCGAACAGCATCCAGCCGCCCTGGTCCTTGATCAGCGTCTGCACGTACTGGCTGCGGTAGTCGGGCTGGAACGGCAACTGGCCGCCGAAGGCCTGCTCGGTGTAGCGCTTGAATGCCGGAAAATACAACTGACCCTGGTAGCCCAGCAGCAGCGGCTTGTCATTGGCCACCAGCTCCGCGCCCAGGCTCAGCACCAGCAGCACGCCAAACATCCATAGCGAGTACCAGCCACGGCGATTGCGTCGAAAGCGCTGCAGGCGTCTGCGCGAAACTGGCGACAGGCTGAACATCAATGTGCCCTCGTGGCAAAGTCGATGCGCGGATCGACCAGGGTGTAGCACAAGTCGCCCACCAGACGGATCAGCAGACCGAACAAGGTGAAGATGAACAGCGAGCCGAACACCACCGGGTAGTCCCGCGACACGGCCGCCTCATAGCTCAGGCGCCCCAGGCCATCGAGGGAGAAGATCACCTCGATCAGCAGGGAGCCGGCGAAGAACACGCTGATCAGCGCCTGGGGAATGCCGGCCACCACCAGCAGAATGGCGTTGCGAAATACATGGCCGTACAGCACCCGGCGCTCGCTCAGGCCCTTGGCCCGGGCGGTGATCACGTACTGGCGGGTGATCTCGTTGAGAAAGGCGTTCTTGGTCAGCAGGGTCAGGGTGGCGAAGCCGCCGATCACCAGGGCGCCGACCGGCAGCACCAGGTGCCAGAAATAGTCGGCCAGCTTGCCCAGCAGGCTCAACTGGTCGAAGTTCTCCGACACCAGCCCGCGCACCGGAAACCAGTTCAGCGACGTGCCGCCGGCGAACACCACGATCAGCAGCAGGGCGAACAGGAACGACGGCAGGGCGTAGCCGATCACGATCAGGCTGCTGCTCCAGGCGTCGAAGGCGCTGCCATGGCGCACAGCCTTGCGGATGCCCAGGGGGATCGACACCAGGTAGGTGATCAGGGTGGCCCAGAAGCCCAGCGACAGGGTCACCGGCATCTTCTCCAGGATCAGGTCGGTGACCTTGGCGCCGCGAAAGAAGCTGGTGCCGAAATCCAGGCGGGCGTATTGGGTGAGCATCAACCACAGCCGCTCGGGTGCGGACTTGTCGAAGCCATACTGGCGCTTGATGTCCTCGATCAGCTTGGGGTCAAGGCCACGGCTGGCCCGGGAGCTGCTGTGCAGCGTCTCGGCACTGGCACCCGGCGCACCGCCACCGATGCCCTGCAGGCGGGCGATGGCCTGTTCCACCGGCCCCCCGGGGGCGGCCTGGACGATGACGAAGTTGACCAGCAGGATGATCAACAGGGTCGGCACGATCAGCAGCAGGCGGCGCAGGATGTAAACGGTCATGGCTGCTCCTTCAGGCGCTCGGCCATCTGCGCGTTGGTCAATGCCGTGGGGCTGACTTCCCACCAGCTGTCCAGGCCTTCATCGTTGCTGGCCTGGACCTTGGGCAGACCGAAGCGGTTCCACCAGACGGTGGAGGAGCCCGGTGGGTAGTAGTTGGGAATCCAGTAGTAGTTCCACTGCAGCACCCGGTCCAGGGCATGGGCATGGCGCAGCATGTCGGCCTGGGTGCTGGCCTTGACCAGGCCGTCGATCAGGCGGTCGACCGCAGGATTCTGCAGCACCATGTAGTTGTTCGAGCCCGGGTCCTTGGCCGCTGCCGAACCGAAGAAGTTGTACAACTCAAGGCCGGGGGACGGCGACACCGGGTAGCCGGTGACGATCATGTCGTAGTCGCGCTCCATCAGCCGGTTGATGTACTGCGAGGCGTCGATGCGGCGGATCTCAAGGGTGATGCCGATCTGCGCCAGGGTGCGCTTCCACGGCAACAGCAGGCGCTCGAAGCCGGCCTGGCCGTTGAGGAAGGTAAAGCGCAGGGGTTCGCCTTCGGCGTTCACCAGTTGATCGCCCTCGGGCTTCCAGCCTGCGTCCTGCAACAACGCCAGGGCCTGCAACTGCTTGTCGCGGATAATCCCCGAGCCGTCGGTGCGCGGCGCTTCGAACACCTCGGTGAAGACTTCGGCCGGCACTTGGTCGCGCAAGGGTTCGAGCAGCGCCAGTTCGCCGGCGTCGGGCAGGGCGCGGGCGGCCAGGGCGCTGTTGGAGAAAAAGCTCTGCTGGCGGATGTACAGGTTGCGCATCATCTGCCGGTTGCTCCACTCGAAGTCCCACAGCAGGGCCAGCGCCTGGCGCACCCGGCGGTCCTTGAACACCGGTCGCTGCAGGTTGAAGACAAAGCCTTGGGCGGTCTGCGGCGCCTCCTTGCCCAGGTGCGCGCGCTGCAGGCGGCCATCGTCCAGGGCCGGGCTGTCGTAGCCGATGGTGTAGCCGGTGGCGGAGAACTCGCGGTTGTAGTCGAAGCTGCCGCCGCGCAGCACCTGGCGCGCTACCTCGGTGTCGCCGAAGTACTCGATCCGCAGGCGGTCGAAATTGTAGCGGCCGCGGTTGACCGGCAGCTCCTTCGCCCACCAGGTGGGGTCGCGCTCGAAGGTGATGCTGCGACCGTTGTCGATCTGCCCGATGCGGTACGGCCCGCTGCCCAAAGGCGCCTCGAAGCCGCCACCGCTGGCGAAGTCGCGATCCTTCCACCAGTGCTCGGGCAGCACCGGCAAGGTGGCCAGGTCCAGGGGCAGGGTGCGGTTCTGGTTGTTCTTGAAGTGAAAACGAATCTGCCGGGGACCTTCGATTTCTACCCGTTCGACATCGGCGAACTGGGTGCGGTATTTGAGGTTGCCCTGGTGCATCAGCAGCTCGAAGGTGTAGCGCACATCCTCGGCGCGGATCGGCTGGCCGTCGGCAAAACGCGCGCGTGGGTCGAGGTAGAAACGCAGCCACAGGCCGTCGGGGTCGCGTTCCAGTTGGCGGGCGACCAGGCCGTAGACGGTGTAGGGCTCATCCTGCGAGCGCACCGCCAGTGGCGAATACAGCCAGCCGTCGACTTCGGCGACGCCGATGCCCTTGTCGATATAGGGAATGATGTGGTCGAACTGGCCGATCTCGATGGCCGAGCGACGCAGGCTGCCGCCTTTGCGGGCGTCCGGGTTGGCGTAGGCGAAGTGCTGGAACCCCGCGCTGTAGCGCGGCGCTTCGCCGTACACCGTCAGGGCGTGTTGTGGCGCCGCTGCCGTGGGCAGCGCCAGGAGCAGGGCAAAGGCCAGCATGGCACCGGATAGGGTTGTCCGCATCGGAGGTTAACCTGAGGTTCTGGGCTTTTGTACCTGTCATTTCTATCAGTTTACGGACCACCGCCATAGGGCGCTAACTCTGCCTCGAACCACATTTCCCGTGGCTTGAGATTAGCAGGAGCGAACGATGGCAAACCAAGCCGTGAGTGTCGAGCGACCCCCGTTGCATCCCCCGCTGGTACTCAAGGCCAGGGAGCTGGACGGCTTTGATGGTGGCATCGGCATTGCCGATGTCGGCGAAGACCTGGCCATCCTGGTCTACGCCTGGCTGGACATGGCCCCCGGCCAACGCCTGGCGCTGTACCTCGATGACGATCCCGAGCCGCTGCTGATCCGGCCGATTCTCGAGGGCGAGGACAACCAGGACGTGCTGCTGTCGATCGAACGTCGGCACCTGTTTGCCCGCACCCTGGCGATCCACTACAGCGTCACCGACATCAACACCCAGCCCTCCGAACGTTACCGCTTGCTGATCAAGCTCGACCGCCCAGGCGGCGTCGAACCGGACCCGGACACCGGCATCAGCGATGGCCTGGAAGCACCGCTGGTGCCCGACGAAATCGCCCGCTTTGGCGTGGGCCCGGAGCACCTGGCGGCTGGCGTCGAGGTGACGATCCCGCCATTCGCCAACCGCACGCCCGTCCAGTGGATCACCCTGTACTGGGGTGGCGTGGCGGTACGCCAGCAAGTAGTCATCGATGACCCGCTGGCGCCGGTGGTCATCACCGTGCCCGCGGAGATCATCCTCAAGGCCGGCGACAGAGAGGCGCTGCCGCTGGTCTACGAGGTTCACGACGAGGTCAACAACTGGTCCGGACACTCGCCAGGCACATTGATCAAGGTGGTGGTGCGTGCAGGTGACCTGCCGGCGCCCGAGGTGCTGGACGCTGTCGATGGCTTCCTCGACGTCGCTGTGCTGGGCAGTCGCGCGGCCAGGGTCAGGGTCGAAACGCCTGCGCCTGATTTTGCTCCGGGTGACGTGGTACGCCTGCACTGGTACGGCATTGATGCTGACGGCAATCCGGTGTCCGAAACCCTTGAACTTGAGATCGAGGGTGCGGACGGCCTGGTGTTTGAAGTGGCCAACCAGAAGGTCCTCGACATTGTTCATGGCCGGGCGCGGGTAGCCTATGAGTTGCGTCGCAGTGGTGCGCATGTCGGCTTTTCCGAACAGGTCACGGTGCATGTGATCGGTGAGGTTCGGCTGCGTTTCGAGGTCTTCGGTGCGCGCTCCTCGCGGGGCCCCTACTACTACGCTACGCCTTCCCGGCTGGTAGCCCGCGCCAGTGCCGGCACGGTGCATTGGCAATACCTGGGAGACACCGCGGGCGAGGCAGGCGAAAGCTTTATCGACACAGCCCCGGAAAAGCTGTTGCAGGTCTCCTACCGCAGCTCCCCAGAGGCGGACACCGAAGTTCTGGAATTGCGCCCGGGCAATGTCAGTGGCGTGTTGCTGCTGGGCAGCCATGACAGCGGCTGCCTGGTGAAAGACGACGGCACCTTGTTCGGTTGGGCGGCGGCCGGCAGCCCCTTGTTGCCGCCGCCGGGTATCACTGACGTCGTGCATGTCAGCGGCGGTGGTCAGGCGTATGCGGCTTTGACCCGCAGCGGCGAAGTCAGGGCCTGGGGCGTGGATGGGTTTGGCGGGAGCATCCCTCCTGATGTCGTGCCCAACCTTGTCAATGTGCAGGTGGTCGCGGGCGCAGGCAGGGCCTTTGCCGCGCTGCTGGGTAACGGGCGGGTGGAGGCATGGGGAGAGTCGGGCGCCGGAGGGGAGATACCGGCGGGCATCAAGGCCAACTTGCGTAACGTCGAGCAGATCATTGGCGCCGATGCGGGGTTTGCCACGCGTCAGGTTGATGGCCGGGTTTACTGCTGGGGTGAAGGAGTCGGCATTACGCCGGGGCTGGTTGTTGCTGCCCAAGGGGCCGTGCGCCTGTACGCCAGCAATGGTGCCTTCGCCGCACTCTTGCCCGATGGCCGCGTGCACGCCTGGGGCGATCACAGTCAGGGCGGGCTGGTGCCTGCAGGTCTGGTCGACGTTCGCCAACTGGCTTCGACCAGCCGCGCCTTCGCCGCCATTGACGGCCAAGGCCGGATCCATTGCTGGGGCGACCCGCAGTTCGGCGGACAACAACCGGCGCCTCCACCCTCGGCACCGGTTTACCTGTTGGGGGCATCGTCGGCGTTCGCCGTGTTGCTCGAGGACACCACCGTCCATGCCTGGGGGCAGGCGGCAGAAGGTGCAAACGTGCCGGCGGGATTGCGCAATGTACTGACCCTGACCGCCACCTATGGCGGTTTTGCCGCCTTGCGCGAGGATCGCTCTTGGCTGTCCTGGGGACGTACCTCGGGAGACGCGATGCCGGCACAGACCCACTGCATCTACCAGGCCGGCAGCACCTTGCTGGGCTTGAGCGAGGCCGGTCAGGTCAGTGGCCGGGGAGAGAATGCTCCGGACTTCAGCGAGGTCCAGGGTCAGGTGAGTTATTACCAGGCAGTGGTAAGGGTAGGGCTTGAAGTCGTTATCGATGGTCAATGAGGAACGAGTCATGAGCGAACAGCAAAAAACTTCTGAGGCGCCGATGGCGGCTCCCGTCGCCAACAACGTGGCGATCATAGGTGAGCCACGTGTCGGCGGAACGGTCAGCGGCAGCTACATCTATGTCAATGACGCACAGAACCCGGAAGAGGACTCCGTGTATCGTTGGTACATCGATGGCGTCCCGGGGGCCAGTACGTTGGGCCTGACCCTGACAGCGGAGCACCTGGGCAAATACCTGCAGTTTTCCGTGACGCCTCGGGCCGTGAGCGAGGAGCTGGGGCTGGAGACCTGGTCGAACACGCTGCAGGTCTACGATGACTTCCAGGGTATCTCGCCGAGAGAAATGGAGGGCAGCTTCCTGTCTCAGGACGGGAGCTTTTCCATGTATGAGCGGGAGCCGACGGATCGTCTGCTGGTGTCCAGTGCCGGCGCCCTGGCGTTACAGGATGGGCTTGCCCAGAATGTATTCGCCCTGGGACGCAATGACTTTGGCGCGAACATTCCTGCCGATATTCAACGGCTTCTACAGAACAATCCGGCAGTACGGTTGTTCTCCACGGGCAGTGACTTCGGGGCAGTGGTCAGCAATGCCGGCACCAATCAGTTGCTGGTGTGGGGACCCTGGATGACCACATTACCGCCAGAGGTGGGCACTCGTAACATCAAGTCGGTGTACAGCAATGGCTCGGCCTTGGCGTTCATCTACAACAATCCCCCGCCAGCGGCCAACAAGATCGGTGCACTGGGTAATGCTGCCAATGGTGGTCGGGTGCCTGACGCGGTTCAACGAGAGTTGCTGTTCGATCTGCCACAGGCCATCTATGCCACTGAAACCGCCTTTGCGGTACGCACGACGGACAGCTATGTCCACGCTTGGGGGCTTGGACTTGGTGGCGGGACCATAGACGCTGAAACCCGGCAGTACCTGGATCAGATGCGGGTTACCGAGATCTATGCCACGGCGTCGGCGTTTTGCGCGATCGGCCCGCTGCGCCGGGGCGATCCGAATGAACTGAATATTGTTGCCTGGGGCAATAAAGATGGTGGTGGAACGCTGACCGCGCAGCAAATAGAAACCATCATGATCGGCGGGGGCGTCAGGCATGTGATCGCCGCGCGTAATGCGTTCTGCGTGATCACCAAGTCGGGACGGGTCGTCGTCTGGGGTAATGCGGCCCATGGCGGCGTGCTCTCGGCAGAGGCCCAGCAGCTCAATGCCCGCGGCAATATTGTGATGTGCGTTGCCGCGGCCTGGGCGTTCTGTATGGTCAATGCGTTTGGCCAGGCGGCTGCCTGGGGCACCGTGGGCTATGGGGGTAATACGCCAACTGACGCGGAGCCGGTGTTGCTCGACGCACAGCGGGCCTTGGAAAACAGCGGCTGCAAGCCTGGAATCGAACAACTTTTCGAGAAATGGCGGGTTGCTGAGCGATTGCTGCAGCTTGCGCCAAGAACACCGCATGCCAGCCCGGGCTGCACCTGCGAGAGCGTCGTCAGGCGCTCCAGCTCGCGGTTGATCACGGTGGATGGTGAAGTCAGCCTGCACAGCAACGACTCCAGTTTCTTCTTGTTGGCGCGAGATGAGTTCGGTTTGACCGAGGCCGTACACGTCTGGGGACAAACGGCCGCCGGGGGTACCCTTCCCCAGGCGACCCGGCAGGTTCTGGAGGCCAGCCTCATCGATGCGGTCTACTGTACCAATCGCTCCTATGGCGTTCTGGCTCGCCAGGGCGTTGTGCAGGGGGCATTCATCGGCTGGGGGGCGACCCTCGCGCAAGGGGGCGCAGGTGAGGTGCCTGCCGACTTGCAGGCGTTACTGCAGCGCGACGTGGTCGAGCTGTATTCAATCAAGCGGCTTCCCTTTGCTGCACCCTCCGTTGCAATCGTGAACTCGGCGTTCATCGCCCGCAAGCAGGCGCCTGGTTATGTGGTCTGGGGCGCTGGAGGAGACCTGGTCAATCAGTACTTCGAGCCAGGGCGGGAGTCTGAACGGTTGGCGCAATTGTCCGGTCAAGGGAGTTGAGCCATGAGCGAGACACTTTCGTTACTCAGCCAACAGCGCAAGCGCGCCTTGCGGGCGCCACCTATTGCCAGTGCAGTGCTGGTCATGGGTTTGCCGTGCATAGGTGGTAGTTTGCGCGGCAGCTATGAATACCACGGCACCTTGCCGGAAGCCGGATCGGTCTACCGTTGGTACCTGAACAACCAGGTGGTTGCCAGCGCCCAGGACTTCAAATTGTTAAGCGAGCATGCCGGCGCGCTGCTGGAGTTCTCGGTCATGCCCCGGGCGATGAACGGAGAGCTGGGGGCCGAGTATTTCTCGCCACCGGTGCGGGTGACGTCCGGTTTCCAGGGCATCAGCGCGGAGGAAAACGAGAACAGTTACCTGAAACAGCAGGGCAACTTCTCCTTTCATGTCCCCGAGCCGGATGACCGTATCCTGGTCTCGACCGGTGGCGCGTTCGCTGTGCTGGATGGGGCAACCCGAACGACCTATATCGAAGGTCAGGCTGCCTGGGGGGCGAATGTTCCTGAACTTATCCGCAACTTCCTGATCAGCAACCCGGGGGTGCTGGCCTTTGCCACCGAACGGGACTTCGCCATCCTGGTCAATATTCCAGGTACGTCAGCCAATCAGTTGCTGGTCTGGGGGCAGAATATCCCGGCCGATTTGCCGCCGCTGCGCAACATCAAGTCGGTTTATACCAACCGCAGCGTGATCGTTTATGAGTATCGCAACCCTTCCGGCAACAGCAACCGCATCGGGGCCATTGGTCGCGCCATCGACCCTGCTGCACAGGTCCCTGCTGACATCCAGCTTGCGCTGATCACCGATCCCGTCGCCGCGATCTATTCGACCGAGACGGCCTTTGCCGTCCGCACACAGTCGGGCAAGGTCTATGCCTGGGGGCATATCCATCAAGGCGGGCGTATTTCGCCGGAGGTACGCGCGGTTCTCAATACCATGATAGTGGAGCGGATCATCTGCGGGCCACGTGCGTTCTGCGCCATTGGTACAGGGGGGGAGGTGGTGGCCTGGGGCTCCGCAGGGGATGGCGGCACCATCCCGATTGATCAGCTGACAGCCATCCTCGATGACGGCGGCGCCTTGTCGGTGATTGCCGCTGAGCAAGCCTTTGTCGCTATCACCCGCAACCGTCGAAGAGCTTACAGTTGGGGGGCTCCGGCAAGCGGCGGGACGATGTCGGCATCGGCTGCGGAACTGGCGCGGCGAGGTGATATTGTGCTTTGCAAGGCCAACCGCTGGGCGTTCACAATCGTCAACGCCTCGGGGCAGGTTGAAGCCTGGGGCGCTACGTTGTACGGGGGGGCTTCGCTGAGCAAGGAGCAGAATCAGCGGATTGCCAGCCTGTTTCAGCGCTACCCGGTCAACAGGCATGCCACCTCGGGTGTGGGTAGCCGGGTTATCACTGTCGACGGTGCGATCAGCATTGCGGCCAATGATGTCAGCTTTTTTCTCTATGCCGTTGATCAAGAGGGGCTGACGCTTGAGGTCCTGGCGTGGGGATACGCAACGCATGGGGGCAACCTGCCCGGCGCGACCGAGCAGGTGCTCAGGGCCAGCCTGATCCGTGATGTGTACTGTACCAATGGTGCCTACAGCGTCATTGTCGATCAAGGCGTGGTGAGGGGAGCGGTACTGGTGTGGGGCGCGACGCTGGCCATGGAAGATGCCGGGGAGATTCCGCCCGAGCTGGTGCGGTACCTGCAGGACAGTGTCGTCGAGCTGTACTCGATCAAACGCTATCCCTATGTCGTACAGCCGCCACCACCGCCGCCACCGCCACCGCCACCACCGCCGCCACCAGATCGACCTCCACACATTGATCCATCATTCGCTGCTAGGCGCAGCGATGGTACTTATGTGCTGTGGGGCGGTAACGTACAGAATCAGTATTACGACCCGACCAGCCCGGGTGCTCGGGGAGCGGTGAGGATCACACCTCGTCCACTGGATGAAGAGGTGTAACTGAAGCAGGGCGTGGCCAGCGCAGCCACGCCTTTTTTTGGTGCTGTAGAAAGTCCGCCTGGCGAATGTCGCAGCAGCGTCGCTCGGCCCGTGGGTGTTCACAGGGAGTTTCAGTATGGGACAGCAACAAAGAATCACGGAGCAACTGCGTCATTGGATCTTGATGCAACGCGCAGCCCATTACCCTGATGCACTGTTGTATACCCAACTGTTGTCGGTGGGCTGGAGTGATGGAGCAGCAAGGCAAGCCTTGGCAGAGCAGGGTATCGCCAGTGCCCAGGCGTTAGCGCTCGACCCTGGCAAGCCGATGCCAGGGCCGGACCTGTCCGGCTCACCGATGTATGTCGACGCCGGCGACCGCCGTGTGCAAGTGCTGCAAACCCTGCAGCACCCACGGGTCGTTGTGTTCGATGAGCTGTTGTCCGAGGACGAGTGCACAGGCCTGATCAGTATGGCGCGCATGCGCCTGGAGCGGTCCTTGACCCTGGATCTGGACTCCGGAAAGGACATCCTCTGCGAGGAGCGAACCAGTGACGGCATGTTCTTCCAGCGAGGTGAAAACGCGCTGATCACTCAAGTGGAACAGCGTATTGCGGCGTTGCTGCAATGGCCGGTCGAATGTGCTGAAGGCTTGCAGGTACTTCGCTATTTGCCGGGTGCGCAATACGCCCCGCATTACGACTATTTTTCACCCGAGCGTGCCGGGACTTCAGAGGTGCTGGCAAGTGGCGGGCAGCGTGTCGCCACGTTGCTGATGTATTTGCAGGCGCCGGACGCGGGGGGCGCTACGGTGTTCCCGGATGTTGGCCTGGAGGTCATGCCCAGGCGAGGAAGCGCGCTGTTTTTCAGCTACGACAGGCCGGACCCATCGACCCGCTCGTTGCATGGCGGCAGTCCTGTTGTGGCGGGTGAAAAATGGGTGGCAACGAAATGGCTGCGCGAACGCGAATTCGTATGAGCCGACCAAGGCTGCTTGTGTGCTCGCACAGCCTTGGCCGGATGCTGGGTGCGACTCAGTCCTGACGGCTGGTCACTTCCAGCAGGTGGTAGCCGAACTGGGTCTTCACCGGGCCCTGGACGGTGCCGACCGGGGCGCTGAATACCACGGTGTCGAACTCCTTGACCATCTGGCCCGGGCCGAACGAGCCCAGGTCACCGCCCTGGCGGCTGGACGGGCAGGTGGAGTTGGCCTTGGCGATTTCGGCGAAGTCGGCGCCAGCTTCGATCTGGGCCTTCAGTTCGTTGCACTTCTCTTCAGAGGCAACCAGGATGTGACGGGCAGTGGCTTTGGCCATGGGAGTTACTCCTTTGCAAGAAAGTGCCGAGACTACCCGATTGCCAGCGGTTTTGCCTGCGCAATGTCACGCAATGCGCTTGCCGCCTGGCGCAACAGGGCTTCAGTGCCCTCCCAGCCCAGGCAACCGTCGGTGATCGATACGCCGTATTTGAGCGGCTCCTTGCCCAGTGCCTGGCAGCCGTCGAACAGGTGGCTCTCGAGCATCATGCCGATCAACGAACGATCGCCCTGCAGGCGTTGGTCCAGCACGGCGTTGAACACCTCGGGCTGACGCAGCGGGTCCTTGCCGCTGTTGGCATGGCTGCAATCGACCATGATCCGTGCGGCGACGCCGGCCTTGGCCAGGCCCTGGCGCGCCATGGCGATGCTTTGCGCGTCGTAGTTGGGGCCCTTGCTGCCACCGCGCAGCACCAGGTGGGTGTCGCGGTTGCCCAGGGTCTCGATGATCGCCGGGAAGCCCTGCACGTCCATGCCGAAGTGGCGGTGGCTGTGGGCGGCGCTGCGAATCGCGTCGCAGGCGATGCCGACCCCGCCGTCGGTGCCGTTCTTGAAGCCCACGGGCAGGTCCAGGCCGCTGACCATCTCACGGTGAATCTGCGATTCGGTGGTGCGCGCGCCAATGGCCGCCCAGCTCAGCAGGTCGTCGAAGTAGCCGGCCGCCATCGGTTGCAGCAGCTCGGTGGCCACCGGCAGGCCGGCTTCGAGCATGGCCAGCATCAGGCCGCGGGACAGGGCGATGCCGCCGTGCATGTCGTCGCTGCCATCGAGGTGCGGATCGTAGGCCAGGCCTTTCCAGCCGACGGTGGTGCGCGGTTTTTCGACGTAGGCGCGCATCACCAGGAGCATCTGGTCGCTGACCTCGGTGGCCAGTTGTGCCAGGCGCTGGGCGTATTCGCGGGCCGAGCGTGGGTCATGCAGCGAGCAGGGGCCGACGATCAACAGCAGGCGTGAGTCTTTTCCGTCGAGGATGGCGCGTATGGCCTGGCGATGGGCCTGGACCTGGGCGGTGAGGGCGGTGGACAGCGGCATTTGCTGCTTGAGCAACAACGGGCTCGGCAGGCGCTGGCTGACGGCGTTGTTGGCAGCGGTGGGTTCGGACAGTGGCAGAGCGAGAGTGGACGATTGCATGTGCTGGTATCCCTGGGCGGATGGCGGGTTCTGGCCCGCGCTGTCGGCCCTATCGAGGTGTTCGACAGATGGCCTGATTGGCGTCTTGTGTAGGTGTGCCACCAACAATTGACCGATCGGAGGCGGCAGACTGGCCCGAACGGGATTGGCTAAATCGCCAGGCGGTAAAGCTTGGGTAACGGTAATAGGTGGCGTAGTTCATGGGGTAATCCTCGGTGTCTGTTCGGTTGTCGTGGGGCCTTGAAAAACAAAACCCCCGGTCGGGGGGCCGACCGGGGGTTGAGTATTCTCGTGTTCGGCGGCCCCTTGAAAGTGGGCGCCGGTGTGGGTATCAGCGGCGCCTGTGGCTAAACCAATACCCAAAATAAAATGCAGCGGGAGCCGCCGTCGCGCACTCGGCCACAGCCAGCACAGGGCGCGACAGGCGACCGGTGTGACGAGCGTGAGTGAGGGGGGTGTGCGACATGGGACTCTCCAGTTGATGAGCCCGAGCTTACTTCAGGCTTGGGCGTGGTTTCAATGGCTAATTTGCATGAGTGTGATATGTGCCGGCTATTTGGGGCTGCTTTGCAGCCTATCGCGGCGCAAGGCCGCTCCCACAGTGCATACCCGGACACTGTGGGAGCGGCCTTGTGCCGCGATTACGGCTAGCGCCGCAGGTAGGCGGTGAAGTCGATATCGCCGGCGCTGAGGATCGCCTGCACCCGGTTGTGCACGTTGAGCTTGCGCAAAATCGCCGAGACGTGGGCCTTGACCGTGGTTTCGGCGATGTCCAGGTTGTAGGCGATCTGCTTGTTCGACTCGCCCTTGGTCATGCGTTCGAGCACCAGCAGTTGCTTGCGGGTCAGGGCCTGCAACAGTTCGGGGGCAAACCCCGGGTGCTCGCCCTGGCTGCGGCGGCTGCCGGTCTTTTGCGTGCGGATGATGTCCGGTGGCAGGTAGACGTTGCCATTGAGGATCTGCTCGATGGCCTCGGTCATCTGCGAGCGCGGCGAGGATTTGGTGATGAAGCCGACGGCGCCGTAGGTGATGGCCTGCAGCACGATCTGCTTGTCCTGCTCGGCGGAGACGATCACCACCGGCACCGTCGGTGCCTCGTTGCGCAAGTTGATCAGGCCGCCCAGGCCGTGCATGCCGGGCATGTTCAGGTCGAGCAGGATCAGATCCAGGTCGTCGTGCACGGCGGTCAGGGCCAGGGCGCTGTCCAGGTCGGCGGTCTCCATCACTTCGCTGCCGGGAAAGCCATCGCTGATCACATTGTGGATGGCCTCGCGAAACAACGGGTGATCGTCGGCGATCAGAATCTTGTACATGGCTTTGCACCTTATTGTTGTGGTTGTCGCTGCACCCCTTCATTACAGGCCAGTAACAGCGCTTTGGAAATGCGACCATCGACAACTGAAACAGTACCAAAGTAGTAGTCCGACGGGGATAGCCGCGCCCTAGCATTGAGCAAGATTGTCTACGGCTGACCCGAGGAGCGCCGCCATGGCCATTTTGCTGGTCGACGATCATCCGCTGCTGCGCCTGGGCCTGGCCCGGGTGCTGGAACAGGGCCTCGAAGGCCTGGCCATCGTCCAGGCCGGCAGCGGCGAAGAGGCATTGCTCAGGGTTGCCGAACAGGTGCCGGGGCTGGTGATCATGGACTACGAGTTGCCGGGCATCAGCGGCCTGGAAACCACCCGCCGCCTGCGCCAGCGCCTGCCGCAGCTGCGGGTGCTGTTCTTCAGTGAACACCGGGAACTGGGGCTGGTGCGCCAGGCGCTGGATGCCGGTGCCTGTGGCTTTTTGTCCAAGGATGCCGAGCCGGGTGTAGTGCTTGAAGCGGTACGCCGGGTGTTGAGTGGTCATGCCTATATCGAGCAGTCCCTGGCCACGGAACTGGCGCTGCAGGTGCCGGGCAGCCATGCCCGTCTGCAGGGGCTGACCCCACGGGAAATCGAAATCTTCCGCCTGCTGGCCAAGGGCAGCTCAAGCCGGGTGATCGCCCGGCAGCTGTGCCTGAGCAGCAAGACCGTATCCAACTACCTGACCCTGCTCAAGAGCAAGCTGCAGGTCGGCTCCCAGGCCGAGATGGTGCACCTGGCCATCGAGACCGGCCTGCTGAAACGGGTAGCCTAGTTCCAGCTGTCGGGGCAGCCCTGGCAGCCTTCCATGTTGCTGTCCTGGAAGTTGGCGTAGTGCTGGCGACTACCGCGCAGGTCGGCGCCTTCCAGGTTGCTTTCGCCCAGCTTGGCCTCCTGCAGGTTGGCGTCGGCCAGGTTGGCGCCCTTGAGGTCGGCCTTGCTCAGCCAGGTCATTTCCAGGTCGGCGGCTTGCAGGTTGCTGTTGTGCAGGCGTGCGCCGGAGAGGCGGGCGAACTCGAGGTAGGCGGCGGCGAGGTTGGCGTCGCTGAAGTTGGCGCCCTGGCCGAACAGGCCCCAGCCTTGTACGGCGAGCAGGGTCGCGCCCTGCAGGTTGGCCAGGCGCAGGTTGCTTTGCTGCAGGCTGGCGCGGGTCAGGTTGGCGCCTTGCAGGTTGGCTTTTTCCAGGTTGGCCAGGTCCAGGCGGGCGTGGCGCAGGTTGGCGCCGCGCAGGTCGGCGCCGGCCAGGTTGATCTTGCGCAGGTCCTGGTTGCTCAGGTCGGCACCGCGCAGGTCGGCGTTGGGGCACTGGCTTTCCTGGGCGATCAGGCAGCCGTTGATGGAGAGCGGGGTGTCGTCGCTGGCGAAGGCGCAGGGCAGGGCGGCGGCGAGTAGCAGGGGAAGGTATTTCATGGCGATCTCCTGTGGCCGTGGAATGGTTTTCGCGGGGCAAGCCCGCTCCTACGGTAGGAGCGGGCTTGCCCCGCGATGCGGTCAACGCTGGGCGGTCTTGGTATCCCAGGCCGGAATCTTGAACACCCAGAACGAACCACCCTGGGCCACCGGCTTGGTCAGCTCGGCCATGTCGCCACCCCACAGCGGCACCGCGCCGCCATAGCCGACGGTGACACCGATGTACTGCTCACCGTCTTGTTCCCAGGTGATGGGCGGCGAGACGATGCCGCTGCCGGTCTGGAATTTCCACAGCTCTTCGCCGGTCTTGGCGTTGAAGGCCTTGAAGTAGCCATCGCCGGTACCGGTGAACACCAGGTTGCCCTTGGTCGCCAGCACGCCGGCCCATAGCGGCAGTTTTTCCTTGTGTTCCCAGACCATCTTGCCGGTGCTCGGGTCCATGGCGCGCAGGGAGCCGACGTGGTCCTCATACATGCGCTTGATGCGGAAACCCATGCCCAGGTAGGCCGAGCCCTTCTTGTAGTTGACCTCCTCGGTCCAGTATTCCTCTTTCCACTGGTTCGACGGCACGTAGAACAACCCGGTGTCCTGGCTGTAGGCCATGGGGTTCCAGTTCTTGCCACCGAGGAACGGCGGCGAGACCTCCACCGGCTTGCCCTTGGTCTGGCCGGGCTCGGGCTTGGCCGGACGCTGGCCAGGGTTCTCCACGGGACGTCCGGTCTTGAGGTCGATGTGGCTGGCCCAGGTGATGTTGTCGGAGAACGGGAAGGCGTTCTTGAGCTTGCCGTTGGTGCGGTCTACCACATAGAAGAAGCCGTTGCGGTCGGCGTGGGCGGTGGCCTTGTACTGCTTGCCGTCCTTGTCCTTGTAGTCGAACAGCACCAGTTCGTTGTTCCCGGAGAAGTCCCAGGCATCGTTGGGGGTGTGTTGGTAGAACCACTTCACCTCGCCGGTACTCGGGTCGACGCCGACCTGGCCGGAGGTATACAGGCTGTCGTAGTCGTGCGGGTTGCCATCCTTGGCCGTGCGCGCCCAGGTGTTCCACGGACCGGGGTTGCCGGCGCCGACGATGATGGTGTTGGTCTCGGCATCGAAGCTTGCGCTCTGCCACGGGGCACCGCCGCCATGGCTCCAGGCCTGGACCTTGCCAGTCTCGGTGCTCGGATCATCCGGCCAGGACGGCGCCTTGACGTCGCCGGTGGGGGTGCTGTCCTTGCCGTTCAGGCGACCCATGTGGCCCTCGACGAAGGGACGCATCCACACCTCGTCACCGGTTTCCGGATCGCGGGCGAACAACTGGCCGACCACGCCGAACTCATCGCCGGAGCTGCCATGGATCAACAGCACCTTGCCGCTCTTCTGGTCCTTGATCAGGGTCGGGGCGCCGGTCATGGTGTAGCCGGCGCCGTGGTCGCCGAACTTCTTCTTCCACACCACCTTGCCGGTGTCCTTGTTCAGGGCGACCACCTGGGCATCGAGGGTGCCGAAGTAGATCTTGTCGCCATAGATCGCTGCCCCGCGGTTGACCACGTCGCAGCACGGGCGGATGTTGTCGGGCAGGCGGTGGGTGTAGGTCCACAGGCGCTTGCCGGTCTTGGCATCGAGGGCGAACACCCGCGAGTAGGAACCGGTGACGTAGATCACCCCGTCGTTGACGATGGCCTGGGACTCCTGGCCGCGCTGCTTCTCGTCGCCGAAGGAGTAGGACCAGGCCGGGGTCAGCTTGAACACGTTCTTGTCGTTGACCTGGGCCAGCGGGCTCCAGCGCTGGGCGTTGGTGCCCATGCCGTACTGCAGCACGTTGCCGGTGCTCTTGTGGTCGTCGGCGATGTCCTCCCAGCTCACCGGCTGGGCGAAGGCAGGGGTGCCCAGGGCCAGGGTGCCGAACAGCAATACGGCATGCACGGCGGCAGACAGTGGTGAGCGAGTGGTGGGTAACGATCTTATTGTCATGGTTGGAGTTCCCAGTGAAGGTTTTGGCCTGTCTAGCCTGGAACGCCAGCGCCCTGCTTGATACGGAAAAACTCCCGCTCACGGCGGGAATACTTCCCAAACGGCCCCTGATTTGGCACTGCTCCTCAAGCCCTACGACCAAGGGAGTAGAACGCGACCTCCAAAGCAGCATGGGGGGCGCAGCGGCGGCTGCCTAAGCTGTCGGACAACCTTTCAGCCGAGAGGGGTTCGCGTGCAAACAGCAGTCGAGGGCAGAACAATGACAACAGCAAAAAACGCCTGGTTGAGCCTGATCGTGGCCGGCAGCCTGATGAGCAGCGCCGTGGTGCTCGCCCATGGCAACGTCACACCGACGGCAGTCAATACCGGCAATCTGGAGAAACTCGGCGAAGAGTGGCGAACGGAAAACCCTTATCGCAATAGCAAGGACCACGACGAGGCGGTGGCGATTGGTGCGTCGGCCTACAACCAGAACTGCGCGGCCTGTCATGGGCTCGAGGCCAAGTCCGGCGGCATTGCCCCTGACCTGCGCCTGCTCGATGAAGGCGCTGCCGGAGATGAGTGGTTTGTCGAGCGGGTGCGCAACGGCGCTGTGCGCGATGGCCGGGTGTACATGCCGAAGATGGCCGACTACCTGAGCCAGGAGGCGCTGTGGGCCGTGCGCAGTTACCTGGACAGCGTGCACGTCACCGAGTAACCCTGGTAGGCGCGGGCATGCTGTGGGAGCGGGCTTGCCCCGCGATTCGATGTGGCTGACACACCGCAATCGCGGGGCAAGCCCGCTCCCACAGCAAGCCCGCTCCCACCGACTGCAGCTGTGTCACAAGGCGTAGTGCTTGAGCTCCCGGGCAATCAGCATGCGCTGGATCTCACTGGACCCTTCGTAGATCTGGGTGATCCGCGCATCGCGGTAGTAGCGCTCCACCGGATAATCTTCCAGGTAGCCATAGCCGCCATGCACCTGGATCGCCTTGGAACACACCCGCTCGGCCATCTCCGAGGCGAACAGCTTGGCCTGTGACGCCTCGCTCAGGCACGGCTTGCCGGCGCTGCGCAGGCGCGCGGCATGGAGGATCAGCAAGCGCGCGGCATTGATCTGCACCTGCATGTCGGCCAGCAGGTTGGCGATGCTCTGGTGCTCGTTGATCGGCTTGCCGAACTGGATACGGTCACGGGAGTAGGCCAGCGCCGCCTCGAAGGCTGCCCGGGCGATCCCCAGGGCCTGGGCGGCGATGCCGATGCGTCCGCCTTCGAGGTTGGACAGGGCGATGGCCAGGCCCTTGCCACGCTCGCCGAGCATATTGGCGGCCGGCACGCGGCAGTTGTTCAAGGTCACCGCGCAAGTGTCGGAGGCGCGGATGCCCATCTTGTGTTCGCTGCGATCGACCACGAAGCCTTCATTGTCGGTGGGCACCAGGAAGGCCGAGATGCCTTTCTTGCCCAGTTCCGGGTCGGTGACCGCAAAGACGATGGCCAGGCCCGCGCGACGGGCGTTGCTGACGAACTGCTTGGCGCCGTTGATGACCCACTGGTCGCCCTGCAGCTCGGCACGGGTGCGCAGGTTGTGCGCCTCGGAGCCGGCCTGGGGTTCGGTCAGGCAGAAGCAGCCGATCACCTCGCCAGTGGCCAACGGTTGCAGCCAGGTCTGCTGCTGGTCGGCGTTGCCGTAGGCGAGCAGGGGGCCGCAGCCCACCGAGTTGTGGATGCTCATCAGCGCGCCGGTGGCACCGTCGCCAGCGGCGATTTCTTCCACGGCCAGGGCATAGGCGACATAGTCGGTGTAGCTGCCGCCCCATTGCTCGGGCACCACCATGCCCAGCAGGCCGAGCTCGCCCATCTTTTTGACCACGTCGTTGTCGATCCAGCCGGCCTTTTCCCAGGCCTGGGCATGGGGCGCGATCTCGCCGCGGGCAAAATCCCGGGCCATGTCGCGGATCATGATCTGTTCTTCAGTCAGTTCAAGGTCTTGCATCTGCGTACTCCAGCCCTTACAGGCCTTCGAAGAATTGGTCGACGCGCGAGCGGTTCAGGTCGGCGAGGGAGGCCAGGCTCCAGCGCGGCTGCTTGTCCTTGTCGATGATCAAGGCGCGCACGCCTTCGATCAGGTCGCCATGGTCGAACCACTGCCGGTCCAGGTGCAGCTCCATCTTGAAGCAGTCTTCCAGGCCCAGGTGACGGCCGCGACGCAGCATCTCCAGGGTCACGGCCATGGCCAGTGGCGAGCGAGTCTCCAGCAGGTCGGCGGTTTGCAGTGCCCATGCGTGGCTGTCGGCCACGGTCACGGCCCGCAGTTGTTCAACGATACTGCTGGCGTCGGGCAGGGCAAAGAAGTGGTCGATGGCCGGGCGCAGGCGGGCCAGCGGGGCGTCGTCGAGGGTCTGGGTGCCGAGCTTGGCCAGCACGCCTTGCAGGTCCTTGAGCGGGTGATCGCCAAACTTCAGGGTATCGAGGCGCTCGTCCAGCAGGGCCAGCTTGCTGCTGTCCAGGTACCAGTCGGCGAGGCCGCAGTACAGCGCATCGGCGGCCTGGATCTGCACGCCGCTGACGCCCAGGTAAGTCCCCAGTTCACCGGGAATGCGCGACAGGAAATAGCTGCCGCCTACGTCGGGGAAGTAGCCGATGCCCACTTCCGGCATGGCCAGGCGACTGCGCTCGGTGACCACGCGCAGTTCGGCGCCCTGGGCCAGGCCCATGCCGCCGCCCAGGGTGAAGCCGTCCATCAGGGCCAGGACGGGCTTTTCATAGCGATGGATGCACAGGTCGAGGGCGTATTCCTCGACGAAGAAATCCCGGTGCAGGCTGTCGCCGGCCTTGTAACTGTCGTATAGCGAGCGGATGTCGCCGCCGGCGCAGAAGCCCTTGGGGCCGGCGCCACGCAGGACCACGGCCTTGACCTGCGGGTCGTTCGACCAGGCGTCGAATTGCTGCTGCAGGCGGCGGACCATGTCCAGGGTCAGGGCGTTGAGGCCGGCGGGGCGGTTGAGGGTCAAGTGCCCGATGTGGTTACGGACCTCGGCCAGAATGGTCGCCTCGATGGGCGGTTGCGCGTGCGCGGTCATCGCTGTCTCCCTGCTTTGTTATTGATTTTCCACGTGAATTATCACGATCTGGATAAGCGCTAGAGGATCGGGGGATCCTAGCAGTGCAAATTTGCCCAGTACAATCGATAAAACTGCAGTTTGAGTCTGCATTTTTGCACGCCAGGCGCGCCTTCCGGACCCGTAGCAGACACTTTAGCCTTGCGACCCGGGCGGGCAGGGTCGTAGTTCCGTCCGTCAGGCCTGCACACGCCCGGCCCAAAGCAGTGGCTTTGTGCCGCCAAGGCAGCGTATGGCCCTGCGGCATGGCTTTCGATAATCGCCTCCGACATCGGTTCCCCTGATCGCGGAGAGCGTCATGCACAACAATAACAACCGCCGTATCCTGCCCCTGCTGACTGGCCTGGGGGCCATGAGCCTCGGCTCGCTTGCCTGGGCCGACATCATGCTCTATGACAAGGACCAGACCAGCTTTTCCACCGACGGCTACATCAACGCCTTCTACGTCAACAGCGACATCGATCGCGCCGGCGAGCAGTACGACCGGCGCCAGTCGCGGGTGAAGATGGGCTTTTTGCCCAACACCCTGGGCTTCAACATGAGCCGCCAGGCCGATGAGTTGAAGCTGGGGGCACGCGCCTCGTTCTGGGTGACCATCAACGACAGCGAAACCAACGGCACCGACACCGCCATCGACGTGCGTCAGTTCTATGGCACCGTGGCCAACCCCGAGTGGGGCGAAGTGCTGATCGGCAAGGACTTCGGCCTGTTCGCCCGTTCCAACATCCTGCTTGACGAACTGCTCGCCGGCTACGGCCAGGTCAGCGACACCCTGGGCCTGGTCGATGGCGGCGGGGTGTCGTTCGGCAACATCGGCAGCGGCTACCCATACCCGTTCCCCACCTCGCAGATCACCTACCGCACGCCGGTGATGGAGGGGCTGCGGGTGGCCGTGGGCATCATGGACCCGGTCGACACCAATGACGACAGCGAAGTGGGCAAGGCCTACCAGGAAAACCCGCGCACCGAGAGCGAGATCACCTACCAGTTCGACCTGGGCGGCGCGCAGATCTACAGCTGGGTCAACGGCAGCTACCAGACCTCGGACAACACCGACAGCAGTGTCGACTCGGTAACCTCCAAGGGTGTTGGCTACGGTGTGCAGGCGAAAATGGGCGGTTGGTCGTTGGCAGGTTCCGGCTTCACGGCCAAGGGCATCAACCCATTCTTTACCAACAACGCCGGCGAAGCGACCCTGCGCGAGGTGGACAGCACCGGTTACCTGGTGCAGGGCTCCTACCGTTTCGGCAAGAACCGCCTGGCGCTGTCCTACGGCAAGACCAAGGATGACGGCAATGGTGCGGTGAACACCGGGGCCGATTATGAGACCCGTGGCGTTGCCCTGTTCCATGACATCAACGACCACCTCAAACTGGTGGCCGAGTACAACCAGTTCGAGATTGACGGCCACGAGGGTGATGCGCAGAACGAGGACACCGACACCCTGGCGCTGGGGGCGGTGCTGACCTGGTAGCGGGCTCTGTGGGAGCAACTGTCTTTGTGGGAGCGGGCTTGTCCCGCGATTGAACGCACCGCCATATCGCGGGGCTAGCCCGCTCCTACGCCTTGACCAACGCCTTCAGCGCCGCTTTCGCCTGCGGGGTATGCAGGCGTTCGATGAACAACAGCCCCTCACGCTGCACCGTGGCTTCCAGCTCCGCCCGATGGGCATCCTTGAGCAAGCGCTTGCTGAGCCGCAGCGCGTCCTGCGGCAAGGCTTGCAAACGCGCCGCCAGTTGCCGGGCCGCGGCCAGGCACTGCTCGCCATCGTCGTGCAGCTCGTTGGCCAGGCCCCAGGCAACGGCCTCTTCGCCCGTGAGCAATTCATTGCACAGCAACAACCGAGCGGCGCGGGCATGGCCGAGCAGGCGCGGCAGCAACAGGCTGGAGCCGAACTCCGGGCACAGGCCCAGGGGCACGAAGGGCATGCGCAGCTTGGCCGTGCGGCTGACCAGCACCTGGTCGCAGTGCAGCAACAGGGTGGTGCCGATACCGATGGCCGCGCCCGAGACGGCGGCAATCAGTGGCTTGTCCAACGCCATGACCACCCGCATCAGGCGAAACACCGGGCTGTCCATGTCGCTGGGCGGGTTGTCGAGAAAGTCCTTGAGGTCGTTGCCGGCACTGAAGCACTGCGCGCCGCCGGTGATGAGGATCACCTCCACCTGCGGGTCTTCGCCGGCCGCCAGCAGCAGGTCGCCCAGCTGGCGGTACATGGCGTTGTTCAGGGCGTTGAGCTTGTCGGGACGGTTGAAGGTCAGGGTCAGCAGGCCCTGGTCCAGCTCGCGGGTGATCAGGTCGTTCATGAAGTGCCTTTTATTGTTGTTGTCGCAGGGTCAGAAGGTCGGTGGCGTGATCACCCAGATGACCACGGCATCCACTTCGCCAGGGTTGCCGTAACGGTGTGGCTCCTGGCTGGAAAAACTGAAACTGTCGCCTTCGCTGAGCTGGAAATAGCGCTCGCCCACCCACAGCTCGAAGCTGCCGGCCAGCAGGTAGCCGGCTTCTTCGCCTTCGTGGCTGTAGCTCTCCTGGCTGTAGGTGCCCGGCGGAAAGCGCGAGTGGAGGATTTCCAGCTGGCGGTTGGGCTGCGGGGTCAGCAGCTGGTCGACGATGCCGTCCTCGTAGTGCACGCTCAGGCGACTGTGCTTGCGCACCACGTAGCCGTTGTCGTCGGGATCGGTATTGGCTTCGCTGGCGAAGAACCACTGGATAGTCACGCCCAGGCTGCGGGCGATGTTGAACAGCGCTGGGATCGACGGGTAGGAGAGGTTGCGTTCCAGCTGGCTGATGTAGCCGGCGGTCAGCTCGCTCTGCTGCGCAAGCTCGGCCAGGGTCATGCCCCGGCGCTTGCGCAGGCCGCGAATGCGGGTGCCGAGAAACTGCGGGGCGGCGGTGCCTTCCTGGCTCGCCGCGGGCGGCGTCTTGCTGCTGTTGCTCATGGCGTGCTCCGAACCGCAGGGTCAAAACGCCGGAGTATAAACAGCCTCACAGGGTCCAGGCGACCTTCAATCCGTCGTAGACAGCTTCTTCGACGGTGCGCGGGGCCAGGCAGTCGCCGATGCGCTTGACCTCGACCACACCGCGCAGCTCATCGGCCAGGGTGTCCACCGGCTGATGCCCCTGGCACAGCACCAGGGTGTCGATGTCTTCGAAGATCATCGGTTCGCCGCTGGCGGTGTGTTGCAGGTACACCGTGTTGTCGTCGCAGCCGTAGAGGCGGGCATAGGGGGTGATCGGGATGCCGAGCTTGTGCAGCTCGCCGGCCATCTGGTCACGCACGTACAGCGGCAGGCTTTCGCCGCAATGGGTACCGTTGACCGCCAGTTGCACCTGGTGCCCGGCGCGTACCAGGCGCTCGGCGATGCCCGGGCCGATCCAGTCGCAGCGCCAGTCGACCACCAGCACCGAGCGGCCGAGGCTGACCTCGTCGCGCAGCACTTGCCAGGCGTCCACCACCTGCAGCTCGCCGCCGCGCTCGAAGGCCGGCCAGTAGGGTTCGGCGCCGGTGGCGACGATCACCAGGTCTGGCTGTTCACGTTCGACCAGGGCGCGATCGACCCGGGTGTTGCGCACCACCTCGACCCCGGCCAGTTGCATCTCGCGCTGCAGGTTGGTGCTAGCCCCGCCGAACTCGGCGCGCCGCGGCAGCAGTTGCGCCAGCTGCACCTGGCCGCCCAGTTGCGCGCTGGCTTCATACAAGGTCACCTGATGCCCACGGGCCGCCGCCACTGCCGCGGCCTTCATGCCGGCCGGGCCACCTCCGGCGATCATGATGCGTTTACGTGTGGTGGCCGGTTGCAGTTGGCCGAACTGTTGTTCACGGCCGGTTTCCGGGTGCTGGATGCAGGAGATCGGCAGGCCGCGGTGGAAGTGGCCGATGCAGGCCTGGTTGCAGGCGATGCAGGCGCGCACATCTTCGACCCGGCCGCTTTCGGTCTTGCCCGGCATCTGCGGGTCGCAGATCAGGGCGCGGGTCATGCCGCAGACATCGGCCTGGCCACGGGCGAGGATCAGTTCGGCTTCCTGGGGCTGGTTGATGCGTCCGGTGACGAACAGCGGGATCGACAGGCTGGCCTTGAAGGTACCGGCTTCGCGGGCCAAGTAAGCGGCTTCGATGGCCATCGGCGGGACGATATGGATGGCGCCGCCAAGCGAGGCCGAGGTGCCGGCGACGATATGCACATAGTCCAGCGAAGCCTGCAGCGCCTGCACGGCGGCCAGGGATTCGTCTTCAGTCAGGCCCTCGGCGTCGCGCTCGTCGGCGCTGATGCGCAGGCCGACGATAAAGTCGGGGGCGGTGGCGTCGCGCACGGCGGCGATCACTTCACGCAGAAAACGCAGGCGTTGCTCCAGTTCGCCGTTGTAGCCGTCGGTGCGGCGGTTGACCCGTGGATTGATGAATTGCGCGGGCAAGTAACCATGGCTGGCGACCACCTCGACGCCATCGATGCCGGCCTGGTGCAGGCGCCGGGCGGCATCGGCGTAGCCCTGGACGATCTCGTCGATCATGCCCTGGTCCAGCGCCCTGGGCATGACCCGGAAACGCTCGTTGGGCACCGCCGACGCCGAGTAGGCCACCGCCAGCAAGCCATCGCTGGACTCCATGATCTCGCGCCCCGGGTGGAAGATCTGCGACAGCACCACGGTGCCGTGGGCATGGCAGGTCTCGGCCAGGCGACGGTAGCCCTCGATGCAGGCATCGTCGGTGGCCATCAGCACATGGGAGGTGTAGCGGGCGCTGTCGTGGACCCCGGCGACCTGCAGCACGATCAGGCCGACACCGCCTTCGGCGCGGGCCTTGTGGTAAGCGATCAGGCGCTCGTTGACCAGGTTGTCGGTGGGGATCGAGGTGTCGTGCCCACTGGACATGATGCGGTTTTTCAAGCGTTTGCCGCGGATTTCCAGCGGTTCGAACAGGTGCGTGAAGGTCGACATGCTGCGCAGGCTCCAGCGGGGTGTTGTTATTTTTTTCTATAGAAGTGTACCGCCAGTAAAAAATCAACTTGTTTTTTTACTTGGCTTTGACTAGCGTTCGAATCACCCCGCGTCCTGGGGCACACCTCACACAACAAGAAAACGGACCACGCCCGGCGTGGTACCAGCATGAGGAACCACTGATGACATCGAACCTGCTCAAACTGTCTCCCTGGCTGCTGGCACTCGGTATTGGCAGCGCCCAGGCAGCACCGGACATGGTCGTGGTCGCCTACGGCGGCGCCGGCCAGAAAGCCCAGGATGCGGCGATCTTCCAGCCTTTCAGTGCCCAGGACGGCAGCAAGTTGATCCAGAGCGAATACAACGGCGAAATGGCCCGCATCAAGGTGATGGTCGACACCGGCAACGTCGACTGGGACCTGGTGCAGATCGAAGGCCCGGACCTGATGCGTGGCTGTGACGAGGGCATGTACGAGCCGCTGGACTGGGCGCGCCTGGGCCATGCCGAACAGCTGATTCCCGATGCCGCCCAGGCCTGTGGCTCGGCCGCCCTGGTGTGGAGCGTGGCGATCGCCTACGACCGCAGCAAACTGGCCCAGGCGCCGACCTCCTGGGCCGACTTCTGGGACGTGAAGAAGACCCCTGGCAAGCGCGGTCTGCGCAAGCGCGCGGTGTACAACCTGGAATTCGCCCTGATGGCCGACGGGGTCAAGGTCGAGGACGTGTACAAGGTGCTGGCCACGCCCGCAGGGGTCGATCGCGCCTTCGCCAAGCTGACCGAACTCAAGCCGTATATCCAGTGGTGGGAAGCCGGTGCGCAACCGCCGCAGTGGCTCAGCGCCGGCGATGTGGTGATGACCTCCACCTACAGCGGCCGGGTGGCCGTGGCCGCGCAGCAGGGCAGCTCCCTGGCCCTGGTCTGGCCGCAAAGCCTGTACGGTATGGACTACTGGGCGATCATCAAGGGCTCCAAACATGCCGACCAGGCCAAGCGCCTGATCGCCTACGCCAACCAGCCGGACACCCAGGTGCGCTATGTGAACACCATTCCCTACGGCCCGACCAATACCCAGGCCGCGGCGCAACTCGATCCGGCCCTGGCCAGCTGGGTGCCGACCTCCAAGCAGAACCTTGAAGGGGCCTTGTCGATGAACGTCGAGTTCTGGGTCGATCATGGTGACGAACTGGAGGAGCGCTTCAACGCCTGGGCCAGCAAGTAACCCGCGGTGGCTGGACATCGAGCGATGTCCAGCCCTATTGTCAGCCCAGCCCTCAGCCTGAGAACAACAACCAATGAACCCGACTGAAACGGAAATCCGTCTGCGCCAGGAACTGGCCGCCTGCTACCGGTTGATCGCGCACTTTCGCATGACCGACCTGATCTTCACCCACATCTCGGTGCGCATTCCCGGGCCCGAGCATCACTTTCTGATCAACCCCTACGGCCTGATGTTCGATGAGATCACCGCCTCCAACCTGGTCAAGATCGACCTGCAGGGGCGTGCCGTGGAGTCGACCCGGTATCCGGTGAACCCGGCGGGCTTTGTCATTCACAGTGCCATCCACGGTGCCCGGGAGGATGCCCAGTGCGTCCTGCACACCCACACCAAGGCTGGCTGCGCGGTGGCCGCGCTCAAGTGCGGGTTGCTGCCGGTCAACCAGATTTCCATGGAGTTCTACGGCAAGGTCGCCTACCACGACTACGAAGGCATCGCCCTGGACATGGACGAGCAGCGGCGCCTGGTCGATGACCTGGGCGACAAACCGGTGCTGATGCTGCGCAACCATGGCCTGCTGACGGTGGGCGAGACGGTCAGCCAGGCGTTCCTGCGCATGTACTACCTGGAAAAAGCCTGCGAGATCCAGTTGGCGGCACAGGCGGCGGGGGAGATCCTGTTGCCGCCGGACGCCGTCTGCACCCATACCGAGCGCCAGTTCAACGAGCCGGCGCGGCCGTTGAAAGAGGGCGAGCTGAGCGATCCGGATGGCATGCAACTGGCCTGGGCGGCGTTGCTGCGGTTGCTGGATCGGGTGGCACCGGGCTATCGCGACTGATCGATACTTGTTGTACAGTCGTTCAGCTATGCGGCCTTATCGCGGGGCACGCCCGCTCCTCCGGCCTGTAGGAGCGGGCTGGCCCCGCGAAAGGGCCGCTGAATATTTTTACAGTCCCCTCGAGACCCGCCCATGACCCAGGAAGCCCGTTACAGCCGTATGGTCCCGGAATTGCGCAAGGCCAACCTGGTCGAAGCGACCCTGGTGTGCCTCAAGCGCCATGGCTTCCAGGGCGCCTCGATCCGCAAGATTTCCGCCGAGGCGGGTGTTTCGGTGGGGCTGATCAGTCACCACTATTCGGGCAAGGACGAACTGGTGGCCGAAGCCTACATGGCGGTCACCGGGCGGGTCATGGGCCTGATCCGCGAGGCCATGGCCCAGGCCGCACCCAACGCCCGCGAACGGCTGTCGGCGTTCTTTCGTGCCTCGTTCTGCGCCGAGCTGCTCGACCCGCAACTGCTCGACGCCTGGCTGGCCTTCTGGGGCGCGGTAAAGACCGCCGAGGCGATCAACCAGGTGCACGATCACTCCTACGGCGAATACCGCAACGAGCTGGGCCGGCTGCTGCGCGACCTGGCCCGGGAAGAGGGCTGGCAGGCATTCGATGCGGATCTCGCGGCCATCAGCCTGAGCGCCTTGCTTGACGGCCTGTGGCTGGAGTCGGGCCTCAACCCCGGTACCTTCACCCCGGAGCAGGGCATACAGATCTGCGAGGCCTGGGTCGACGGCCTGCAGGCCGGCGGGCGGCGGCGCTTCACCCTGACCGAGGGCTGTTGATCGGTTGTTCAACAAGGGGTAGGCTGCTGACGCGAGTCATAGAACAATTCCTATAAGAGACAACACGCAATGACGCCTCGGGTACTGATCGTCGATGACGATCCGCTTATTCGCGACTTGCTGCACGCCTACCTGTCCCGGGAAGGCTACGACGTCCACTGCGCCGACACCGCCGAGCAGGCCGAGCAGTTCCTGGCCAGCCACAGCGTCGACCTGGTGATGCTCGACATCCGCCTGCCGGGCAAGGACGGCCTGACCCTGACCCGTGAGCTGCGGGTGCGCTCGGAGGTCGGCATCATCCTCATCACCGGCCGCAACGACGACATCGACCGTATCGTCGGCCTGGAATGTGGCGCCGATGACTACGTGATCAAGCCCCTCAACCCTCGCGAACTGGTGTCGCGGGCCAAGAACCTGGTGCGCCGTGTGCGCCACGCCCAGGCATCGCGCCCGGCAGTGGCCAGCCCCCAAACCCTGAAACAGTTCGCCGACTGGGCGCTGGACGTCGACCGCCGCCGCCTGATCGACGCCCAGGGCGCCGAAACCTTGCTGACCCATGGCGAGTTCCAGCTGCTCAGTGTGTTCCTGCGCAACAGTGGCCACACCCTGAGCCGCGACCAGTTGATGGACCAGATCCGCAACCGCGAATGGGTGCCCAACGACCGCTCCATCGACGTGTTGGTCGGCCGCCTGCGACGCAAGCTGCATGACGACCCGGCCGAGCCGCAACTGATCATCACCATTCACGGCGCCGGTTACCTGTTCACCGCCAGCGTGGCGGCCTGACAGCCATGCGTCACCTGTTCGGGCTGCTGTCGCTGTTGCTGGCCCTGTCTGCACAGGCGGGTGAACGCATTCGCTATTGCGATTACCCGGTGTACCCGCCGGTGTCCTGGAGCGACGGCAAGCAGGTGCGCGGCCTGGCGCCGACCGTGGTCCGCCAGCTGTTCGGGCGCCTGGGCTATGAGGTGGAAATCGTCGTGCTGGGCAACTGGAAGCGCTGCCTGCTCGATGCCGCCGAAGGCAGGGTGGATGTGGTGCTGGCCTACAACAGCGACCAGCGCGACCAGGGCATGCGTTTTTCCAGCGTGCCGGTGCTGCGCGAAGAGGTCGCGGTGTTCTTCAATCGCCAGCGCCCGGTGAAGTTCGAGCGCCTGGAAGACCTGGCCAACTACCGGGGTGGCTTGCTGTTCGGCGAGAGCTACGGGGCCGAGTTCGATCGCTTCGTCGCCCGCCACCAGAACATCGAATGGGTGTCGTCCAGCCAGCAGAACTTCGGCAAATTGATTCGCGGGCGCATCGATTTCGTCATCCAGGAGCGGCGCACCGGCCAGCTGTACATTGAGCGCCTGCCGGGCGCCGAGGACATCCAGGTACTGCCCAGGGCCCTGAGCGTGGATTACCTGCGCGTTGCGGTGTCGCGCCATAGCGAGCTGAGCCAGCGCATGGCGCAGATCGACCAGGAGCTGCAGCGCATGACCGATGCCGGCGAGATCGAGCAGTGGCTTGCACAAAGCGAAGTCACCTACCGCGACATGATCAACCTGCCGGCGGATGCCCGATGAAGCGCCTGCACCCGGGCGGTTTGCTGCGGCGCCTGCTGCTGTTCATCCTGCTGTTCAGCCTGTGTTTCACCGTGCTGGCCAGCAGCGTGCAGCTGTATTTCGAGTACCGCCGCGAGATGCGTGACATCGACGCGCGCATGGCGCTGATCCGCGGCGGCTACCTGGCTAGCCTGGAACGCAGTCTCTGGGACCTCGACCAGGAGCAGCTCAATGTGCAGTTGCGCGGCCTGGTGGACTTCTCCGATGTGGCCCGGGTGCGCCTGACCAGCAGCGATTTCAACCTGCTGCAGGGCGAGGCCAATCCGCCCGGGCCGCTGCGCATCGAGCGCTTCGCCCTGGACTTCCAGCCGCCCTCGGGGCCGTTGCGCCATCTGGGCGAGCTGGAGGTAAGCATCGACCTGGGCGCGGTGCATCGGCGCCTGTTCGCCACCGGGCTGACCAGCCTGCTGTGGATGGGCGTGTTCCTCTGCGGCCTGGCGGTGGCCTTGTCGGGTTTGTTCTATCGCCTGGTGACGCGCCACCTCAAGGTCATGGCCGAGTTCGCCCGGCGTGTGGGCGCCGGTGACTGGCAGGAACCCTTGCGCCTGGCCAAGCGCCGTTCGGCGCGGCCCGACGAGATCGACACGGTGGCCAACGCCCTGGACGACATGCGCCGGGCGATTCTCAGTGATATCGAGCGCCGTGAAGAAGACCGCCTGGCCCTGCAGGACAAGCGCGACGAGCTGCAGAAGATGGTCGAGCGCCGCACCGCCAGCCTGATGCGCGCCAAGGACGACGCCGAGGCGGCGAACCTGGCCAAGTCGCGCTTTCTCGCCACCATGAGCCACGAACTGCGCACACCGCTCAACGGCATCCTCGGCATGGCCGAACTGCTGCGCGGCGCCGGGCTGCACGGCCAGGACAGCAAGCGCCTGGAGGCCTTGTACAAAGCCGCCGAAGGCCTGCTGACCATCCTCAATGAAGTGCTGTACTTCGCCCGCCTGGAAGAAGGCGAAAGCCGCCCGGAGCCGGTGGACTTCTCCCTGCGCCAGCTGTGCGACGAAGTGATGACCCTGCTCGAACCCCGGGCCCTGGGCAACGGCAGCACCCTGGAGTGCCGCATCGACCCGCACCTGGCCGAGCGTCAGCACGGTGCCGAGCAGTACCTGCGCCAGGTGCTGAGCAACCTGCTGGCCAACGCCATCAAGTTCACCGCGGCCGGGCAGGTCAAGGTCGCGGTCGAGGTGCTGGGCGAGCAGGGCGAGCGCCAGCACCTGCGTATCAGCGTCAGCGACAACGGCATTGGCATTGCCCCGGCGATGCAGGCCAGGATCTTCGACCGCTTTGTCCAGGCCAGTGAGGCGGTGGCCCGGCAGTACGGAGGCACCGGATTGGGCCTGGCAATCTGCAAGCACCTGGTCGAACAGCTGGGCGGACGCATCGGCCTTGAAAGTCATGAAGGGCAGGGCAGTTGCTTCTGGTTCGAGGTCGAGCTGCAAGGTTCCGGCGACAGCGCCGTTTCCCTGCCAAGGGCAAATCCGGTCGCCGCCCTGGACATCCTGGTGGTCGAGGATGTGGAGCTGAACCGCGAGGTGGTGCGTGGCCTGCTGCGCCGCGACGGCCATCGGGTGTGGCTGGCCGAGGAGGCCGAACAGGGCCGCGTGCTGTGCAGCCAGCGACGCTTCGACCTGATCCTGCTCGACGTGCACCTGCCGGGCATCAGCGGGGTCGAGCTGTGCCGGCAGATTCGTGCATCGCCGGGGCCCAACCGCGATAGCCGGATCCTGGCGTTGACTGCCAGTGTCCAGCCGGCGCTGGTGCGCAGTTACCTGGATGCCGGCATGCAAGGCATCCTGGCCAAGCCGCTGAAACTGGAGAGCCTGCGCCAGGCGCTGGCGCAGGAGATGCCGGTGGTCGAGCAACAAGAGGCCGACCCGGGCATGGACTGGGCGTTGCTGGAAACCCACCGCACCTTGCTCGGCGAACAGAAGGTCCAGGGCCTGCTGGCGGTGTTGAACGAGGCGATCGAGCAGCATCAGGCGGCGTTGGGCGAAGCGCTCAAGGCCATGGACTTTACCGAGATCACCCACCTGGCCCACCGCCTGGCCGGCAGCAGCGACTCCCTGGGTTTTCGCGGGCTGGCCGGCGTGTTGCGCCGCCTGGAAATAGCGGCGCTGAGCAACGACCCCCTGGCCGTACAGGGCCTGAATGCACCGCTCGACGCGCAAATGCAGCAGGCCAGGGAGACCCTGGAACAGCTGCTGCAGGGCTGACGTACAAAAAAGTTACGACTTTTTACATCTTCGATCTTTACGTACAACAGCACCTTACATCGCTTTCCAATAATCGACGTCAACCGCAGAGCACGCGGTCTTCGAAGCTTATTGGAGATAATAATAATGAACTGCCGCAAAGCTGATCGTCCCTCGCCGTATCCCTTGTCCCTTTCGCACTTCAGCCACAGTTGAGGTGCCGACATGAGTGAATCTACCGAACGTAAAGGCATTCACCTGACCCGCGCGCTCAAGAGCCGGCATATCTTCATGCTGTCGCTGGGCGGGGTGATCGGCACCGGGCTGTTCATGGGCTCGGGCGTGACCATCAACCAGGGCGGACCCATGGGCGCGATCCTGGCCTACCTGGTGGCGGGCTTTCTGATGTACCTGGTGATGGTCTGCCTGGGTGAGCTGTCGGTGCAGATGCCGGTGTCCGGCTCGTTCCAGGCCCATGCGACCAAATACATCGGCCCGGCCACCGGCTTCATGATCGGCTGGGTGTACTGGATGAGCTGGGCCACCACCGTGGGCCTGGAGTTTACCGCCGCCGGCATGCTGATGGTGCGCTGGTTCCCGGAGGTGCCGATCTGGTACTGGTCGGCGCTGTTCGTGGTGGTGCTGTTCGGCCTCAACGCCCTGGCCACCCGCGCCTTCGGTGAGGCGGAGTACTGGTTCTCGGGGATCAAGGTGGCGGCGATCCTGGGCTTTATCATCGTCGGCGTGCTGGTGATCTTCGGCGCCATCCCGCTGAGCAGCGGCGAACCGGCGCCGATGATGAACAACCTGATTGGCGATTCGATGTTCCCCAATGGCCTGTCTGCGGTGTTCGCGGTGATGATGACCGTGGTCTATGCCTTCCAGGGCTGCGAGATCATGGGTGTGGCCGCCGGTGAAACCGACCAGCCGGAAAAGAGCATCCCCCGCGCCGTGCGCAATGTGGTGTTCCGTGTGCTGATCTTCTACGTGCTGGCCATCGTGGTGCTCTCGGCGATCGTGCCGTGGCAGCAGGCCGGCCTGATGGAAAGCCCGTTCGTGCAGGTGTTCGACATGGTCGGCATTCCCTATGCGGCCGACCTGATGAACTTCGTCATCCTCACTGCCATCCTCTCGGTGGGCAACTCGGGCCTGTATGCCTCCACCCGCATTCTCTGGGCCATGTCCAAGACCGGCATGGCGCCGAAAAGCCTGTCGCCGCTGAGCAAGCGCGGCGTGCCGCTGCGGGCCCTGAGCATCACCCTGTGCTTTGCCCTGGTGTCGCTGATGACCAGCTTCGTCGCCGCCGACACCCTGTTCATGGTGCTGATGGCGGTGAGCGGGATGTCCGGCACCGTGACCTGGATCGTCATTGCCCTGGCCCAGTACCGCTTCCGCCGCAGCTACCTGCGAGAGGGCGGCAAGCTGGCCGACCTCAAGTACCGCGCACCGCTGTACCCGCTGGTGCCGCTGCTGTGCATCACCCTGTGCAGTTCGCTGTTCGTGTTCCTGGCGATGGACGAGACCCAGCGGCCTTCGCTGTACTGGGGTTTTGGTTTCATTGCAGTGTGTTACGCGGCGTACTTCATCATCAATCGCAAGCGCCAGGCGGTGTTGGCGCCGTCGGTGTGAAGTCGGGGGCTGCCTTGCAGCCCCTTCGCAGGCTTCGCCAGCTCCCACAGGGTTTGTGCAGTAACCGGGTAGGCGCAATTGTCTTTGTGGGAGCTGGCGAAGCCTGCGATCGAGCGCGCAGCGCTCGTCATCCAGTCCAGTGTTCTCGCCACCTGGTATTTCTGTCAGTTGTTGGGCTCCAAAGTGAGGTATTGAATAAGGGTCGACTTTCCCCCGGTCGACCCTTTCTCATTGCGGTTATTGCGTAGGGTCGAGGCTGTACTTCCTGCAGACGAGGCCTTGCCATGAATGACCTACAAGCACCGACCAACCTTGTGCGCACCACACTGAGCCCACTGGCGATCTATCGCATGGCCACCCCCGTCGAGGGCTTTGACGGCGGCGTTAGCATCGACACCCTGGCCACCAGCGTGCTCGGTGTGCTGGCCACGGTGCCAACCTTTCGCGACGCCCAGGTCGGTGACCTGCTGCAGGTGTTCATGGAGGGCGAGCCGGCGCCGATTGCACCGGCATTGCAGGTTGCCGAGCGTGACCTGAACCGGCCGCTGTCGCTGTACCTGGCCGCCGACCGCTTCACCCCGGGGGAGAAACGCCTGTACTACACCTTCACCCGCCAGGGCCTGGAGTACCAGCGCGCAAGATCGTTGTCGGTGTGGGTCAAGCTGACCCGGCCCGGCGGCGAGGACATCGATCCTGCGCCTGGCCACCAGGGCCTGGTGGCGGCCGAGGTGGCCGCCAATCCGGTGACCGCCGCGCACCTGGAAGCCGGGGTCGATGTGCGCATCTTCCACTACGAGAACAAGGCCGTCGGCGATGTGATCCGCCTCAGCTGGGGCGGCATCATGCGCACTTACACCCTGAGCGAGGCCGATATCAATCACCCGGTGGTCATCAACGTCCCGGGCAGCGTCATCCTGGAAGCGGGCGACAGCCCCAACCTGGTGGTCAGCTGGGAGGTGCATGACCTGGTGTACAACACCAGCCAGGCCTGGGCGCCCCATGTGTCGATCGTGGTCGACACCGGCACTGCGCAACTGCCCGTGGCGGCGGTGCAGGGGGTCGACAGCGACGGTTATCTTGATCTGGAAGCGCAGGGCGACGCGCCGCTGCTGATTGCGGTAAACGCCAAAGCCCCGGACTTTGCGGTGGGTGACCAGGTCAAACTGCGCTTTACCGGCTACATCGACTCCGGATTGCCCACCCATACCGACCTTGAGCAGGTCATCCGTGGTCAGCTTCCCCAGGTGATTGTGTTCAGCATCGCCAACGACAAGCTCTGGGCGTTGGCCAACGGCCTGGCCGTGGTGTCCTATACCCTGGTGACGGCCAGCGGCGAGCTGCGTTCGCAGCGCCTGACCGTGGGGGTCAAGGGGCAGCCACAGGCGCTGCAGGCACCGAGCGTCAATCAGGCGGTGGAGGGCGAGTTGGCCTACGACGCCACACGGGCCACGGTCATGATTCCCAAATACCTGGGGCGCACGGCAGGCCACGAGATCGTGCTGGTATGGCTGGGCACCATGTTCGACGGCAAGCCGACCGTGCATGAACAGGTCCGCACCGTCAGCGCCCAACAGGCCGGCTCGGATGCGCCCATCGCGATCAACGTCGCGGCGGAGCACATTCGCCTGCTGGAGTCGGGCTCGGTGAAACTCTACTACCGGGTACGCATGGCCACTTCGCGCAGCGTCGGCTACCGCGAGTCGGCGCCGCTGAATTTGACGGTCAGCACGGCGGGGCTGCTGCCGCTGCCAGGCGTGGAGGCTCCCGGGAATCAGCTCGATCCGCATTTTTTCCCTGGCGGGGTGCAAGTCAGTGTCGACTACCCGGTGATGCTGGTCCAGGACACCGTCACCCTGACCTGGCAAGGCGCCGATGCGGCGGGAACGGTCAGCCTGGTGCAAACCGTGACCCAGCCGGGTACGGCACTGCTGTTCAACGTGCCGCAAGCGGTGGTGCAGGCCAGCCTGGGCGGCGCGGTGCAGGTCAGTTATCAGGTCGAACCGCGCGATGGGCGGCCCTTGCCGTCCCAGGTGCTGAACCTCGCAATCCGCTCGCAAGCGCCGACACTGACGCTGCCCACCCTGACCGGCGCACAAGGCGGCAGCTACGATGCCATGCTCGGCTTGCACGGTGCCCAGGTGCGCATCAGCTACACCGGCATGCGTGCCAGCGATCGTGTCCAGTTGCTCTGGCAAGGCGCGCCAGGTGTCGGCACGCCGGCGCTGATCGAGCGGCCAGGCAGCGACAGCGGCTTCATCATGGCCAGTGTGCCGCCGTCGGCGGTGGGGGCCAATATCAACGGCCAGGTGCGTATCAGCTACCAGGTGCTGCGCAATGAACTGCCCGCCCTGGATTCCCCGGTGCTGAGCGTCCAGGTACGGGCACCGGCGGCAGATGCGCTGGTCAAGCCAACCATCGAGCAGGCCGTTGGCGGCGAGCTGGAGCTGGACAGCTTCGATGGCCCGGCCACGGTCACCGCCGCGCCCTGGCCGTTTATTGCCCTTGACCAGCGGGTGTGGCTCGAAGCCCGTAGCGGCAGTGCCGTGCAGCCACTGCTGGTGGCCAGTGTCATTGACGCCTCGACGCTCAATGGCCTTTCGGTCGAGCTGCCCCGAGCGTTTCTCACCGCGCTGGCGGATGGCGCCGAGCTGAGCCTGCACCTGAAGGTGAACTTCGGCGCCACGGCCGATGCCGGGCAAACCGTGGACTTTCCCGTGCGCAGCTACCAGGTACGCCAGGGCCAACTGCATATCATGGTCTCCGACCTGGGCCTGGCCACCTCGGCCTTGCCCCAGGACTGGTCATTGAAAACCCAGACCTGCGGCCTCACCCTCATCGGTCGTCCGGGCGCCCAGGGCACGCTGTCGGTCAATGGTTCGGCGCAGTTCGACAATGACAGCCAGCAACTGGCCTTTACCCTCGACAGCCGCGGCGAGTTCAGCGCCTGGCTTGGCGATGCCTTTGCCGAAACCGTGCTGGTCAGCGCGCTGATCGATGGCGTGGCGCCGCGCTACGTGCCAGTGCGCTTCAGCGACGTCTTCGTCTTCGACCAGGAGCAGGACGAGCAGGGCGTACGTGCCCGTGCCGCCGCCGGCGCCCTGGCCAACGGGCGCGCGGGCAACCGTGTGTGTTTCGATGCCCGGGGTTTTGCCGATGTCACCTACGTGCAGGTCGAGCTCAGCGGCAGCGCCAGTATTCCAGGCCATCCCGGGCAGATTGCCAGCCTGGCGCTGACAGAGCTGTCCGGCGACTGCCAGTTCGAGGTGGTCGACAGCGTGGCCGAGGAAGTCACCCTGACCTTCCATCTGCCCCAGGGCGGCAGTTGGACGCGCTTCAGCAAGACCCTGTACTTCTCCAGCCTGGCTTCCAACTACTCGCCCAGGGCCGCGGGCGGCGATCCGCGGCCCTGGTTCATGCGGGTCAACCAGATCAAACCGCTGGACTTGAGTGCACTGCGCATTCCCAACCTGCGCGAGTACGTCGATCACCCGGATGGCCTGCACGGCGGGATCGGTAAGCCGGGCCTGGAGAACGACCCCAAGGGCCTGCAAGTGATCGTCGAACCTTACCTGGGCATGGAGGCGGGCGACGAGATCCAAATTTACTGGGGCGACGAAGCCACCCCGGTGACGCCGTTCCCCTACGTGGTCAAGCCGGAGGACCGGCACGAGCTGGTGTTCATCTATGTGCCGCCCGGGCGTATTCCCAATGGCAACAGCAAGGTGTGGTTCACGGTCAGGGCGGCCAACGGTAACGACTATGCGTCGGCGCAGCTGTTCATCAAGGTCAAGCGCAGCTTGCCGGGCGGGCCCAATCCGAATCCGGGCAGCCCGCACCACACCGGTCTGATGTTCCCGATCATCCCGCCCGGCATCATCGACTGGAACGCCGCCCAGGAGGGGATTTCGGTCAGTGTCTACCCATGGCGCTTCATGGAAGTGGGCGACCGGCTCAACCTGAGCTGGGGTGGCGTCAAGGTGCAGCATGTGGTGCAACCGGGAGAGGTCGGCACAATCATTTCTGTGTACGTCGATCTGGCTACCATCGAGGAGGCCGGAGATTCCGAAGAGCTGTTGGTGTTGTACTGGCTTGAAGATGAAGTCGGCAACCCGTCCGATGGTGCCTCGCTGCCTAGCTACGCCTTCGTGGAAATCAGTGCCTTCCTGTTGCCGCGCCCTGCGGTCGAGCCATTGGACAGCGAGGGCTTTATCGAACTGGGGGAGCTTGGCCCGCAGGATGTCACGGTCACCGTGGTTGCCGACTTCCCTCGATTTATCGCCGGAGATCGCCTGAGGCTGGTCTGGCGCGGCTTTACCAGTGACGCGGTGGCATTGCCGGTCCATGAGCAACTATCAGATCCGTTGCCCAGCATGCCGCCGGCTCGCCGCGTGGAGTTTCGCGTTGCCAATGCATTGATCCAGGCCATTGCCGGTGGGCTGGCTTATGTCTCCTACAGAGTCGTGCGCAATGGCTTCCCAACGCCAATTCCCTCCAAGACTTCAGCGGTGGGGGTACGGGGCGTGGCGACGCAGTTGGTCAGGCCCGACGTTGACGGTCGTGACGAGGATTACCTGCCCGATACCTTGAGCCGCGTGGTCATCAGAATCCCGCCGTGGTTGGCGATGTTCCCCGGGCAGGAGGTGCGGGTGGTGTGGCAGGGCACCAAGGCCAATGGCAACGAATATGTCTACATGGAAGAGCGACGGCTGACGGGTGCCCAGGTGGGCAAAGAAGTGGTGTTTGTCTGGCATGACCCTGTGCATCTGGTGGCCATTGCCGGTGGTAGCCTGGTGTTGTTTTTCCAGGTCAAGAATGCCTCGGGAGAGCCCTGGGAGTCGGAGCGCCTGGAAGTCTGGGTGGGCGAACCGGCGCCGGAGTTCATCAGGCCCGAGGTGGAAGAGGCCGAGAATGGGGTGCTCGATCCGGTCGGCATTGTCGTGGCCAGTACCCTGGTGCCGCTCTACACCGGCATGGCCCAGGGGCAGACCATCCACCTGGAATGGCTGAGTCCGGTGGTGGCGGGCAACTGGTTCGACTATCTACCGGTGCAAAGCGCCCGGGATGAGTACTTTGGCGTACCTGAAGAGAATATCCTGCCCAGCCTGAACCGGCCGGTGCGGGTGCGTTATGTGGTCAGGGAGCCAGGAGAGCGAAGCCGGAACTCGGATTACTTGAACTTGTGGATCGGACCGGTGTTGACCAATCCGCCGCAGCCGCTGATCGAAGAGGCCAGGGGCGATAGGCTGGACCTGTTGCTGTTCCCCGGCGATGCATTGGTGACCGTCGCACCCTGGGTCGGTATCAACGAAGGGCAATACTACTGGTTGCGTTGCATTGGAGTGGACGAAGCCGGTGGTGAAAAGATCATTACATTGGCTGAACGGCAGGCCATTGCGCCCGGTGAGGTCGATCTGGGCATACGCGCGGTGTTACCGCGTGCCGAGCTTCAAGGCTTTGCGCATGAAAGCCGTATTCGCCTGGAAATGCAGGTGGTGTTGCATGAGGACGCCGGGGACGACGAGGCTATTGTGTTTCCGCAGCGGCACTACCAGATTTTCCTGGTACAGGTTCAACTCGTCGCGCCGTTCATTGAAGAGGCCAGGGGGATTGTCCTGGAACTGGCGGCTTTCCAGGGCGATGCAACCCTTAGGCTTGAGCCGTGGCAAGGTATAGTGCAAGGTCAGGTCATCTGGATCACGCTACGCGGAACCCAAGGTCAAAATACGGATTGGCAACTACCGCTTGTAGAGGCTGAGCTTGTATCCGCGGATGAGACCGTCGAAGGGTTTCGATGGTCTATTCCGAGAGCAGAACTGGACACACTTTCTCATGGTACGCAATTGACCATTCATGCGGCGGTTAATACCGCAGGAGAGGATGACTTCGACGCAGCGATCGAAGCGCCTGTAAAGGCATATGAAATGAACGTTGCTACTTTCGTTCTGGCCGTTTCTAGTCTTGGGATGCAGAGCACTGCGCTGCCAACCGACTGGATCCATCCGAAGGAAACAAACAGTGTCACGGTGATAGGTAGCCCCGGTGAAGTCGCGACGTTAGTCGCTGGGTCGAGAGCAAGTTTTGTCGGGGGAGCGCAACAGCTTCAAGTCACCCTCGACCAAAACGGTGAAGCACATCAGATGCTCCGCGCTACAAGCCCCTACACAACCGTCACAGCGAGAAGAACCGGTAAACCTTCGGTCACAGCCGAACTGCAATTTACCGGTAAATTCCCGTGGGACAGGTACTCTGGAATACACCGTGTGGGGGCAATGTTGGCTCAATCCGCCAGAGCCAATGGTCGAAGCCGAAATCGCGTGTGTTACGACACTGAGATTTATTATGTTGCTCCATTAAGTCATGTGATAGTCAGCATACCAAGTCACTTTCAGATCGTCGGCTACGCGGGACAAAGGGTGCATATCACGCTGCACGGTAGTGCTGTAGGGGAACCAGGGGATATTTACTTTGATGTGGTCAGTACGGTACCAGGGACATATGGGATAACCTTTGAGCTGCCGGGTTATAGTTGGGCACGTTTCACCAAATACATGACCTTCACATAAGTAATTTTTTGCACTGTGCTCTTGGGCCATCCCTTCGGGATGGCCCTTTAGTTTTGACTTGTGCGAAGTTGTGACGTCCTTCAGCCTGAAAAACCTCCACGCCTTGCTCGATGCCCATGACGCCGACCAGGCTGTGCGCGTGGTGGTGGTGACTTGCTTCGTTGCCGCCGACACTCTGTGCAGTTCGCTGCTCGTGTTCCTGGCGATGGATGAGATCTCGCCGCCTTCGTTGTGCTGGTTTTTTTGGTTCTTTCGCTGTGTGTTAAGCGGTGTACTTCATCATCATCATCATCATCATCGATCGCAAGCGGCAAGCGGCAAGCGGCAAGCGGCAAGCGGCAAGCGGCATTGGCGCTTGTGAGTGAAGTCGGGGGCTGCTATGCAGCCCTTTCGCAGGCTCCGCCAGCTCCCTCAGGATTTGTTCAGTCACCAGGTAGGAGCACTGTCTTGATTGCCTGAAGGTGTAGCCGCTGCCGCTAGGCTGCGATCGGCCGTATAACGGCCGCAGAGCCCGGCGACTGCGGTATACCAGGGACAACGAAGTGACCGGGTTGCGACTGCTGCGCAGTGGATCGCAGCCTCGTTCCTCGGCAGCGGCTACACGGGTAGGCGCAATTGTCTTTGTGGGAGCTGGCGAAGCCTGCGATCGAGCGCGCAGCGCTCGTCATCCAGCCCACGCTCGGCAACAGTTGTGCGAAGTTGTAACAGTCCCCGGATTGGGCAAATCTGGCTAAAGAAAATAAATCAATAAAAACAGCTAGATATATCTGTAATTTAATGTGTTACACGAGCTAATCTCCCCGATTGTCTCCTTGCTGAACACTCGTTTAGTATCTCCCCAAGTCCTACCCCTCACACCAATCACAATAATTCGAGGCCTCCCATGACTACTTCCCCGTCTCTGCTCAGCAAGGTCGAAGCCGGCGTCGCCTGGATCACCCTGAACCGCCCCGAGCAGCGCAACGCCCTGGACATCCCTGCGCTCAAGCAACTGCATGCCCTGCTGGATGCCTTCAACAGCGACCCGGCCGTGCGCGTGGTGGTGCTGACCGGTAGCGGGCGCAGCTTCTGCGCCGGCGCGGACCTGGCCGAATGGGCCGAGGCCGAGGCCCGTGGCGCCCTGGAGAGCTACGGCTGGACCGAGACCGCCCACGCCCTGATGCAGCGCCTGCACAGCCTCGACAAACCCACCATCGCCGCCATCAACGGCACCGCCGTCGGCGCCGGCATGGACCTGACCCTGTGCTGCGACCTGCGCGTGGCCGCCGCCTCGGCGCGTTTCAAGGCCGGCTACACCAGCATGGCCTACAGCCCGGATGCCGGCGCCAGCTGGCACCTGCCGCGCCTGATCGGCAGCGAACAGGCCAAGCGCCTGCTGTTCCTCGACGAACTGTGGGGTGCCGAGCGTGCGCTGGTGGCCGGGCTGGTGGGTGAGGTGTGCGCCGATGACCAGTTGCTGGCAGTCACTGCCGAGTTGGCCGGTCGCCTGGCCAATGGCCCGACCTTCGCCTTCGCCCAGACCAAACGCCTGATCCGCGACGGCGCCCAGCGCACCCTGGCCGAGCAGTTGCAGGCGGAGCTGGCGGCCGGCCTGCTGTGTGGCCGCAGCGAGGACGGCGCCGAGGCCCTGCGCGCTTCGACCGAGAAGCGGGCAGCAAAATTCGTTGGCAAATAAATACTTACACGACCTTCTTCAGGAACGACTCATGAATTTCCAACTGACCCAAGAACAAGAAATGTTGGTGGAAGCGGTACGCAGTTTTGTCGCCAAGGAGTTGCTGCCTCACGAGGAAGCAGTGGACCGCGCCGATGAAGTCTCCCCGGAACTGGCCGCGCAGATCCGCGGCAAGGCCATCGCCGCCGGCTTCTACGCCTTCAACATGCCCGAGGAAGTCGGTGGCGGCGGCCTCGACTACCTGTCCCAGGCCCTGATCGAGCGTGAGCTGTCCAAGGTCTCCTGGGCGGTGCACGTGTTTGTCGCCCGGCCCTCGAAAATCCTCATGGCCTGCAAGGGCGAGCAGATCAACGACTACCTGCTGCCGTGCATCCAGGGCGAGAAGGTCGACTGCTTCGCCCTCACCGAGCCTGGCGCCGGTTCCGATGCCAACGCGATCAAGACCCGCGCAGTGCGCGAGGGCGACGACTTCGTCCTCAACGGCAGCAAGCACTTCATCAGCCACGCCGGGCATGCCGATTTCGCCATTGTCTTCGCCGTGACCGACACCTACGAGCACAACGGCAAGAAGCGCAACGCCGTGACCGCCTTCCTGGTCGACCGTGGCACCCAGGGCATGACCATCCGCCGCGGGCCCAAGTGTGTGAGCAACCGTGGCTACCACACCTACGAGCTGTTCTTCGACGACTGCCGCGTGCCGGCCAGCAAGGTGCTGGGCGAAGTGGGCAAGGGCTGGGAAGTCGCCAACGCCTGGCTCACCGCCGGGCGCGTGATGGTCGCCGCCAACTGCGTCGGCCAGGCCCAGCGGGCGCTGGATGTGTCGCTGCAATGGGCGGCGGACCGCAAGCAGTTCGGCCAGCCGATCGGCACTTACCAGGGTGTGTCGTTCAAGCTCGCCGACATGGCCACGCAGATCCGCGCTGCTGAGCTTCTGACCCTGCACACCGCCTGGAAGATGGACCAGGGCACGATGACCGACGGCGAGGCCGGCATGGCCAAGCTGTTCGCCAGCGAGGTGCTGGGCAAGGTCGCCGATGAGGCGGTGCAGATCTTCGGCGGCATGGGCCTGATGGACGAAGGCCCGGTCGAGCGGATCTGGCGCAACGCGCGGATCGAGCGGATCTGGGAGGGTACCTCGGAGATCCAGCGGCACATCATTTCCCGCGAACTGCTGCGTCCACTGTTGCGTTGATCGGGTCGGAGAATACTTATGTCGCAGTCGATTCGTGACAACCTCAAGCGCCTGCTGGCGCCGCGTCACCTGGCCTTCGTCGGTGGCCGCAGCATGGCCCGGGCGCTCAAGCGCTGTGCCGAGGGCGGCTACCAGGGGCAGATGTGGTTGGTCAACCCGCAGCACGACAGCATCGATGGCGTGCCCTGCGTGCGTAGCGTGGCCGAGCTGCCCTGTGGCCCGGATGCCGTTTTCATCGCCACCAACCGCGAGCTGACCCTGACCTGCGTCGGAGAGCTTGCCGCCAAGGGGGCGGGCGGGGCGATCTGCTACGCCTCGGGCTTTGCCGAGACCGGCGCCGAAGGCCAGGCGCTACAACAACAATTGATCGAGGCCGCCGGCAGCATGGCCTTGCTCGGGCCCAATTGCTACGGCCTGCTCGACTACCTGCACAGCAGTGCGCTGTGGCCCGTGGCCCATGGCGGCAAGGCGGTGGAGAAGGGCGTGGCGATCCTCACCCAGAGCGGCAACTTCGCCTACAACCTGTCGATGAGCGACCGCTCGCTGCCGGTGGCCTATATGGCCTCGGTCGGCAACCAGGGGCAGATCGGCATTGCCGAGCTCATGGATGCGCTGCTCGACGAGCCGCGGGTGACCGCCATCGGCCTGCACCTGGAAGGGCTGAAGAATGTGCCCGGTTTTGCCCGCGCCGCGCACAAGGCGCTGGAGAAGGGCATTCCGATCATCGCCTTGAAAACCGGCGTGTCGCAGATCGGTGCCGAACTGGCGTTGAGTCACACAAGCTCCTTGTCCGGCTCCGACGCCCTGTACGACAGCCTGTTCCGACGCCTGGGGGTGATTCGCGTCAGCGGCCCGGTGAGCTTTGTCGAAACCCTCAAGGCCGCGGCCTGCGGCAACCTGCCCAAAGGTGGCAGCCTGATCGCCCTGGCCTGTTCCGGCGGCGACGCCGGGCTGATTGCCGACTATGCCGAACGCAACCAGCTGAGCCTGCCGAAGCTCGATCAAGGCCAGGTCGACGAACTGGCCCAGGTGCTGCCCGGTTACGCCAACCTGGTCAACCCGCTGGACTTCACCACGGCGATCTGGGGCGACGGCGCAGCGCTTGAGCGCATGCTCGACAGTGCCCTGCGCACCGAGGCCGACGCGGCCATGCTGGTGCTCGACTACCCGGCGGAATTTACCGGTGAACGCAAGGAGTGCGACCTGCTGCTGGAGCTGTACTGCGCCGCCTTGAAGCGCCATGGCAAGATCGGCTTCGTCACCTCGGCCTTTCCCGAGCTGCTGCCGGCCAGTGCCCGCGAGCGCCTGCACGCTCATGGCATCGCTGCCTTGCAAGGCGTCGAGGACGGCCTGGCCGCCTGGGGCCGTATCGCGGCCTATCAGGCCAGCCGCCAGGCCTTGCTTGATCGCGGTGAGTCGGCCCTGGTGCCGCTCTGCCCGCAAGCGCTTGCAGGGGACAGTCAGTTGCTCAACGAATGGGATTCGAAACAGGCCCTGCAGGCGTTCGGGCTGCCCATTCCGGCAGGCCGCTTGAGTACACCGGAACAGGCGCAGGGCGATGCCGCCGCTGTCGGTTACCCGCTGGTGCTAAAGGCCGTCAGCGCGCAACTGCCGCACAAGACCGAAGCCGGTGCCGTGGCCCTGAACCTGCGCGATGCCGACGCCCTGGACCGCGCACTGGCACAGATGCGTGGACGGATTGCCGACTATGCCCCCGAGGTACCGTTCGATCAGGTCTTGCTCGAACCTATGGCCGAAGCGCCGCTGGCCGAACTGATCGTCGGCATCAAGCGCGAGAACGATTTCGCCCTGGCCCTGGTGATTGGCGCCGGCGGCGTGCTGGTCGAGTTGCTCAAGGACAGCACCAGCCTGTTGCTGCCCACCACCGAGGGCGCCATCCGCGCGGCCTTGCTCAGCCTGCGCAGCGCCACCTTGCTACAAGGCTTCCGTGGCCGTCCGGCGGCCGATCTGGACGCCCTGGTCGCGGCGATCGGCGCGGTGGCCGACTACGCCTGCGAGAACGCCAGCCAGTTGCTGGAGCTGGATGTGAACCCCTTGATGGTCGGCCCGCACGGTAGTACCGCGGTCGACGCCCTGATCCGCCTGGGCAAGGCGTGAGGAATTGAACATGACTACTCCATTGACCGGCGGCCAGGCCCTGGTGCGCCTGCTGGCCAACTACGGCGTCGACACCGTGTTCGGCATTCCCGGGGTGCACACCCTGGAGCTGTACCGCGGCCTGCCCGGCAGCGGCATCCGCCATGTACTCACCCGCCACGAGCAGGGCGCCGGATTCATGGCCGACGGCTACGCCCGGGTCAGCGGCAAGCCGGGGGTGTGCTTCGTCATCACCGGCCCCGGTGTCACCAACGCCGCCACCGCCATCGGCCAGGCCTATGCCGACTCCATCCCGATGCTGGTGATCTCCAGCGTCAACCACACCGCAAGCCTGGGCAAGGGCTGGGGCTGCCTGCATGAAACCCAGGACCAGCGCGCCATGACCGCGCCGATCACGGCGTTTTCCGCCGTGGCCCTGAGCGCCGAGGACCTGCCGGAGCTGATCGCCCGGGCCTATGCGGTGTTCGACAGCGAACGCCCGCGCCCGGTGCATATCTCGGTGCCGCTGGATGTACTGGCCGCGCCGGTCAAACGCGACTGGAGCGGTGAAGTGGTGCGCCGGCCAGGTCGGGGCGTCCCGGCCAGCAGCGTGCTGGAGCAGGCCGCGGCGAAACTGGCGGCGGCCAAGCGGCCGATGATTATCGCCGGTGGCGGCGCACTGCAGGCTGCCGACGTGTTGCAGCAACTGAGCACGCGCCTGGCGGCGCCGCTGTTCACCAGCGTGGCCGGCAAGGGCCTGCTGGCCCCGGACGCGCCGCTCAACGCCGGTGCCAGCCTGTGCGTCGAGCCCGGCTGGAACCTGATCGGCGAGGCCGACCTGGTCCTGGCCGTGGGTACCGAGATGGCCGATACCGACTTCTGGCGCGAGCGCCTGCCACTCAACGGCGAGCTGTTGCGGGTGGACATCGACCCGCGCAAGTTCAACGATTTCTACCCTTGTGCGCTGGCCCTGCAGGGTGACGCGCAACAGACCGTTGCCGCCTTGCTGGACCATCTGCCGCAGATCAACCGTGATCCCGCTGCAGCCATCGAAGCGGTGGCCGCCTTGCGTGGCGCGCTGCGCGAAGGCCATGGTCCGTTGCAGGCGATCCACCAGGCGATCCTCGACCGCATCCAGGCAGTACTGCCGGACAACGCCTTTATCAGCACCGACATGACCCAGCTGGCCTACACCGGCAACTACGCGTTCGCCAGCCGGGCGCCGCGCAGCTGGCTGCACCCCACCGGCTACGGCACCCTGGGCTACGGCCTGCCGGCCGGCATCGGCGGCATGTTCGCCACCACCGATCGCCCGGGGCTGGTGCTGGTCGGCGACGGTGGCTTCCTCTACACCGCCCAGGAGTTGGCCACTGCGGTGGAAGAGCTGGACCGCCCGCTGGTGGTGCTGCTGTGGAACAACGATGCCCTGGGGCAGATCCGCGACGACATGCTGGGTCTTGATATCGAGCCCATCGGCGTCTTGCCGCGCAACCCGGACTTTGCCGGGCTGGGCCGGGCCTTCGGCTGCACCGTCGCCCAGCCGCACAGCCTGGATGAACTGCAACGCGAGCTTGCGGCCGGCTTTGCCCGCAACGGCGTGACCCTGGTCGAGCTCAAGCATGCCTGCGCTCGCTGACGTCCACTCTTATTCAGGAAGCTTGCCATGCGTTTTTCCGATCTGACTCAACGTATCGCCGGTGACGGCGCCGCCGCCTGGGACATTCACTACCGCGCCCTGGAGCTGCAGGCCCAGGGCCAGGACATCCTGCTGCTGTCGGTCGGTGACCCGGACTTCGACACCCCGGCACCCATCGTCCAGGCGGCCATCGACAGCCTCAAGGGCGGCCACACCCACTACGCCGACGTGCGCGGCAAGCTGGCCCTGCGCCAGGCCATTGCCCGCCGTCACCAGCAGCGCAGCGGCCAGGCAGTCAGCGCCGACCAGGTGACGGTGTTGGCCGGCGCCCAGTGCGCGCTGTTCTGCGTGGCCCAATGCGTACTCAACCCGGGCGATGAAGTGATCGTCGCCGAACCCATGTATGTCACCTATGAAGCGGTGTTCGGTGCCTGCGGCGCCACGGTGATCCCGGTGCCGGTGCGCCCGGAGAACGGCTTTCGCGTGTGCCCCGAGGACGTTGCCGCGCGCATCACCCCGCGCACCCGCGCTCTGGCCCTGAACAGCCCGCACAACCCCTCGGGGGCCAGCCTGCCGCGCAGCACCTGGGAGGCCCTGGCCGAACTGTGCATCGGCCATGATCTTTGGCTGATTTCCGATGAGGTCTACAGCGAGCTGTTGTACGAAGGCGAGCACATCAGCCCCGGCAGCCTGCCGGGCATGGCCGAGCGCACCGCGACCCTCAACAGCCTGTCCAAGTCCCATGCCATGACCGGCTGGCGGGTGGGCTGGGTGGTGGGTTCGACGGCGCTGGCCGCGCACCTGGAGAACCTGGCGCTGTGCATGCTCTATGGCTCGCCCGATTTCATCCAGGATGCCGCCGTGGTGGCGCTGGAACAGCAACTGCCGGAATTTGAGACCATGCGCGAAGCCTATCGCCAGCGCCGCGACCTGGTTTGCGAATGCCTGGCCGATTGCCCGGGCCTGAAGGCGCTCAAGCCCGATGGAGGCATGTTCGTGATGGTCGATATCCGTGAAACCGGGCTCAGTGCCCAGGCGTTTTCCCAGCAGCTGCTGGAGCGTCATGGCGTCTCGGTACTGGCCGGTGAAGCCTTCGGACCGAGCGCCGCCGGGCATATCCGCCTGGGCCTGGTGCTGGACACCGAGCCGTTGCGCGATGCCTGCCAGCGTATTGCCCGCTGCACGGCGGAACTGATGGAGGGCAAGGTCCATGCGTGAGTACGCACGACTGTTTATCGACGGCGCCTGGCAGGTGCCGTCCGGGCAGGGCCTTGCCGAGGTGATCGACCCGGCCAGTGAAACCGCCATCGGCCGGGTGCCGCTGGGCGACGAGCAGGACGTCAATCGTGCGGTGGCGGCAGCGCGCCAGGCCTTTGCCGGCTGGTCGCGCACACCGTCCAGCGTGCGGGCCGGCTACATCCGCGCACTGGCCGAGCAGTTGAAACAGCGCGCCGGGGAAATGGCCGGGGTGATCACGGCCGAACTGGGCATGCCGGTGCAGTGGTGCCAGGCGGTGCAGGTCGAGGGGCCGATCGTCGGCCTTGAGCAGTACATCGAACTGGCCGGGCTGATGGATGAGGTGCGCGAGGTCGGCAACTCCCTGGTGTACCGCGAGGCGGTGGGCGTCTGTGCCTTCATCAACCCCTGGAACTACCCGCTGCACCAGTTGATCGGCAAGCTGGCCCCGGCGCTGGCCGCAGGCTGCACCGTGGTGGTCAAGCCGAGCCAGGAAACCCCGCTGCACGCCTTCCTGCTGGCCGAGATGATCGAAGCCATCGGCTTGCCGGCCGGGGTGTTCAACCTGGTCAGCGGGCCCGGTTCGAAGGTCGGCGAGGCGTTGGCGAAGCATCCACAGGTGGACATGGTGTCGTTCACCGGCTCCACTGGCGCCGGGGTGCGGGTGGCCCAGGCCGCAGCGCCGACGGTCAAGCGGGTATGTCTGGAGCTGGGCGGCAAGTCGCCACTGCTGATCACCGCCGACGCCGATCTGCAAGCGGCCGTGCGCTACGGCGTGCAGGACGTGATGATCAACTCCGGGCAGACCTGCACGGCCCTGACCCGTATGCTGCTGCCCGCCAGCCGCTATGCCGAGGCACTGGAAATCGCCCTGGAGGAGACCCGCAGCCTGGTCATGGGCGATCCGCAGGATCCGCGCAGTTTCCTCGGCCCCATGTGCTCGGCGGGCCAACGGCGCACGGTGCTGGACTATATCCGTATCGGCCAGGAGGAGGGCGCACGGCTGTTGTGCGGCGGTGAAGCGGGAGCGGCGCGTGGTTTCTACGTGCAGCCGACTCTGTTCGCCGACGTCGACAACCGCATGCGCATCGCCCAGGAGGAGATCTTCGGCCCGGTGCTGTGCCTGATCCCCTACCGCGATGAGGCCCAGGCCATCGAGCTGGCCAACGATTCACCGTTCGGCCTGTCCAGCGGCGTCTGGGCCGCCAGCCGCGAGCAGGCCATGGCGCTGGGGCGGCAACTGCGTGCCGGGCAATGCTTCATCAATGGCGCCGCCTTCAACTACCAGGCACCGTTCGGCGGCTACAAGCAGTCGGGCAATGGCCGCGAGTGGGGCGAGGAGGGGCTGGCCGAGTTCGTCGAGATCAAGGCCATGCAGGTCTGAGGGTGCTGCAAACGAGCAGGCTCAGGCCTGCTCGGCTTTTTCCACCGGCTTGTCGAAGGCCACGAACAACTGGTCGGCGGTGATCGCACCGAGGTCCAGGCGCATGTTGGCTTCGAGCATGGCGAACAGACGGGTGAACACCTCGAACACCTTGCAGTGATCTTCAAGGCCCGAGAAGGGGTTGTCGATCTTCTCGGCGATCAGCGAGCTTTCCTGCACCGCGTCGTACACCTCGCGCAGGGTGATCTCGCTGGCCGGGCGGGCCAGGGTCAGGCCACCGTTGGCGCCGCGCCAGGACTTGAGGATATTGGCCTTGACCATCTGCGAGGCCAGGCTGCGCACGCGGGTGGGGTGGGTCTTGACCCACTTGGCGATGGTTTCGGTGCGCAGTTTCTGCGGGGCGTTGGCGGCCACGAACGACAGAATGTATGAAGCGGTGATCAGGCGGGTCGACTGGCTCATCGGCTGAAATTTCCCTGTGGGAGCGGGCTTGCCCCGCGAAACGATCTTACTGACAAACTGCAATCACTGACAAACCACAATCGCGGGGCAAGCCCGCTCCCACAGCGATCGCAAAAAGCACCCCGTGGGGGCTTGGCAGCGGTGTGCTGTTGAGTCTAATGTAATTGTCACGATGACAAATACAAATATTTGCACCATCGATGCGTGCGAGGTCGACTGAATCCTTTTCTCTGCGGTTTTTCAGGGGCAATGCCATGAGCGATAACAACAACAAGATTACTCAAGCGATGCACGACGGCGGCCTGCCGCGTCGGGATTTTCTCAAGTACAGTGCGGCCGCGGCGGCCGTGGCCGGTGCCTTCTCCCTCGGCCTGCCCAGCCGTGGCTGGGCCGAGGAGACGCCCAAGGCCGGCGGCGTGCTGCGCATGGGCCTGGCCGGGGGCAGCACCACCGATTCGCGTGACCCGGGCTCCTGGAGCGACACCTTCACCTTCGTCGGCTTCTCGGCGGTGTACAACACTCTGAGCGAGATCGGCGTGGACGGCAACGCCATTCCGGAGCTGGCCGAGCGCTGGGAGTCGAGCCCCGATGCGCGTATCTGGACCTTCACCCTGCGCCAGGGCGTGACCTTCCATAACGGCAAGACCCTGAGCGCCGACGACGTGGTGGCCTCTATCCAGCATCACCTGGGCGACAAATCCACCTCGGCGGCCAAAACCGTGCTCGGCGACGTTGCCCAGGTCCGCGCCCAGGGCACCGACAGCGTGGTGTTCGAGCTGCATTCGGGCAACGCCGACTTCGCCTACGTGGTTGCCGACTATCACCTGGTGATCATGCCGGCCAAGGACGGCCTGGCCGACTGGCAGTCGGCGGTCGGCACCGGCGGCTATCGCCTCAAGGCCTTCGAGCCGGGCGTGCGCATGGACCTTGAGCGCAGCCCCGATTACTGGAAGCCGGGGAGGGCGCACTTCGCCAGCGCCGAGTTGCTGGCCATCGCCGACGGCGCCGCCCGGGTCAATGCCCTGGTCACAGGCCAAGTCGATGTGATCAACAAGGTCGATCTGAAGACCGTGGCACTGCTCAAGCGCAACCCGAATCTTGCCATCGAGGAAACCAAGGGCGCCCAGCACTACACCTTCCCGATGCTGACCGACAGCCAGCTGTTCCAGGACAACAACGTGCGCATGGCGCTCAAGCATGCGATCAACCGCGAAACCCTGCTGGCCTCGGTGCTCTACGGCTACGGCCAGATCGGCAACGACCACCCGATCCAGCCCGGCAGCCGCTTCATCAACAATGCCCTGGAACAACGCAGTTACGACCCGGACAAGGCGCGCTTCTACCTGCGCCAGGCCGGTCTCGACTCGCTCAAGGTACGCCTGCAGGCCTCCGATGCCGCCTACACCGGTGCAGTGGATGCCTCGGTGCTGTTCAAGGAGCAGGCGCGCCAGGCCGGTATCGACATCGACGTGGTGCGCGAGCCGGCCGACGGCTTCTTCACCAACGTGTGGATGAAGCAGCCTTTCACCACCTCCTTCTGGTACAGCAGCCTGACCGCCGACCGCATGTTCAGCATCGGCTATGCCAAAGGTGCGGCCTGGAACGAGACGCACTGGGACAACGCCCGTTTCAACCAGTTGCTCAGCGCCGCCCGGGGCGAGATGAACGCGCCGCTGCGCCAGGAGATGTACAACGAAATGCAGGCGCTGTGCCGCGATGAAGGCGGGGCCATCGTGCCGTTGTTCGCCAGTTCCGTGGCGGCGCGCTCCAAGCGGGTTACCCATGGCGGGCTGACTGCGCCCTACGGCGAGCTGGACGGCCTGCGCCTGATCGAACGCTGGTGGCAGGCGTAAGCGCCACTGCTCGAAAGCCTTCTTTCGGTGTACCTGTTCGAGGAACTGTACGGTGAATAGTCTTTGCAAACTGCTTGGCCAGCGCCTGGCGCTGGGCCTGCTGTCGCTGCTGGCGGTGGCGGTGATCATCTTCCTGGCCGTCGGCATGCTGCCGGGCGATGTCGCCCAGGCCATGCTCGGCCAGGCCGCCACTCCGGAAACCGTGGCGGCGCTGCGGGCCCAGCTGGGGCTGGACATGCCGGCGCTCAACCGCTTCGGCCACTGGGCCTGGCAACTGCTGCACGGTGACCTGGGGGTGTCGCTGGCCAACCAGCGGCCGATCGCCGAACTGATCGGCGCACGCCTGGGCAACACCTTCAGCCTGGCCTTGCTGGCGGCGCTGGTGTCGGTACCGGTGGCGCTGGTGCTGGGCATGCTCGCGGCGCTGTACCGCAACAGCTGGTTCGACCGCCTGCTCAACACCAGCGCCCTGAGCGCGGTGTCGTTCCCGGAGTTCTTCGTCGCCTACATCCTGATCCTGGTGTTCGCGGTGAAGCTCAACTGGCTGCCGAGCATCTCCAACCTGGCACCGGGGGCGAGCCTGGGCGAGGTGCTGGAGCGCTCGCTGCTGCCGGTGCTGACCCTGAGCCTGGTGGTGATCGCGCAGATGATGCGCATGACCCGCGCCGCCCTGATCAACCTCCTGGCCAGCCCCTACATCGAAATGGCCCGGCTCAAGGGCATCAGCCAGGCGCGGATCATCTTCCACCATGCCTTGCCCAATGCCCTGGCGCCGATCATCAACGTGGTGGCGCTGAACCTGGCCTACCTGGTGGTCGGGGTGGTGGTGGTCGAGGTGGTGTTCGTCTACCCGGGGCTCGGCCAATTGCTGGTGGACTCGGTGGCCAAGCGCGACATCCCGGTGGTGCAGGCCTGCAGCCTGATCTTCGCCGCCACCTACATCCTGCTCAATACCACGGCCGATGTGCTGTCGATTGCCAGCAATCCACGCCTGATGCATCCGAAGGGGTAGTCCATGAGCCTGATCAAACACCTGCTGCGTGCGCCCCTGAGCGCCCAGTTCGGCCTGCTGGTGATTCTTTTGTATGTGCTGGTGGCGCTGTTCGCGCCGCTGCTGGCGCCCTTCGGCGAAACCCAGGTGGTGGGCGAGGGCTTCGCGCCCTGGGGCGGCGAGTTCCTGCTGGGCACCGACAACCTCGGCCGCGACATGTTCAGCCGCCTGGTCTTTGGTGCCCGCAACACCCTGGGCATCGCCTTCCTGACCACCACCCTGGCCTTTGCCCTGGGCGGTTTCTGCGGCCTGGTGGCGGCGATCAAGGGCGGCTGGATCGACCAGGGCCTGTCGCGGGTGGTGGACATCCTCATGGCCATCCCGCAACTGATCTTCGCCTTGCTGATCCTCAGCGTAGTCGGCACCACCGCCACCTCGCTGGTGCTGGTGATCGCGCTGCTCGACGCCACCCGGGTGTTCCGCCTGGCGCGAGCGGTGGCGATGACCGTGGTGGTCCAGGACTTCGTCGAGGCCGCGCGCCTGCGCGGGGAAGGGCTGTGGTGGCTGGTCAGCCGTGAAGTGCTGCCCAATGCCGCGGCACCCTTGATCGCCGAATTCGGCCTGCGTTTCTGCTTTGTCTTCCTGTTCATCAGCGCGCTGTCGTTCCTCGGCCTGGGCATCCAGCCGCCTACCGCCGACTGGGGCAGCATGGTCCGCGACAACGCCGTGCTGATCACCTTCGGCGACATCAGCCCGCTGCTGCCAGCGCTGGCGGTGGCGCTGATCACCGTCAGCGTCAACTTTGTCGTGGACTGGGTGCTGCATCAATCCAGCGGTCTGAAGGAGTGCTGAACATGACTGTTGCTGAACAACCGCTGCTTCAAATCCGCGACCTGCGTATCGAAGGGCATTACGAAGACGCCTGGCATCCGCTGATCAAGGGTATCGACCTGACCCTGCAGCGCGGCGAAGTGCTGGGGCTGATCGGCGAGTCGGGCGCGGGCAAGTCGACCCTGGGCCTGGCGTCCATGGGCTATGTGCGCAATGGCTGCCGGATCACCGGCGGCTCGGTGATCTTTGACGGCATGCAACTGGTCGGCGCCAGCAGCGAAGCCTTGCGCAAGCTGCGCGGCCTGCGCATCGCCTACGTGGCGCAAAGCGCTGCTGCTTCGTTCAACCCGGCCCACCGGCTGATCGACCAGCACGTCGAAACCGCGGTGAAGAACGGCGGCATCGACCGCGCCCAGGCCGAAGCCGAGGCGGTGGAGCTGTACCGGATTCTGCGCCTGCCCAACCCCGAGCAGATCGGCCAGCGCTATCCGCACCAGGTCTCGGGCGGGCAGTTGCAGCGGGTGATGACCGCCATGGCCATGGCTTGCCACCCGGACCTGATCATCTTCGACGAACCGACCACGGCGCTGGACGTCACCACCCAGATCGAAGTGCTGGCGGCGATCCGCGATGCGGTGAAGACCTACGGCAGTGCGGCCTTGTACATCAGCCATGACCTGGCGGTGGTGGCGCAGATGGCCGACCGCATCATGGTGCTGCGCCACGGCAAGCTGGTGGAGGAGGCCGACACCCGCACCATGCTCGATGCGCCGCAGCAGGACTACACCAAGTCGCTGTGGGCGGTACGCAGCTTCCGCACCGAGCCCAAGGCCTGTGTGCCAGAGCACAAACCCTTGCTGGAAGTGCGCAAGGCCAGCGCCAGCTACGGCCACCAGCCGGTACTGCATGACGTTTCGCTCAAGCTGCACCGGGGCCAGACCCTGGCGGTGATCGGCGAGTCCGGTAGCGGCAAGAGCACCACGGCGCGCCTGATTACCGGCTTGCTGCCGCCCAGCGCAGGGCAAGTGCTGTACGACGGCGAGGTGTTGCCGAAGGATTTTCGCCAGCGCAGCAAGGAGCAGTTGCGGCGCATCCAGATGATCTACCAGATCCCCGACACCGCCCTGAACCCGCGCCAGCGCATCGTCGACATCATCGGCCGGCCGCTGACCTTCTACCTGGGCCTCAAGGGCCAGGCCATGCGCAAGCGGGTCGCCGAACTGCTGGAGATGATCGAGCTCGATCCTGCCAAGTACATGGAGCGCCAGCCGCGCGAGCTGTCCGGCGGGCAGAAGCAGCGCATCTGCATCGCCCGGGCGCTGGCCGCCGAGCCGCAACTGATCATCTGCGACGAAGTCACCTCGGCCCTCGACCAACTGGTGGCCGAGGGCGTGCTCAAGCTGCTCAACCGCATCCAGCAACAACTGGGCGTGGCCTACCTGTTCATCACCCACGACGTGGCTACGGTACGCGCCATCGCCGATGAAGTACTGGTAATGCAGCGCGGGCGGGTGGTCGACCACGGCAGCCGCGACGCCATCTTCACCCCGCCGCACCGCGACTACACCGGCCTGCTGCTGTCTTCGGAGCCGGAAATGGACCCTGACTGGCTGGACCGTCTGCTGGCCAAACGTGCCGTGCCTGGCACCCTGCAACCTGTTTAAGGAAGTTGTTCATGAACGTACTGATCGTCCACGCTCATCCCGAGCCGCAATCCTTCACCGCCGCCCTGCGTGACCAGGCCGTCGAGACCTTCACCGCCCAGGGGCACCAGGTGCAGGTCAGCGACCTGTATGCGATGAACTGGAACCCGGTGGCCAGTGCCGACGACTTCGTCACCCGCGAGAACCCCGACTACCTGGTGTATGCCCTGGAGCAGCGCCTGGGGGTGAAGAGCCAGTCGATCGCCGCCGACATCCAGCAAGAGCTGGACAAACTGCTGTGGGCCGATCTTGTGGTGCTGAACTTCCCGATCTTCTGGTTCTCGGCCCCGGCCATGCTCAAGGGCTGGATCGACCGGGTGCTGGTGTCCGGCGTGTGCTATGGCGGCAAGCGCTTCTACGACCAGGGCGGGCTGGTGGGCAAGAAGGCCCTGGTGACCGTGACCCTGGGCGGGCGCGAGCACATGTTCGGCGAGGGCGCGATCCACGGGCCACTGGAGGACATGCTGCGGCCGATCCTGCGCGGCACCCTGGCCTATGTCGGCTTCGAGGTACTGGAGCCGTTCGTGGCCTGGCATGTGCCGTACATCAGCGATGAAGCGCGCAAGGACTTCCTGCAGGCCTACCGCCAGCGCCTGGAACACCTGTCGGATGACCAGCCGCTGACGTTCCCGCGCCTGTCGCAGTTCGACGAGGCACTGTACCCGCTGGCCTGACCTGACTGTCCCTGGTGGGTGGGAGCGGGCTTGCCCCGCGATGCGGCGGTGCGGCCCATCGCGGGGCAAGCCCGCTCCCACAGGTCGAAATCCTCGACAAACCACCACCTACCCATTCGGGTTATGGTCCGCCCAACCGAATCCCCTGATAGTTACCCCATCGGCTCACCCCGGAGCGATCACACGATGGAGTTGCTATGCGCAAGGCACTGAAGGTGATGGGTACGCTGTTGCTGCTATCCACCGCCACGGCCGCATCGGCCAGCGAGACGGACACCGGCAACACGCTCAGGCTGTACAACTGGACCGACTACATCGGTGAGACCACCCTGGCCGATTTCGAGAAGGCCACCGGCATCAAGGTGATCTACGACACCTTCGACGGCTACGAGACGGTGCAGACCAAACTGCTGACCGGCCGCTCCGGCTACGACCTGGTCATGCTCAATGCCTCCCTGGTACCGCCGCTGATCAAGGCCGGGGTGTTCCAGCCGCTGGACAAGCAGCAACTGCCCAGCTGGCACAACCTCGATGCCCAGGTGGTCGCCAACCTGCAAGGCTACGACCCGGGACTGAAGTACTCGGCGCCCTACACCTGGGGCAGCTCCGGGGTGACCTACAACGTCGACAAGATCAAGGCACGCATGCCCGATGCGCCCATCGGCTCGCTGGCCATGCTGTTCGACCCGAAGATCGTCGCGCGCTTCGCCGATTGCGGCGTGACCCTGATGGACGCGCCCACCGAAGTCATCCCCCTGGCCCTCAAGTACCTGGGCAAGGACCCGCGCAGCGCATCGCCGGCTGACTTGAAGGCAGCCGAAAAGCTGCTGCTGGACATCCGCCCGTACATCCGCAAGTTCGACTCGGTGAACTACCTCACCAGCCTGCCCAACGGCGATGTGTGCATGGCCCTGACCTGGTCCGGCGACTACGCCACCGCCCAGGCCCGCGCCGTCGAGGCGAAGAAGGACATCAACCTGGCGTTCTTCATCCCCGACGAAGGCTCGCTGATCTGGTTCGACAACCTCTACCTGCCCAAGGACGCCCCGCACGCGGCCAACGCCCACCGTTTCATCGAATTCCTGCTGCAGCCGCAGACCATGGCCAAGGTGACCAACTACATCCACTACGCCAACAGCAACGCGGCGGCCACCGCACTGGTGGAGCGCGAGATCCGTGACGACCCGGCGATCTACCCCGATGACGCCACCCGCGGGCGTCTGTTCGCCCAGAAGACCCAGGAGCCGAAGGACATGCGCGCCATTACCCGGGTCTGGAGCACGGTCAAGACCGGTTTTTGAACCCTTTCGATCCCCCTCGCCAAGGAACTGCCCATGGCTACGCCAAGCAAAGCATTCGTCACCCCCATCGCCCATGATCCGCTGGTGGCGGCCGACAAGGCCCACTACATGCACGGCTACCACATGTTCGACGAGCACCACGAACAGGGTGCGCTGAACATCGTCGCCGGGGAGGGCGCCTATATCCGCGACACCGAGGGCAACCGCTTCCTCGATGCCGTCGGCGGCATGTGGTGCACCAACATCGGCCTGGGCCGCGAGGAAATGGCCCTGGCGATTGCCGACCAGGTGCGCCAGCTGGCGTATTCCAACCCGTTTTCGGACATGGCCAATACCGTGGCCATCCAGTTGTGCGAAAAGCTCGCGCAGCTGGCCCCGGGCGACCTGGACCACGTGTTCCTGACCACCGGTGGCTCCACTGCGGTCGATACCGCCTACCGGCTGATCCAGTACTACCAGAACTGCCGCGGCAAGCCCCACAAGAAGCACATCATTGCCCGCTACAACGCCTACCACGGCTCCACCACCCTGACCATGTCGATCGGCAACAAGGCCGCCGACCGGGTGCCGGAGTTCGACTACGGCCATGACCTGATCCACCACATCTCCAACCCCAACCCGTACCGGGCCCCGGATGACATGGACGAAGCCGAATTCCTCGACTTCCTGGTGGCCGAGTTCGAGGACAAGATCCTGTCCCTGGGCGCCGACAATGTCGCCGCCTTCTTCGCCGAGCCGATCATGGGCTCGGGCGGGGTGATCATTCCGCCCAGGGGTTACTTCCAGCGCATGTGGGCGCTGTGCCAGACCTACGACATCCTGTTCGTGGCCGATGAAGTGGTGACCTCGTTCGGCCGCCTGGGCACCTTCTTCGCCAGCGAAGAACTGTTCGGCGTGCAGCCGGACATCATCACCACGGCCAAGGGCCTGACCTCGGCCTACCTGCCACTGGGGGCGTGCATTTTCTCCGAGCGCATCTGGAAGGTGATCGCCGAGCCGGGCAAGGGCCGCTGCTTTACCCATGGTTTTACCTACAGCGGCCACCCCGTGTGCTGCACCGCGGCGCTGAAGAACATCGAGATCATCGAGCGGGAAAACCTGCTGGCCCATGTCCAGGATGTCGGTGGCTACCTGGAGCAGCGCCTGCACAGCCTGCGCGAGCTGCCGCTGGTGGGCGACGTGCGCTGCATGAAGCTGATGGCCTGCGTCGAGTTCGTGGCCGACAAGGCCAGCAAGGCACTGTTCGCCGATGCGATCAACATCGGCGAGCGCATCCACCGCCGGGCCCAGGCCAGGGGCCTGCTGGTGCGGCCGATCATGCACCTGAACGTGATGTCGCCGCCCTTGATCATCACCCATGCCCAGGTGGACGAGATCGTCGAGACCTTGCGGGTGTGCATTCTGGAGACGGCCGAGGAGCTGCGCCGGGAAGGGGTGTATGCGGGTGGCTGACCATCGCGGGGCAAGCCCGCTCCCACAGGGGCCTGTGGGAGCGGGCTTGCCCCGCGATCGATCACAGATGCAGGCTCATCCCCGTCCCGTTAGACTGCGGGGCATGAGCCAACTCACCCTCGACACCCCCGTCACCCTGTCCTTTGCCGCCCTGCAGCAATGGCACGCGGCGTTGCAGCACGCCTTCGCCCACAGCGAAAGCCAGGATGCCCTCGCGCACCTGGCGGCCGCCATCGGCCAGCTGGTGGCGGTGGAGTCGATGATGATCAGCCTCGAACGCCAGGGCCAGGCCCCGCAACTGCTGTACCAGCAGGGCATTCCCGAGCAGCACCGCGATGCCATCCTCAACCGCTACTTCGCCGCCGGTTACCTGCTCGATCCGTTCTGCCTGGCGGTGGACAGCGGCCTTGCCCAGGGCTTCTATCACCTTGAGGACATCGCCCCGGACCACTTCTTCGACAGCGACTACTACAAGACCTACTACCTGGGCACCGGCTGCAGCGAAGACAGCTACTTCATTGCCGATGTCGGTGACGGGCACAAGCTCTCCCTGAGCCTGTTCCAGGGCTGCAGCGGCACGCGCCTGAGTGTCGAGCAGGTGCATCTGCTGCGCGCGGTGGAGCCGATGATCCGCGAGCTGCTGGTGCGTTTTGCCCGCCATGGACTGGCGCCGGCCAGTGCCGCGCGCGGCAGCATCCAGGCCGCTTTCGACAGTTTCGGCTGCCAGTTGCTGACCGACCGCGAGCGCGAGGTGGCGCACATGATCCTGCGCGGCCACTCGGCCAAGTCCACGGCCAGCGAACTGGGCATCTCCCCGGAAACCGTGCGCATGCACCGCAAGAACCTCTATCTCAAGCTTGAGATCAACTCCCAGTCCGAGCTGTTCGCCCGCTTCATCGACTGGTTGCGCCAGGGCTGAACCGCGCGTCCGGCAACGGGAACCCTGGCGTGGCGGCGCGGACAATAGGGTATGGACCCTTGTTGGAGGACTGGCCATGAACAGTCATCGCAAAAGCGTTCTCAGCGGTCTGGCCCTGGCGTTGGCCATGCTCTGCGTGGCACCGCTCGCTGCCGCGGCGCAATCGTCTTACCAGGAACCCATCGACCCTGCCGGCGTGCAGTTGCAGCCCCAGGAACAGAACGGCATCCCTTACCTCAAAGGCGGTATCGGCCTCGATGAGTCCCGAGCCATGCAGCAAACCCGTGGCTACAACCTGGAGATCACCCTGTCGTCGGGGGCCGACAACAAGTACCAGAGCGGCGCCGAAGTGCGCGTCGAGTCCGCGACCGGGCAACCGGTGCTGACCTTGCAGGATGTCGGCCCGATGCTGTTCGCCAAGCTGCCCAACGGTCACTACCAGGTGCTGGCCAGCCTCAATGGCGAGCAACAACGCCAGAGCGTGGTGATCAACGGCGCCACGCCGGTGAAGGTCAACCTGCACTGGCGTGAATGACCCGGACATGGACGTTCAAGCGGCGCTCAAGGCCTTGCATGGCGACGGCTTCGTGCGGTTGCCGGCAGCCCTTGCGCCGCAGCAGGTCGCGCAACTGCAAGGCGCCATCGACCGGCTAAAACCCGTGCACTGGGATTACAACGGCCTGGTCGAACACTACAAGTGCGTGTTCAATCGCGACCCTCTGTGGCTCACCTACCTGGACCTGCCCGGCATCATCGAGCTGGCCGAAGCGGCGCTGGGCGAGGATTGCCATATCATCGGCCAGACCGCCTGGCGCAGCCATCCGGGTGCCCAGGGCATGCCGTTGCACCTGGATTACCTGGCCATGCAACTGCCGGCGCAGCTGTTGGCCGACCCGGCTTTCGAGCTGCCCATGCAGATCTGCACCGTGCAGTTCTACCTCGACGACATCGATGCCGAGCTGTGCCCGACCCGGGTCCTGCCAGGCAGCCACCGGGCAGGGCGCAGGCCTGCTGCCGGTGAGCAGTCGTGGCAAGGGCAGGGGACGCAGACCATTCTGTGCCGCGCAGGCGATGCGCTGATGTTTCGCAGCGAGCTGTGGCATGGCGGCAGCGACAACAGCACGCTCGACCGCTGCCGCTCGATGTTGCAGGTGCATTACGGCCGGCGCATGGTTGCGCAGAAGTTCTCACCCTACCTGCACTGGCAATTCAACCCGGCCGTGCTCGCCCAGGCCACGCCGCGACAACGGCGTTTGCTGGGTGAACACGAGGAGGCCGAGTACGACTGAGCCTCAGTCGTGAACCCGGATCGCCAGCACGTTGCACAGCGATTGTTCGAGCACATGCTCGGTGACGCTGCCGGTCAGGCGTTCGAGCAACTTGCGCGGGTGGTTGCCCATCACCAGCACGTCGGCGCGGCTGTGGGCAACGAATTCGGCAATGCTGCGGGTGATCGGCGCCGAAAGAAAATGCTGGCGGTCCAGCGGCACGGCGTGGCGCTCGGCCAGGTGCCCGAACGCCTTGTGGATCGACTTGCGCACATCGCTGCCAAAGCCCGGCATGGTCACCGTACCGGCGCCAAAGTCGGCCATGTGGGTGTGGGTGCTGTCGCACACATGCAGCAGGTGCAGTTCGGCGTTGCACTGGCGGGCCAGGTCGCTGGCGGTCTGGATCACCGCTTCATTGAGGTCGCTGTAGGGGTGTTCGGGGTGTACGGGGTCGACGGCGGCCACCACGATGCGTGGCAGCGGGCAGTGCACGTCGGTGACCAGATGCACCGCGCACGGGCTCTGACGCAGCAGTTGCCAGTCCAGCGGGGTGACCAGCAGGCGCTTGAGCGCCGGCTCATGCTGCACATCCTTGATCACCAGGTCCGGTTCGATCTCATTGATCTGGGTCAGCGCCGCCTGCAGCAGGTCGCGGGTCAGCATCACCTCGGTGTGCACCCGGATACCGTTTTCATGCATCAGGGTAGCTTCATCGGCCAGCCATTGGCGGTTGTCGCTGACGCGGCTCTTGAGCAGGTTTTCATCGCCGCTCATCAGCCCCAGGGTGTCGACCTCTTCGATGAACGCGCAGATGTGCAGGGTGGCCCCCGTGGCGTGGGCCAGGGCGGCGGCGCGTTCCAGCGCCGGCGTGTGGCGCAGGTCGGCGCCAAGCATCAGCAGAAGGCGTTGGTACTGGCTCATGGGGCACCTCCGGTCGTGTTGCGTTGCCAGCCCCCGCGATTCAGTTTAGCCCATGGCTCACAGGCGCCCCGGGGCAACGGCCAGGGCGATCTGACAAGCGGTCGCCGCTGGTCTAGGCTGCGCTACAGGTGAGGGCTGGACGGTCGCGAGGAGCAGGGCATGGGCAGGGTGGGAATGGTTGGCTGGCTGTTGATGGTCTGCCTGATGCTGGGCGGGCAGGCCAATGCCGAGGAGACGGTGGCGGCCACGGCCACGCCGGTGGAATTGAAGGTCGCCAACCGCAGCATCATGCTGTTTCGGGCCACGGTACTGGGGGAAACGCCCGAGCACCGGGTCAAGCGTGCCAGGGTGGTGATCGACGAAACCCTGGAGGAAAGCCAGGACCTGGAGGTGCACATCGACCCGATCCAGAGCAGTTACCTGGTGCTGCTGGGCGATAAACGCGCGTTCATCGTTGCGCCCCACGATGTCGATCCGCTGACCCAGTCCTCGGTCCTCGACGCCGCCCAGCAGGCTGCCGCCAACCTGCGCCTGGCCGTGGCCGAAACCCGCGAAGCGCGCAACCTGCGCATGCTCATGCACTCACTGGTGGCGGTGGCCATCGCCACCGGCCTGTACCTGGCCCTGCTCTGGGTCATCGCCTTTATCCGCCGCAAGCTGCAGGCCAGCCTGCCGACCCTGATGCGCCGGCATGCCCGGGCCCTGACGGTCGGGCAGACACCGGTGATCGAGGCCAACTTCTTCTATACCTTGATCCGCCGTGTGCTGGAAACCCTGCGCTGGCTGCTGATCGCCTTGCTCAGCTATGAATGGCTGGGCTTCGTGCTGTCGCGCTTCCCCTACACCCGCCCCTGGGGCGAGCAGCTCAATCAATACCTGTACGAACTGGCCCGCTACCTGCTCGACGGCATCATCGGGGCGATCCCGGGCCTGGTCGTGGCCCTGGTGATCTTCTTCATCGCCCGCGGCGCGGTGGCGTTCAGCAAGCGTCTGTTGCGGCGCCTGGCGGTACCCGGGACGCTGAGCTGGCTGAATCAGGAAACCCTGCAGCCCACTACACGGCTGACCGCCCTGGCGATCTGGCTGTTCGCCCTGGCCATGGCCTATCCCTACCTGCCAGGGGCCGGTACCGAAGCCTTCAAGGGCTTGTCGGTGCTGATCGGCCTGATGATTTCCCTGGGCGCCACCAGTGTGGTCGGCCAGGCGGCGGCCGGCCTGATCCTGACCTACACCCGCACCTTGCGGCCGGGCGAGTTCGTGCGCATCGGCGATTACGAGGGCACGGTCACCGAGCTTGGCATGTTCACCACACGCATCCGCACCGGCCTTGGCGAGGTGCTGACCCTGCCCAATTCGATGATTACCGGCAGCGTGACCAAGAACTACTCAAGGATCGTGGAGGGTGAGGGCTATGTGGTGGATACCACGGTGACCATCGGCTACGACACGCCGTGGCGGCAGGTGGAGGCGATGTTGCTGGAGGCGGCGCAGCGCACCAACGGCATCCTGGGACAGCCGCGGCCGCAGGTGTTCCAGACTGCGCTGTCGGACTTCTATCCCGAGTATCGTCTGGTGGCCCAGGCCATTCCCAGCCAGCCGCGGCCCCGGGCGGTGCTGCTCAGCGAGCTGCACGCACATATCCAGGATGTGTTCAATGAATATGGCGTGCAGATCATGTCGCCGCATTACCTGGGCGACCCGCAGCAGCCCAAGTCGGTGCCCAGGGAGCAGTGGTACAGCGCCCCGGCACAGCCCCCGAAGCAGGAGCCGTGAGGGCGCAGGCACTCAGCCGCGGCGGTCGAGCCAGACGGTCTGGGCGTTGCAGAACTCGCGCACGCCGAAGTGCGACAGTTCGCGGCCAAAACCGCTCTTCTTGACGCCGCCGAAGGTGACGCGCGGGTCACTGGCGCAGACGCCGTTGATGAACACGCCGCCGGTGTCCAGCTCCTCGGTGAGCTGGGCGGCCAGCTCCAGGTCCTGGGTGTAGATCGTCGAAGCCAGGCCGAACTCACTGTCGTTGGCCAGTTCCAGGGCGTGGCGGGCGTCGCGGGCGGTGATGATCGAGGCCACCGGGCCGAACAGCTCCTGGCGGAACGAGGTCATCTGGTCGGTGACATCGGCCAGCACGGTCGGCTCGTAGAAGTTGCCCACGCCATCGGCCTTGCGTCCGCCCAGCAGCAGGGTGGCGCCTTCGGCCAGGGTCGCCTGGACCTGCTCATCCAGCTCGTCGCGCAGGTCGAAGCGGGCCATCGGGCCCAGGTAGGTCTGCTCGGACAGCGGGTCGCCCATGACCAGCTGGCGGGTGGCTTCGACGAACTTCTCGGTAAAGGCCTCGACCACGCCTTGCTCGACGATCAGGCGCTTGGCCGCGGCGCAGACCTGACCGGTGTTGGCGTAGCGGCCGATCACGGCAGCCCGGACCGCTTCGTCGAGGTTGGCGTCATTGAGGACGATGAACGGATCGGAACCGCCCAGCTCCAGCACGCATTTTTTCAGGGCGGCACCGGCCTGGGCACCGATGGCCATGCCGGCGCGCACGCTGCCGGTCAGGGTCACGGCGGCGATGCGCGGGTCCTTGATGGCCTGGGACACACCGTCCGGGGTGACGTTGATGACTTCGAACACACCCTCGGGCAGGCCGGCCTGCTTGATCACATCGAGCAGCAGGTAGGCGCTGCCCATCACGTTCGGGGCGTGCTTGAGCACGTAGGTGTTGCCGGCGATCAGCGCCGGCACGGCGCCGCGCAGTACCTGCCAGACCGGGAAGTTCCATGGCATCACCGCCAGGATCGGGCCCAGCGGGCGGTATTCGATGCGCGCCGTGCCGTTGTCCACCAGGGTCGATTCGGCCGTGAGCATGCCAGGGCCCTGGGCGGCGTACCATTCGCACAGCTGCGCGCACTTTTCCACTTCGCCACGGGCCTGGACCAGGGGCTTGCCCATTTCCAGGGTGATCATCCGTGCCATGGCCTGGGCGTTGTCACGGATGGCGCTGGCCAGGGCCAGGATCTGCGCGGCACGCTCGCTGACCGGGGTACGGCGCCACTGGGCGAAACCGGCGGTTGCCCGTGCCAGGGCCGCATCCAGGTCGGCCTCGGACGCGTAGGGGTAGTGACCAATGGCTTCGCCGGTGGCGGGATTGGTCGAGACGGCATGGGTGTGGCTGGAAAACGCGGTCATGGCACTGTCCTGCAAAAAGGAGGGAACACGGCCAGCGTAGAGGGCTATCAGCTTTGTGGAAACTGAATAATAATGAGCCTTTCATTCACGATCGGAGAATGACGTGGACCTGGTACAGCTGGAAATCTTCAAGGCCGTGGCCGAGCACGGCAGCATCAGCGTCGCCGCCCAGCACATCCACCGGGTGCCGTCGAACCTGACCACGCGTATCAAGCAGCTGGAAACCGACCTCGGCGTGGAGTTGTTCATCCGCGAAAAAAGCCGCCTGCGCCTGTCGCCGGCCGGCTGGAACTTCCTCGACTATACCCGGCGCATCCTTGCCCTGGTGGAGGAGGCGCGCCTGACGGTTGCCGGCGAAGAGCCACAGGGGCCTTTTGCCCTGGGTTCGCTGGAAAGCACCGCGGCGGTGCGCATCCCGGCCTTGCTGGCGGCCTATAACCAGCAGTACAGCAAGGTCGAGCTGGACCTTTCCACCGGGCCGTCCGGCTCGATGATCGAAGGGGTGCTGGCCGGGCGCCTGGTGGCGGCCTTTGTCGACGGTCCGGTGCTGCACCCGACCCTGGACGGAGTGCCGGTGTTCGAGGAGGAGATGGTGCTGATCGCGCCGCTCAACCATGCCCCGATCAGCCGCGCCCGGGATGTCAACGGCGAGAACATCTACGCCTTTCGCTCCAACTGCTCCTACCGCCATCATTTCGAGCGCTGGTTCAGCACCGATGCGGCGGTGCCGGGCAAGATCTACGAAATGGAGTCCTACCACGGCATGCTCGCCTGCGTCAGCGCCGGCGCAGGCCTGGCGCTGATGCCGCGCAGCATGCTGCAGAGCATGCCGGGGTGCGCCACGGTCAGCGTCTGGCCGTTGTCCGAGGACTTTCGCTACCTGCACACCTGGCTGGTGTGGCGGCGTGGCACGGTGTCCCAGAGCCTGTCGAGTTTCGTGCAGTTGCTGCAAGCGCGCCGCGAGGCTGGCGAGGGTGCAACGGCTGGATAAAACTCGCCGAACGCTGGCATAGATTAGCTAGAATCAATCCAAAGCATCCCCCCGTGTACTAATTGGAGTAGACATGCTGGATTACTTTGCTTTGGGTTTGTTGGTCTTTGTCGGGTTGGTGCTGTTCTACGGCATCATCGTGCTGCACGACATCCCTTATGAAATTGCCGTTCACCGCAACCATCCGCACCAGGATGCCATCCACGCCACCGGCTGGGTGAGCCTGTTCACCCTGCATGCGCTGTGGCCGTTCCTGTGGATCTGGGCGATGTTGTACCGCGAGGACCGTGGCTGGGGCATTGGCGGCGGTCTGTCGAAAACACCGCTTTCGGACCTTGAACGCCAGGTGCAGGAGCTGCAGCAGCGGGTGGCGCAACTGGAAGCGGAGCACGCCAGGTCCGGCGCTGACCGGAAGGGTTCTGGGGAAGGGGTCTGACACATGGATCTGTTGCTGGTTCTTACGTATGCCGCGATCTGCGTGGGCATTTTCAAGCTGTTTCGCATTCCCCTGAACAAATGGACGGTGCCTACGGCTGTACTGGGTGGCGTGGTCATCGTCGGCGCGTTGATCTTCACCATGAACTACAACCACCCATACTCGGAGGTGGCACGTTCCTACTTCGTCTCGACCCCGGTGATCCCGGTGGTGACCGGTCGGGTGGTCGAGGTACCGGTACAGGGCAATACGCCGCTTAAAGAGGGTGATGTGCTGTTTCGCATCGACCCTGCGCCCTTCGAATACAAGCTCAGGTCGCTCAAGGCCCAGCAAGTGGCGGCGCAGGGCGACCTGTACCGGATCAACGAACTGGTCAAGCGCAACTTCGGCACCCGCCGCGAGCAGGAATCGGCCCTGGCCAGGGTTGACGACTTGGCGGCCCAGATCGACAACGCCGAATTCGAACTGAGGAGCACCGTGATACGTGCGCCGAGCAATGGTTTCGTCACTCACGTGTCGCTGCGGCCGGGGATGATGGCGAGCAGACTGCCGCTGCGCCCCTCGATGGTGTTCGTACCCAACGAAGGCCAGTATTTTGCCGCCTGGATGCGCCAGAACAGCCTGCTGCGCCTGGTGCCGGGAGACGAGGCGGAAGTGGCGTTCGACGGCATCCCCGGGCGGGTGTTCAAGGGTCGGGTGAAGAATGTCATCGCGGTGATCGGCGAGGGCCAGGTACAGCCTTCGGGCACCCTGATCAGCTACTCCGGTTCACCACCACCGGGGCGGGTCCCGGTGATCATCGAAATCACCGACCCGGACTTTGCCCAGTACAGCATGCAGATGCCTGGCGGTGCCTATGGCCAGGCGGCGGTGTACAGCCAGCACTTCCACCACATCGCGACCATGCGCAAGATCCTTTTGCGCATGGCGGCGTGGATGAACTACATCTTCCCGTTCCATTGATAGGTGGTGGGATGGCGACTGCTGCGCAGTCGATCGCAGGCTTCGCCAGCTCCTACAGTTGTCATGTGGTTACAGGGTATCTGTGGGAGCTGCCGCCAGGCTGCGATCGACCGCGAAGCGGTCGTAGAACCTGACGACACGATGCATCAGGCCCACCTGGCGACTGCTGCGCAGTCGATCGCAGGCTTCGCCAGCTCCTACAGTTGTCATGCGATTGTAAGGGTATCTGTGGGAGCTGCCGCCAGGCTGCGATCGACCGCGAAGCGGTCGTAGAACCTGACGACACGATGCATCAG
>NZ_JALRNF010000028.1 GCF_030272895.1 Pseudomonas sp. BGr12 | reverse complement strand
GCCCGGGGCGCGGGGTTGGGGCGGGTCGCGGCTGGGTTTAGGGGTGGGGGGGCCCCCCCCCCCCCTCCCGGCGGGGGCTCCCCCCACGATGAGGCCCTCAAGGCTACTTGACCGGCCCCAGATTCGCCTCGCTCATATCCAGCTCCCCCAGCACCTGGCGCACCACGTCATCGCCGACCTTGTGATGACGGTGCAGCTTGTACAGCTCCAGCCGCTGCGCCCGCAGCGCCCGCAGGCGCAACCGCCGCTCCAGCTGGTCCATCTGCTCGGCCAGGGCCTGGGCTTCGGCACTGTCATTGAAATTGTCCAGCTGATGCCGGTATTCGGCCATCAGGCGCGCCTTGAGCTCCGCCGCCAGGGCCGCCTGGGTCGCATCCTGGGGTACGCCAGGTTCGGCCAGGTCTTCGGCTTCAAGGGCGTGGATCGCCGCTTCTGCCGTTTGCCGCCAGGCCTCCTTGGCCTCCTGGCGCACCGCGTCGTCCGGGCTCTTGGCCACCCCGCGCAGCAACAACGGCAGGGCAATGCAGGCCGACACCAGCGACAGCAGAATCACCCCGGCAGCGATGAAGATCAGCAGGTCACGCTCGGGGAAGGCCTTGCCGGCACTGATCAGCAACGGCACCGACATCACACCCGCCAGGGTCACCGCCCCGCGCACCCCGCCCACCGTCAGCAACCAGGCCGAACGGGCATTGGGCAACAACACCAGGTCTTCCTTGCCGCGCCAGCGGCGGATCACGCCGATCAGCCGCCAGACGCTCTGCACCCAGACGAAACGCAGTACCAGCAGCACCACAAAGATCGCCAGCACATCCAGGCAGCGCCACGCCAGGGTCGGCCACAGCGAGGCTTCGTGACTGGTGACCGCCTTGATGATGTCGGGCAGTTGCAGCCCCAGCAGCAGGAAAATCAGGCCGTTGAAGCTGAACTCCAGCAGCGACCAGACACTGCGGTTGAGCAGGCGTGTGCTGGTCTGGCGCGGCAGCAGGTCGAGCCAGCTCTGCATCATGCCGGCGGCCACCGCCGAAAGAATGCCCGAGGCGCCCAGGCGCTCGGCCAGTACATAGGCGGCAAAGGGCAGCACCAGCATGAACACCACGTGGGTGGCCGGATCATCCCAGCCGCGGGCAATCATCCAGGCCCGCAGGCGCCCCACCAGCCAGCTCAGGGCGACACCGATGGCCAGCCCGCCCACTGCCACCAGCACGAAGGTCAGGCTGGCCTCGCCCAGGGAAAACACCCCGGTGATGGCCGCCACCAGGGCGAACTTGAAGGTCACCAGGCCCGAGGCATCGTTCATCAGCGCCTCGCCCTGGAGCATGTGCATCAAGGGCGTCGGCAAGCGGTCCTGGGTAATGGCCGAAACGGCCACGGCGTCGGTTGGCGACAGCACGGCGGCCAGGGCAAAGGCCACCGGCAGCGGAATGCTCGGCAGGATCCAGTGAATGAAATAACCGGCACCGACCACGGTGAACAGCACCAAGCCCACGGCCAGGGTCAGGATCGGGCCACGTAGCCGCCAGAGGTCGCGCTTGGGCATGCGCCAGCCGTCGGCGAACAGCAACGGCGGCAGGAACAGAAAGAGAAACAATTCCGGGTCCAGGGCCACGTGCAGCCCCAGGGTCGGCCAGGCCAGCAAGGCCCCCGCGCCGATCTGAACCAGCGGCAGCGGCAGCGGGATGACCCGACCGACGAGTTTGGAGACACTCACCAGCATCAGCAGGATGAGAACGGTGTAGGCTGATTGCATGCGGCGTGTTCCTGTTCAATTCAAACGCAGTCAATGGCATGACGATCAGCCAGGCCAGGCTCTGCCATTGAACCGACATAGTAGCCGCTCACGCTGTGGGCGCACCGCTGCACAAAAGTCGCAGAGGCCGCCGAAACGTGTAACACAATGCTACAAAGACCCCGACCAAAGCCAACCCAACCCGGCTGACCGTGGCATAATCCTTCACCATTTTTTCCCAGGAGGGGCAAGACATGACCAAACGCGACACGCCATTGCACCTTTATGGAATCAAGGCCTGCGACACCATGAAGAAAGCCCGTACCTGGCTGGAAGACCAAGGCCTGGGCTACGACTTTCACGACTACAAGACCCAAGGCATCGACCGTGCCAGCCTGACCCGCTGGTGCGACGAGCATGGTTGGGAAACCGTCCTCAACCGTGCCGGCACTACCTTCCGCAAGCTCGAAGACGCCCAGAAGGCCGATCTCGACCAGGCCAGGGCCATCGAACTGATGCTGGCCCAACCGTCGATGATCAAGCGCCCGGTGCTCGACCTCGGCGAGCGGACGTTGGTCGGCTTCAAGCCCGACCTGTACGCAGCCGCCTTTCAATAACGCGGCGCCACGCTTTCATTCAAATTCGCAAGAGGTAACTGCATGTCCACTACCCTGTTCAGCCTGGCCTTCGGCGTCGGCACCCAGAACCGTCAAGGCGCCTGGCTGGAAGTCTTCTACGCGCAACCCTTGATCAACCCGAGCGCCGAACTGGTCGCCGCCGTTGCCCCGGTACTGGGTTACCAAGGTGGCAACCAGGCCATCGCCTTCACCAACGCCCAGGCCGCGCAACTGGCCGAAGCCGTCAAGGGCATCGACGCTGCCCAGGCTGCCCTGCTGACCCGCCTGGCCGAAAGCAGCAAGCCGCTGGTCGCTACCCTGCTGGCCGAAGACGCCGCACTGACCTCGACCCCGGAAGCCTACCTCAAGCTGCACCTGCTCTCGCACCGTCTGGTCAAGCCTCACGGCCTGAGCCTGGCCGGCATCTTCCCGCTGCTGCCGAACGTGGCCTGGACCAGCCAGGGCGCCATCGACCTGGCCGAGCTTGCCGAGCAGCAACTGGAAGCGCGCCTGAAGGGCGAACTGCTGGAAGTGTTTTCGGTGGACAAGTTCCCGAAAATGACCGACTACGTCGTGCCGGCCGGCGTGCGTATCGCCGACAGTGCCCGTGTGCGCCTGGGTGCCTACATCGGCGAAGGCACCACCATCATGCACGAAGGCTTCGTCAACTTTAACGCCGGCACCGAAGGCCCGGGCATGATCGAAGGCCGCGTATCGGCTGGCGTATTCGTCGGCAAGGGTTCGGACCTGGGTGGCGGCTGCTCGACCATGGGCACCCTGTCCGGTGGCGGCAACATCGTCATCAAGGTCGGCGAAGGCTGCCTGATCGGCGCCAACGCCGGTATCGGCATTCCGCTGGGCGATCGCAACACCGTCGAAGCCGGCCTGTACATCACTGCCGGTACCAAGGTGAACCTGCTGGACGAGAACAACCAGCTGGTCAAAGTGGTCAAGGCCCGCGACCTGGCCGGCCAGACCGACCTGCTGTTCCGTCGCAACTCGCTGAACGGCGCCGTGGAGTGCAAGACCCACAAGTCGGCCATCGAGCTGAACGAAGCACTGCACGCCCACAACTAAGTGGTACCATCGGGTCTGGCCAACGCCAGGCCCGATACCCAGGTCCGATCATCATGTTCCAGCCCTCCCCGTGGCGAGCCGACTTCCCGGCCATCGCCGCCCTGCAACGCCAGCACCAGACCTACCTGGACAGCGCTGCCACCACGCAAAAACCGCAAATCCTGCTCGATACCCTGAGCCACTATTACAGTCATGGTGCCGCCAATGTGCACCGTGCCCAGCACCTTCCCGGCGCCCTGGCCACCCAGGCCTTCGAACGCAGCCGCGAAAAGGTCGCCGCCTGGCTCAACGCCAGCGACACCCAGCAGATCGTTTTCACCCATGGCGCGACCTCGGCCCTGAACCTGTTGGCCTATGGCCTTGAAGGGCTGTTCGAAGCCGGCGACGAGATCGCCGTCAGCGCCCTGGAGCACCACGCCAACCTGCTGCCCTGGCAACAGCTGGCCCGGCGTCGCGGGCTCAAGCTGGTAATACTGCCGCTGGACAGCCGCGGCCTGATCGATCTTGAGCTCGCCCTGCAACTGATCGGCCCGCGCACCCGCCTGCTGGCCGTGAGCCAGTTGTCCAACGTGCTCGGCGCCTGGCAACCCCTGGCGCCGCTGCTGGCCCACGCCCATGCCCAGGGCTGCCTGACCGTGGTCGACGGCGCCCAGGGCGTGGTCCATGGCCGCCAGGACATGCAGCAACTGGGCTGCGACTTCTATGTGTTCTCCAGCCACAAGCTCTACGGCCCCGACGGGGTCGGCGTGCTCTATGGCCGTACCGAGGCCCTTGCGCGCCTGCGCCACTGGCAATTCGGCGGCGAGATGGTGCAGATGGCCGATTACCATGACGCCAGCTTTCGCTCCGCCCCCCTGGGCTTCGAGGCCGGTACCCCGCCCATCGCCGGGGTGATCGGCCTGGGCGCCAGCCTCGACTACCTGGCCGGGCTCGATGCACAGGCGGTCGCCGAGCACGAAGCCGCCTTGCACCGCCACCTGATGCGCGGCTTGAGCGATCGCGAAGGCATCCGCCTGCTCGGACAACCGAACCTGGCGCTTGCCAGTTTCGTGGTCGAGGGCGTGCACAACGCCGACCTGGCCCACCTGCTCACCGAGCAGGGCATTGCCGTGCGCGCCGGTCATCATTGCGCCATGCCGCTGCTCAACAGCCTCGGTCTGGACGGTGCCATCCGGGTTTCCCTGGGGCTGTACAACGATGCCGATGACCTGCAGCGCTTCTTCGAGGCGCTGGATCAGAGCCTGGAGCTGCTGCGATGAGCCTGAGTGCCAGTGCACAGGATGCGCTCGCCAGCTTCGAACAGGCCGCCGGCTGGGAACAGCGCGCCCGCTTGCTGATGCAATGGGGCGAACGCCTGGAGCCGCTGGGCGATGGGGAAAAATCCGAAGCCAACCGCGTGCATGGCTGCGAAAGCCAAGTCTGGCTGGTGGCCGAGCAGCTCGACGGCCAGTGGCGCTTCAAGGGCGCCAGCGATGCGCGCATCATTCGTGGCCTGCTGGCCCTGCTGCTGATTCGGGTTGAAGGCCTGTCCAGCGTGGAACTCGCGCAACTGGACCTGCCCGGCTGGTTCAATCAGCTGGGCCTGGGTCGCCAGCTTTCTCCCTCGCGCAGCAACGGCCTGAACGCCGTGCTGCAACGCATGGCTCAGCTCGCCGCTGGCGCCTGAGCCTTGCGCTCGGACGGACGGCGCACACCGGCCACGAGTTTTTCCACCGCCTTGCTGGCGGCGACCATGCCGAAGGTCGCCGTCACCATCATCACTGCGCCAAAGCCGCCCGAGCAGTCGAGCTTGACGCCCTCGCCAACAAAACTCTTTTGCAGGCAGACACTGCCATCACCCTTGGGGTAACGCAGCTGCTCGGTGGAGAACACGCAGGGCACGCTGTAGTTACGCGAGACATTGCGGGAGAAGTTGTAGTCGCGCCGCAGGGTCGAACGCACCCGCGAGGCCAGCGGGTCGTTGAAGGTCTTGTTCAGGTCGGCCACCTGGATCTGGGTCGGGTCGATCTGCCCGCCGGCACCACCGGTGGTGATGATGGTCATCTTGCGGCGCCGGCACCAGCCGATCAGGGCGGCCTTGGCCATGACACTGTCGATGCAGTCGATCACGCAGTCGATGTCCTCGCCGATGTACTCGGGCAAGGTCTCCTTGGTGACGAAATCGACCACCGCGTGCACCGTGCAGGCCGGGTTGATCGCCCGCAGGCGCTCGGCCATGACCTCGACCTTGGGGCGACCGACGTTGCCTTCCATTGCATGCAACTGGCGGTTGGTATTGCTGACGCAGACGTCATCCAGGTCGAACAGGGAGATTTCACCCACGCCGCTACGGGCCATGGCCTCGGCCGCCCAGGAGCCCACGCCACCAATGCCGACGATGGCCACATGGGCCTCGCGCAGGCGCTGCAAGCCGCTGTCACCGTACAACCGGGCAACACCGGCAAAGCGTGGATCATCTGTACTCATGGCCATACCCCGAAAAAACCGGCGCGCATTATAGGCTGCTTGCCGCGCGATGGCATCCTGCTTCGGACCGCTCGCCTGCGTAGGAATTAGTAAAAGCCGGCGTAATCCTGTTTTAATGGTCCCGGCAATCCCAAGTCCTGGACGACAACTGCACGGGCCTCAGAACTTCATCACGTGAAGTCAATCTAACCTGTTGCGCCGCCCTTTTCCTACACAGAATAGGCGGTCAAAGCGCAGGATCCGCGCCCTGTGGCGCTTGCCCGTTCCACCCTTCGGAACCCGAACTATCTATGTCATCGCGTAAATTTGGTATCAACCTGGTGATAGTCATGGCCATTGCCGCGCTATTCACCGGGTTCTGGGCGCTGATCAACCGCCCGGTTTCCGCCCCCGACTGGCCGGAGCAGATTTCCGGCTTTTCCTATTCGCCGTTCCGCCTCGGAGAAAGCCCGCAAAAAGGCCAGTATCCCAGCGAGGATGAACTGCGCCAGGACCTCGAACAGCTGAGCAAGCTCACTGACAGCATCCGCATCTACACGGTCGAAGGCACCCAGGCCGAGATTCCGCGCCTGGCCGAGGAATTCGGCCTGCGGGTGACCCTCGGGGTGTGGATCAGCCCGGACCTGGAGCGCAACGAGCGGGAAATCCAGAAAGCCATCGAACTGGCCAACAGTTCGCGCAGTGTCGTGCGGGTCATGATCGGCAACGAGGCCCTGTTCCGCAAAGAAATCACCCCCGAAGCGCTGATCCAGTACCTGGACCGGGTGCGTGCCGCGGTCAAGGTGCCGGTGACCACCAGCGAACAGTGGCACATCTGGAAGGAACACCCCGAGCTTGCCAAGCACGTCGACCTGGTAGCGGCGCACATCCTGCCCTACTGGGAGTTCATCCCGATGAAGGACGCCGGCCAGTTCGTGCTGGACCGCGCCCGCGACCTCAAGCAACTGTTCCCGCGCAAGCCGCTGCTGCTGTCCGAGGTCGGCTGGCCGAGCAACGGCCGCATGCGCGGCGGCGCCGAAGCCACCCAGGCGGACCAGGCCATCTACCTGCGAACCCTGGTCAACAAACTCAACCGCCAGGGCTACAACTACTTCGTCATCGAAGCCTATGACCAGCCGTGGAAAGCCAGCGACGAAGGCTCGGTGGGCGCCTACTGGGGCGTGTTCAACGCGGCCCGCCAGCAGAAATTCAACTTCGAAGGGCCGGTGGTGGCCATTCCGCAATGGCGTGTGCTGGCGGTAGGCTCGGTGGTGCTGGCGATGCTTTCGCTGACCCTGCTGCTGATCGACGGCTCGGCGCTGCGCCAGCGCGGTCGTACCTTCCTGACCTTCATTGCCTTCCTGTGCGGTTCGGTGCTGGTGTGGATCGGCTACGACTACAGCCAGCAATACAGCACCTGGTTCAGCCTGACGGTGGGCTTGCTGCTGGCACTCGGTGCCCTCGGGGTGTTCATCGTGCTGCTGACCGAAGCCCATGAACTGGCCGAGGCGGTGTGGATCCACAAGCGCCGCCGCGAGTTCCTGCCGGTGCAGGCCGACAGCGCCTATCGACCGAAGGTGTCGGTGCATGTGCCGTGCTACAACGAGCCGCCGGAGATGGTCAAACAGACCCTCAATGCCCTGGCCGCCCTGGATTATCCGGACTACGAAGTCCTGATCATCGACAACAACACCAAGGACCCCGCCGTCTGGGAGCCGATCAAGGCCCACTGCGAAATGCTCGGCGAGCGCTTCAAGTTCTTCCACGTCTCGCCCCTGGCCGGCTTCAAGGGTGGCGCGCTGAACTACCTGATCCCGCACACGGCCAAGGACGCCGAAGTGATCGCGGTGATCGACTCGGACTACTGCGTGGACCGCAACTGGCTCAAGCACATGGTGCCGCACTTCGCCGACCCGAAGATCGCCGTGGTGCAATCGCCCCAGGACTACCGCGACCAGCACGAAAGCACCTTCAAGAAGCTGTGCTACAGCGAATACAAGGGCTTCTTCCATATCGGCATGGTCACCCGCAACGACCGCGACGCGATCATCCAGCACGGCACCATGACCATGACCCGTCGCTCGGTGCTCGAGGAGCTGGGCTGGGCCGACTGGTGCATCTGTGAAGACGCCGAGCTGGGCCTGCGCGTGTTCGAGAAAGGCTATTCGGCCGCCTACTCCCACGAAAGCTATGGCAAGGGCCTGATGCCCGACACCTTCATCGACTTCAAGAAGCAGCGCTTCCGCTGGGCCTACGGTGCTATCCAGATCATCAAGCGCCATGCCGCCAGCCTGCTGCGCGGCAAGGATTCGGAACTGACCCGCGGCCAGCGCTACCACTTCCTGGCCGGCTGGCTGCCGTGGATCGCCGATGGCATGAACATCTTCTTCACCGTCGGTGCCCTGCTCTGGTCGGCGGCGATGATCATCGTGCCGCAACGGGTCGACCCGCCGCTGCTGATCTTCGCCATCCCTCCCCTGGCCCTGTTCGTGTTCAAGGTCGGCAAGATTGTGTTCCTCTACCGCCGTGCGGTCGGGGTCAACCTCAAGGACGCCTTCGCCGCGGCCCTGGCGGGCCTGGCGCTGTCGCACACCATTGCCAAGGCGGTGCTGTACGGGTTCTTCACCAGCAGCATTCCGTTCTTCCGCACGCCTAAGAACGCCGACAGCCATGGCTTGCTGGTGGCGCTTTCCGAAGCCCGTGAAGAGCTGTTCATCATGTTGCTGCTATGGGGCGCGGCGGCCGGGATCTACCTGGTCCAGGGCCTGCCGAGCAACGACATGCGCTTCTGGGTGACCATGCTGCTGGTGCAGTCGCTGCCGTACCTGGCGGCGCTGATCATGGCGATGCTGTCGTCGCTGCCCAAGCCGGTGGACGCGCCCCAGCCTGCCCAGGCGTCCTGATACCGGCCGAACCACTGTAGGAGCGGGCTTGCCCCGCGATTGCGTCCTGGCAGGCACAGTGCATCGCGGGGCAAGCCCGCTCCTACAAAGACAGTTGCGCCCACAGGATTGGCTCACAGCCAGCCTGTGGGGGCCGCCGCTGACAAACGACACTGATCCGAAGTCCGGACGCCGGTCTTTTGCTATAAGATAACCCCCCTCGAATTCGTGCCCTGCCTTGCCCCCGGAGTTCCCCAATGACGGCCCCTGCCGACCTCTCGCCTACCCTTGAACTGGCCTGCGACCTGATTCGTCGCCCCTCGGTGACCCCGGTTGACGCCGATTGCCAGAAACAGATGATGCAGCGCCTGGGCGATGCCGGCTTCATGCTCGAGCCGATGCGTATCGAAGACGTCGACAACTTCTGGGCCACCCACGGCACCCAGGACGGCCCGGTGTTGTGCTTCGCCGGCCACACCGACGTGGTGCCCACCGGCCCCGTGCAGGCCTGGCAGAACGACCCGTTCGAAGCCCTGATCGATGCCGACGGCATGCTCTGCGGCCGCGGCGCCGCCGACATGAAAGGCAGCCTGGCAGCCATGGTGGTGGCCTGCGAGCGCTTCGTCGCCGACTACCCGAACCATCGCGGCAAGGTCGCTTTCCTGATCACCAGCGACGAAGAAGGCCCGGCGCACCACGGTACCAAGGCCGTGGTCGAACGCTTGGCTGCGCGCAAGGAGCGTCTGGACTGGTGCATCGTCGGTGAGCCGTCGAGCACCAGCCTGGTCGGCGACGTGGTCAAGAACGGCCGTCGTGGCTCGCTCGGCGCCAAACTGACCGTGCGCGGCGTGCAGGGCCATGTGGCCTATCCGCACCTGGCGAAGAACCCGATCCACCTGGCCGCACCGGCCCTGGCGGAGCTGGCAGCTGAGCACTGGGATGAAGGCAATGCCTTTTTCCCGCCGACCAGCTTCCAGATTTCCAACGTCAATTCCGGCACTGGCGCCACCAACGTGGTCCCGGGCGAGCTGACCGCGCTGTTCAACTTCCGCTTCTCCACCGAGTCGACCGTCGAAGGCCTGCAGCAGCGCGTCGCGGCGATCCTCGACAAGCACCAGCTGGACTGGCATGTGGACTGGGCGCTGTCGGGCCTGCCGTTCCTGACCGAGCCGGGCGACCTGCTCGACGCCGTGGCGGCCAGCATCAAGGCGGTCACCGGCCGCGAAACCACCCCGTCGACCAGCGGCGGCACCTCCGATGGCCGCTTCATCGCCACCCTGGGTACCCAGGTGGTCGAGCTGGGCCCGGTCAACGCCACCATCCACCAGGTCAACGAGCGGATCCTGGCCAGCGATCTCGATGTCCTGACCGAGATCTATTACCAGACCCTGACCCGGTTGCTTGCCTGATGCTCACCTGCCCCATTTGCAGCGCCACACTGAGCGCGGTCGACAACGGCGTGGCCTGCCCCGCCGGCCACCGTTTCGACCGCGCCCGCCAGGGTTACCTGAACCTGTTGCCGGTGCAGCACAAGAACAGCCGTGACCCGGGCGACAACCAGGCCATGGTCGAGGCTCGCCGCGACTTCCTCAATGCCGGTCACTACGCCCCCGTTGCCCGGCGCCTGGCCGAACTTGCCGCCGAGCGCGCCCCGGCGCGCTGGCTCGACATCGGCTGTGGCGAGGGCTACTACACGGCGCAGATCGCCCAGGCGCTGCCCCAGGCCGACGGCTACGCCCTGGACATCTCCCGCGAAGCGGTCAAGCGTGCCTGCAAGCGCGATCCGGCGGTGACCTGGCTGGTGGCGAGCATGGCCCGGGTGCCCCTGGCCGATGCCAGCTGCCAGTTCCTGGCCAGCGTGTTCAGCCCCCTCGACTGGCAGGAGGCCCTGCGCCTGCTGGCGCCCGGCGGCGGCCTGATGCGTGTCGGCCCGACCAGCGAGCACCTGATCGAATTGCGCCAGAAGCTCTACGACGAAGTGCGCGACTACGCCGACGACAAGCACCTGGCCCTGGTGCCTGCCGGCATGCAGCATGCCCACAGCGAAACCCTGAAATTCCGCCTGAGCCTTGTCGATGGCAAGTCGCGCGCCGACCTGCTGGCCATGACCCCCCATGGCTGGCGCGCCAGCGCGGAAAAACGCGCCCGCGTCATCGAGCAAGCCGAACCGTTCGAGGTCACGGTATCGATGCGTTACGATTATTTCGTGCGCCAAGACTGAGCACACCCGGAGCCCCCCATGCGCCAACCCGATATCGAGATTTACCTCAAAGACGCCGACGTCACTCACAAACAGATTGCCGAGTGGCTTGGCCAGGCCCTGGGCCCTTGCAGCGAATGGCAACAGAAAGGCCAGACCTGGAAGTGCAAGGCCGGTAACATTCCAGTTACCTGGTTACCGAAGGCTGTAGGTAAATGGAACAGTCTTTACCTGGAGAGCGACCAGACGCCCTGGGCGGATGACATCGCTTGCGCCCGCGCCGCGTTCGCCGCGCTGAACGTCGAAGTGCGCTGTGCACCGGGCAGCTGGGTCGAGGAAGAAGGTGAAGAGGATGCCGATCGCTGGATCCGCATCAGTGCCGACGGTGAAGAGGAAATCACCTGGCGGACAAGCTGACCGACCTGGATCAGGCTGCAAGCTACAAGTTACAAACCTGGCACGGCCGGCTTGCAGCTTGTAGCTTCAAACATGCGATCTAAAGCGCTTACAGCCCGATTACGTCTTCTGCCTGCAGGCCTTTCTGGCCCTGCGTCAGGCTGTATTCGACCTGCTGGCCTTCGATCAGGGTGCGATGCCCCTCACCCCGAATGGCACGGTAGTGAACGAACACGTCCGCACCACCCTCACGCTGGATGAAGCCATAACCTTTGGCGTCGTTGAACCACTTAACACTTCCAGTCTCACGAGACGACATCTGAACTACTCCGGATTTTTATTTTGGAATCGCCTTGCATGCAGAGGGGTCACCACCCTCTGCCGACGCAGCTTGCAGAAATCTCCTGCAAGCTGCGGACCGAGTATATGCCACACTTAAATTATTTTTCATGACCGTGGCGCTTTTTGCTGAACTTGCGCAGATACGGCACACTTGCCGACTGAGCAATTACTCGAAAACTCCCTGCAGAGCACACACCGTATGACCCGTTCCCCCCTGCGCCGCCTGATCTTTGGCGCCCTGCGTCGCCTGTTGTACCTGTGGGTTCGCTCCGAGACCATCAACCAGTCATCCTTCACCCTGAACCTGGACCGCAGCCGCCCGGTGTTCTACGCCCTGCAATCGCCCTCACTGACAGACCTGGCGGTGCTCGACCGCGAGTGCACCAAAGCCGGGCTGCCGCGCCCGATCCTGCCGGTGGCGGTCGGCACGCTGCAGGAGCCGGCCGCCTTCTTCTACCTGACCCCTGACCCGGACTGGCTCGGCCGCCAGGACAAGCGCGGCGCACCGCCCACCCTCGCCCGCCTGGTCAATGCCATCAGCCAGCATGCCGAGGAAGACGCACAGATCATTCCGGTCAGTGTGTTCTGGGGCCAGTCGCCAGCCAGCGAGTCCAGCCCGTGGAAGCTGCTGTTCGCCGACAGCTGGGCGGTCACCGGTCGCTTGCGCCGCTTGCTCACCGTACTGATCCTGGGGCGCAAGACCCGCGTGCAGTTCTCCGCGCCCATTCACCTGCGCGAACTGGTCCAGCACAACAAGGGCCACGAACGTACCGTGCGCATGGCCCAGCGCCTACTGCGGGTGCACTTTCGCAACCTCAAGACCGCGGTCATCGGCCCGGACATCTCGCACCGGCGCAACCTGGTCAAGGGCCTGGTCCACGACCCGCTGGTACGCCAGGCCATTGCCGATGAGGCCGAACGCGAGAACATCCCGCTGGCCAAGGCCGAGGCCCAGGCCCTGCGCTACGGCAACGAGATCGCCTCGGACTACACCTACACCGCCATCCGCTTCATGGAAGTGGTACTGAGCTGGTTCTGGAACAAGATCTACGACGGCATCAAGGTCAACAACATCGAGCAGGTGCAGGGCATCGCCCCGGGCCATGAGGTGATCTATGTGCCCTGCCACCGCAGCCATATGGATTACCTGCTGCTGTCCTACCTGTTGTTCCGCAACGGCCTGACCCCGCCGCACATCGCCGCCGGGATCAATCTCAACATGCCTGTAATCGGCGGCCTGCTGCGCCGTGGCGGCGCCTTCTTCATGCGCCGCACCTTCAAGGGCAACCCGCTGTACACCGCGGTGTTCAATGAGTACCTGCATACCCTGTTCACCAAGGGCTTTCCGGTGGAGTACTTCGTCGAGGGCGGCCGTTCGCGCACCGGGCGCATGTTGCAGCCGAAAACCGGCATGCTGGCCATCACCCTGCGCAGCTACCTGCGCTCCTCGCGCACGCCGATCGTCTTCGTTCCGGTGTATATCGGCTACGAACGTGTGCTCGAAGGTCGCACCTACCTGGGCGAACTGCGCGGTGCCAGCAAGAAGAAAGAGTCGATCTTCGACATCTTCAAGGTGCTGGGCGCCCTCAAGCAGCGCTTCGGCCAGGTGGCGGTGAACTTCGGCGAGCCGATTCGCCTGGGCGCCTTCCTCGACCAGCAGCAACCTGGTTGGCGCGAACAGACCCACGCACCACAGTTCCGCCCGGCCTGGCTCAACGAGACGACCTCGCGCCTGGGTGAAAAAGTCGCCCGCCACATGAACGAAGCGGCGGCGATCAACCCGGTCAACCTGGTGGCCCTGGCGCTGTTGTCCACCAGCCGCCTGGCCCTGGACGAGCGCGCCCTGGCGCGGGTGCTGGACCTGTACCTGGCACTGCTGCGCCAGGTGCCCTACTCGCCGCACACCACCTTGCCCGAGGGCGACGGCCTGGCGCTGATCAAGCACGTCGGGGGCATGGACCTGCTGGCCGAACAGAGCGACGCACTGGGCAGGATCCTCTACCTGGACGAACAGAACGCGGTACTGATGACCTACTACCGCAACAACGTCCTGCACATCTTTGCCCTGCCGGCGCTGCTGGCGAGCTTCTTCCTCAGCAGTTCGCGGATGAGCCGCGAGATGATCCTGCAGTACACCCGGGCGCTGTACCCCTACCTGCAGTCGGAGCTGTTCATTCGCTGGGAGCTCGACACCCTGGACGCGGTCATCGACCAGTGGCTGCAAGCCTTCATCGACCAGGGCCTGCTGCGTTTCGAGAACGGCGTGTACCTGCGCCCGGCGCCCAGTTCACGGCAGTTCGTGCTGCTGACCCTGCTGGCCCGGGCGATCACCCAGACCCTGCAACGCTTCTACATGGCCACCGCCCTGCTGCTCAACAGCGGCCAGCACAGCCTCAGCGCCGAAGAACTGGAAGACCTGTGCGTGGTCATGGCCCAGCGCCTGTCGATCCTGCACGGGCTCAATGCCCCGGAATTCTTCGACAAGACCCTGTTCCGCCACTTCATCCAGACCCAGATCGAGCAGGGCGTGCTGCGTCCCGACAGCAACGGCAAGCTGGGCTACCACGAAAAACTCAGCGAACTGGCCGAAGGTGCGGCCAAGCGCGTACTGTCGGCGGAGGTGCGCCTGTCGATTCGCCAGGTTGCCTTGCAGCGAGAAGAACCGGCAGAAACCACTTCCCTCTGACTCAACGAATCCTCCGGCGATAGGGTGGTCCAGCCACACACTCACCCTATCCTGGAGATTCATCATGAACAACGAAATCACCCCCTGCCTTGAAGTCGAAGTCTTCTACCTCGAGCGTATGGCCCTGCCTGGCGAAGTGCTGGTCAGCGTCAATCTCGAGGACGTCTCCCGTCAGGATGTAGCTGCGCTGACCCTGGCCAGCCAGAGTCTGCGTACCGACAATGGCGTCCCCTTCACCTTCAAGTTGCGCTACGACCCCAGCGTGATCAAAGACAATCACGTCTACAGCGTTCGTGCTCGCATCGAGCATGAAGGACGGCTGATCTGGACCAGCACCAGTGCCCACACCGTTGACCTGAACAAGTTGCCTGGCAAACCGGTGCACCTGAGGATGGAACAGGTTTCCACCGATCGAGGGTGATTCCGGCAAGCAGTGGCCGTTTTGACTGATCTCCAGCGGAAAATCCGTTAAAGTTCAAGGAAGTCGATGAAACTGTCGACATCAATTGAATGGAGCTCCAATGAAGAAACTGCTGACGCTGTGCCTAGGCGCCCTGCTCACTGCTTGCTCAAGCACTACCCCTGCCCCCAAGGCCTCGCTCGACGGCGAGGTCTACTACTTGCAACGCATCGCCCTGCCGCCTGCCGCCACCTTGAGCGTCAGCCTGCAGGACGTTTCGCTGATGGACGCCCCCGCCGTTACCCTGGCCAGCCAGAACGGCCCGGTCAAAGGCCAGGTGCCACTGCCTTTCCACCTGAGCTACGACCCGGCCCAGATCAAGCCTGGCCACCGCTATGCGGTCAGCGCGCGGATCGAACTGGACGGCAAGCTGCTGTTCATCAACACCGAGCACCATGGCGTGCAACTGGATGGCAACGACCCGCAACCGCTGCGGATCAAGGTCGACGCCGTTCGCTGATTGCCCGTTCCAACCGCTGATAAGGATGCTGCCATGTTTCGCCCCGCTCTCACCTTCACCGGCCTGTGTGCCGGCCTGCTGCTCTCGGCCAGTGCCATGGCGCTGTCGCTCACCGACCTGACCCAGAAAGACGCCTCTACCGGCCTCAAGGACGCCCTGACCCAGGGTGCGCAGGTTGCCGTCAAACAACTGGGTACCCCGGGCGGCTTCAGCAGCAACCCCGATGTGCGCATCGAACTGCCGGGCAACCTGGGCAAGGCGGCCAAGACCATGAAGAAATTCGGCATGGGTGCCCAGGTCGAGCAACTGGAAGCCAGCATGAACCAGGCCGCCGAAGCCGCCGTGCCCCAGGCCCAGGCGCTGCTGGTCGATGCCGTGAAGAAAATGACCGTCGAAGACGCCAAGGGCATCTTGAGTGGCGGCACCGACTCGGCCACCCAGTACCTGGACAAGACCAGCCGCGAGCAGATCCGCGCCAAGTTCCTGCCGATCGTCAAGCAAGCCACCGATCAGGTCGGCCTGGCCCAGCAGTACAACAGCTTCGCCGGGCAAGCCGCGAGCCTGGGCGTGCTGGATGCCAAGAACGCCAATGTCGAAGGCTACGTGACCGAGCAGGCGCTCAACGGCCTGTTCGAGATGATTGCCAAGCAGGAAGAAAGCATTCGCCAGAACCCGGCGGCAGCGGCGACCAGCATGGCCAAGAAGGTGTTTGGCGTGCTGTAGTTCGAAAAGCATCGCGGGGCAAGCCCGCTCCTACAATACCGTAGGAGCGGGCTTGCCCCGCGATCAGCACTTCAGCCCTTCTTCACCCTGAACCACGCCGCATACAGCGCCGGCAGGAACAACAGCGTCAGTGCCGTCGCCACGATCAACCCGCCCATGATCGCCACCGCCATCGGCCCGAAGAACACGCTGCGCGACAGCGGGATCATCGCCAGCACCGCCGCCAGGGCGGTCAGCACGATCGGCCGGAAACGCCTGACCGTCGCCTCGATGATTGCCTGCCAGCGGTCAAGACCAGCAGCGATGTCCTGTTCGATCTGATCGACCAGGATCACCGAGTTGCGCATGATCATCCCCGACAGGGCAATGGTCCCGAGCATCGCGACAAAGCCGAACGGCTGGCGGAACACCAGCAGGAACAGAGTCACGCCGATCAACCCCAAGGGCGCGGTAAGGAACACCATCACCGTGCGCGAGAAGCTGCGCAGCTGCAGCATCAGCAAGGTCAGCACCACCACGATGAACAGCGGCACACCGGCGTTCACCGACTTCTGCCCGCGGGTGGAGTCTTCCACCGTGCCGCCCACTTCCAGCAGGTAGCCATCGGGCAGTTCGGCGCGAACCGGGTCCAGGGTCGGCAGGATCTGCTTGACCAGGGTGACCGGCTGCTCCTTGCCGTAGATATCGGCCCGTACCGTGACGTTAGGCAGGCGGTTGCGGTGCCAGATGATGCCTTCCTCGAAGCCGTACTCCAGGGTCGCCACCTGCGACAGGGCCACGCTGCGACCATTGTCGGTGGGCACCGCCAGGCTCGGCAGGTTGGCCAGCTCGGTGCGCTCCTGCTGGGTGCCGCGCAGGAGGATCTCGATCAGCTCGTTGTCTTCGCGGAACTGGCTGACCGAGGAGCCGGTCAGCGAACTCTGCAGGAATTTAGCCAGGTTGGCGGTGCTCACCCCCAGGGCGCGGGCGCGGTCCTGGTCGATGTTCAGGTAGACCACCTTGCTCGGCTCCTCCCAGTCCAGGTGCACGTTGACCACATGGGGGTTCTCGCGCACCTTGGCCGCCACCTTGCGCGCCAGGGCCCGCACTTGCTCGATGTGCTCGCCGGTGACGCGGAACTGCACCGGGTAGCCCACGGGCGGACCGTTCTCCAGGCGCGTGACCCGCGAGCGCAGGTCGGGGAACTGCTCGTCGAGGGTGCTGATCAACCAGCTGCGCAGGGCTTCGCGTTCTTCGATGGTCTTGGCCAGCACCACGAACTGGGCAAAGCTGGCCGCCGGCAGTTGCTGGTCCAGCGGCAGGTAGTAGCGTGGTGAACCGGTGCCGACATAGGCCACGTAGTTGTCGATCCCGGTGCGCTCCTTGAGCATCGCTTCCAGGCGCTTGACCTGTTCGGTGGTGTTGCTCAGCGACGCCCCCTCGGCCAGCTTCAGGTCGACCATCAGTTCCAGCCGCCCGGAGGCCGGGAAGAACTGCTGGGGCACGAAACGGAACAGCAGGATACTGCCGACGAACAGCGCGATGGTCGCCACGATCACCGTCTTGCGCTGCTCCACGCACCAGCCCACCAGGCGTCGTACCCGCTGGTAGAACGGCGTGCCGTAGGGGTCCGGGCCGCCGTCGGCGGTACCATGCTTGGCCGCATGCAGCTTGGCCAGGTCAGGCAGCAGGCGCTCGCCCAGGTAAGGGACAAAGACCACCGCGGCGACCCAGGAGGCCAGCAAGGCGATGGTCACCACCTGAAAGATCGAGCGGGTATATTCACCGGTGCCGGATTGCGCGGTAGCGATCGGCAGGAAGCCTGCCGCGGTGATCAGGGTGCCGGTGAGCATCGGGAATGCGGTGCTGGTCCAGGCATAGCTGGCGGCCTTGAGGCGGTCGAAGCCCTGCTCCATCTTGATCGCCATCATCTCGACGGCAATGATCGCATCATCCACCAGCAAGCCCAGGGCCAGTACCAGCGCGCCCAGGGAGATCTTGTGCAGGCCGATCCCCAGGTAGTACATGGTGGCGAAGGTCATCGCCAGCACCAGCGGGATGGCCAGGGCCACCACCAGACCGGTGCGCATCCCCAGGGAGAAGAAGCTCACCACCAGAACGATGGCCAGGGCCTCGACCAGCACCTGGACGAACTCGCCGACGCCGGTCTTCACCGCAGCCGGCTGGTCGGAGACCTTGCGCAACTCCATACCGGCCGGCAGGTTGTGGGCGATGCGGGCGAACTCGGTTTCCAGGGCCTTGCCCAGCACCAGGATATCGCCGCCGGGTTTCATCGACACGGCCAGGCCGATGGCGTTTTCGCCCATGAAGCGCATGCGCGGTGCGGGCGGGTCGTTGAAACCACGGCGCACCTGCGCCACATCGCCGATACGGAAAGTACGATCACCGACCCGGATCGGAAACTGTTCGATCTGCTCGACGGTATCGAAGCGCCCGCTCACCCGCAGTTGCAGGCGCTCGCTGGGGGTCTCGAAAAAGCCTGCGGTACTGACCGCGTTCTGCTCTTCCAGGGCCTGTTGCACGGCGGCCAGCGGCAGGCCGAGGGTGGCCAGCTTGAGGTTGGACAGCTCGATCCAGATCTTCTCGTCCTGCAGGCCCAGCAACTCGACCTTGCCCACGTCCTTGACCCGTTGCAGCTGGATCTGCACCCGGTCGGCATAGTCCTTGAGCACGGCATAGTCGAAACCTTCGCCGGTCAGCGCATAGATGTTGCCGAAGGTGGTGCCGAACTCGTCGTTGAAGAACGGCCCCTGGATCCCTGGCGGCAGGGTATGGCGGATATCGGCGACCTTCTTGCGGATCTGGTACCACAGCTCGGGGATATCGGCTGAATGCATGGAGTCGCGGGCCATGAAGGTGACCTGGGACTCGCCGGGGCGCGAGAAGGACACGATCTTCTCGTACTCGCCGGTCTCCATCAGCTTCTTTTCGATGCGCTCGGTGACCTGGCGCGAGACTTCCTCGGCGCTGGCCCCCGGCCAGTTGGTGCGGATCACCATGGCCTTGAAGGTGAATGGCGGGTCTTCGCTCTGCCCCAGCTTGGTGTAGGACAAGGCGCCGACCACCGCCAGAAGAATCATCAAAAACAGTACGATCTGCCGATTGCGCAGGGCCCAGGCGGAAAGGTTGAAACCCATCGGGACTTACTCCTTGGCCGCCAGATTCACCACACGATTGGAACGATCCACCGGACGTACCTGTTGCCCCTCCTGGAGCACATGTACGCCGGCCGCCACTACCCAGTCCGAGGCATTGAGGCCTTCGAGCACCGGAACACTGCTTTCGCCATAGGCGCCCACCCGCACCGGTACACGCTTGAGGGTGTTATTGGCGTCCACGCGCCAGACGTAGGTCTGGCCATTCTCCGCGGTCAGCGCCGACAGCGGCACCGACAGCGGCACCTGTTCGGCATGCTGGATATAGACTCGGGCGCTCTGGCCCAGCTCGGCCGGAACCTTGCCGGCGCTGAAGGCGATACGTGCGGCGAAGGTGCGCGAGCGTGGATCGGCCGATGGCGACAGCTCGCGGATACGACCAGTGAAACGTTCGTCCGGTTGTGACCAGAGCTCAACCGACACCGCCTGGCCGACCTTGAAGCGACCGAACTGCTGCTCCGGCAGGCCGATCAGCACTTCACGCTCGCCATCTGCGGCCAGGGTGAACACGGTCTGACCGGCGGACACCACTTGCCCCACTTCCACCTGGCGCTTGGCAATCACTCCGTCCTGGGAAGCCCGCAGCACCGCGTACTCGGCCTGGTTGCCGGCCACGTCGAACTCGGCGCGCACCTGCTTGAGCCGGGCCTGGCCGGCACGATAGAGGTTTTCGGCATTGTCGAACTGGGAGCGGCTGACCATCTGCCGGTCCATCAGGGTCTTGTAGCGATCGCGTTCGGCCTTGACCAGGCTCAGGTTGGCTTCGGCGGCGGCCAGTTGCGCGCGGCTGGCTTCCAGCTGCAGGCGCACGTCCTGCGGGTCCAGCTCGGCCAGCGGCTGCTCGGCCTTGACCCGCTGCCCTTCCTCGACCAGGCGCTTGCTGACCTTGCCACCGATGCGAAACGCCAGCTCCGGCTCGAAGCGCGCGCGCACCTCGCCCGGGTAGCTGTCGGCGGCGGCACTGGCCGGCTGCGGCTGCACCACCATGGCGGGGCGCAGGGACGTCTGCGGCGCACTCTCCTGCCCGCAGGCAGACAGCAGCGCGGCAAGAGCGATGGGCAGGGCGAGGGGCAAGGCATGGCGCAACATGATGAATGACCTTTCGCGAGTGACGCTTGGAATATTTATACTCGCGAGTATATTAAATCAGGGAACCACACCGGGGAAGCGTCGGCCCAAGAGAAAAAACGTATTAACACGTCTCCCTTATGTCGATAACTGCCAGCCCGGGCCGGGCCGGCGATGTACCATATGCACCTACTGGAACCTTTAAACGCCCCCATGCCCAACGATCTCACCGCTCCCGCCGGCCCTGGCCGGCCCAAAGACCTGGCCAAGCGCCAGGCCATTCTCGAGGCGGCCAAGCAGCTGTTTCTTACCCTTGGCTATGCCAGCACCAGCATGGATGCGGTCGCGACAGCGGCAGGTGTTTCAAAACTGACGGTCTACAGCCACTTCACCGACAAGGAGACGCTGTTCACCTCGGCGATCTCGGCCACCTGCACGGCGCAGCTGCCGGAGCTGATCTTCGAGCTGCCCGACAACGTGCCGCTGGAGCAGGTACTGTTCAACATCGGTTGTGGTTTTCAGGCATTGATCAGCAGCGACCAGTCCGTGCAGCTGACCCGCCTGATCATGACCCTGGGCGCCCAGGACCCCAAGCTCAGCCAGATTTTCTTCGAAGCCGGCCCGTTGCGGGTCCTGCGCGAGATGGAGGCGTTGCTGCAGCGGGTCGACCAGCGCAACCTGCTGCGTATCGAGCACCCCGACAGGGCGGCGGAACACTTCTTCTGCCTGCTCAAGGGCGCGCCGAACTACCGCCTGTTGCTCGGCTATGCCCCGGCCCTGGACGCCGATGCCGCCCAGGCCCATGTGCACGAAGTGGTGGAGATGTTCATGCGCGCGTATCGCCCCTGATCAGCCCTTGAGGGCTTTTTTCGGGTAGATGTCGTAGCGGCTCGACTTGCCTTCCAGGCTGTGGCTCGGCTTTGGCCCGTCGATGATCGGCGCCTTGCGCGGACGCTTGACCACCACCCGGTGGCTGGCCAGGGCCAGGGCGGCTTCGAGCAAGGCCGGCGCATCCAGATCGTCTCCCACCAACGGGCGGAACACGCGCATTTCCTTTTTCACCAGGGCGCTCTTGTCGCGGTGCGGGAACATCGGGTCGAGGTAGATCACCTGGGGCGGCTCGCCCTGCCAGCTGCGCATGCGCTCGATGGCATTGCCGGTCAGCAGCTGCATGCGTGCGACGATAGGACCGACCTCGGCATCGCTGGCGGCGCGGGCCAGGCCGTCCTGGAGCAGCGCGGCAACCAGCGGCTGGCGCTCGATCAGGGTCATCTGGCAGCCCAGGCTGGCCAGCACGAACGCATCCTTGCCCAGCCCGGCCGTGGCATCGAGCACCTGCGGGCGCACGCCCTGGGCGATGCCCACGGCCTTGGCGATCATCTGCCCGCTGCCGCCGCCATACACCCGCCGGTGCGCCGCCGCGCCCTCGACGAAGTCGACCCGCACAGGCCCGGGTGCCTGCGGCCCCAACTGCTGGATCTGCAGGCCATCGACGCCCACCTGCACGGCAAACCCGGCCGTGTCGTCTTCCAGAGGCAGGTCCAGGCGCCGTGCCCACTCTTCGGCTTGCGCCTGATACTCGGCCGTCAGCGCCTCGACCCGGATACCGCCGTCCGCCTGTTGCTCCACCTTCACATCCTGTACTCAAAAAAATTAAATGATCGTCGGCCGCGGCCGATATACGCAGTATTCGCTATTTTGCCAGACCGGGACGGCCTGCGACTGCCATGACCGATATTCTTCAGCTCAGCTCAGGCTATTTATCGCCCGTAGGCAATTATGGCCGGCACAACACCCAGGCATTGGGCGGCGTCAGCCACCTGTGGCAGGATTTCTTTGCCCGCGCCCTGGCCGAGCAGCAGGCTGAAGGCAGTGAACCGGGCAGCTTCTCGCCCGCCCCCGTCGACAAACTCACCGGGGAGCCTCTGGGCGGCACCCAGGTGCTGGCGCAGATCCATAGCCAGCGCCTGTGCAATGTCCAGGACACCGAGATCGCCCCGCCCGAGCCGCTGTTCCTGCCGATTGCCGAGTTCGAGCCCGAGCTGCTGGAAAAGCTCGCCCCGCCCTTCAGCGACGCCGAACTGATCGAGCAACAGCGCCAGCTGGACATCAGCAACAGCTGGGTGCGCCCGGTGGTCATGAGCCAGGGCCACCCGCTGCCCGAGCCAGGCCCTGGCCCTGAGCCCAAGTCGCTGTATCTGCCGATCGCCGAATTCGAGATGGACCTGCTGGACAAGGCGCCCGAGCCGTTCGACGCACCTACCCTGGTGGCCCAGCAATCGGCACTGGACTTCGACACCCGCTGGGCCCGCCCGGTGGTGCTGAACAACGTGCGCATCGCTGCCTGAGTTTCAGCGACCGCCCATCCCGCTTCAACGTCGGAACAATCGGTTCAACTGATCGAATGGGAGCGCCTGTTCACCGTAGCTGAAACGACCCTGGTGCATGATTTCCTCGGCCCCCCGAAAAAACGCGCCATAGGCTGCCCGGGCCAGTGACGAGCCGACGCTGATGCGCCGCACCCCCAGGTCCTGCAACTGGTTGACGCTCAAGTCCACCCCAGCCATGCCCATCAACACGTTCACAGGCTTGGGTGCCACGGCCTGGACCACGGCGCGGATTTCCTCTGCGGTACGCAGACCGGGCGCGTAGAGCACATCGGCGCCGGCTTCGGCAAAGGCCTGCAGGCGGGCAATGGTGTCATCCAGGTCCTGGCAGCCATGCAGCAGGTTCTCGGCCCGGGCGCAGAGCACGAAGGGAAAGTCCAGGCTGCGGGCGGCAGCCACTGCGGCTTCGACGCGTGCCACGGCGTGATGGAAGCTGTAGATCGGCTCCTCGGGATTACCGCTGGCATCTTCGATGGAAGCGCCCACCAGGCCTGCCTGCGCGGCCTGCACAATGGCCGCGGCGCAGCCTTCAGGGTCATCGCTGAAGCCGTTTTCCAGGTCGGCCGCCACCGGCAAGGCCGTGGCATCGGCAATGGCGCGGGCGTTGTCCAGGGTCTCGGCCAGTGTCATCGCCCCTTCGGCATCCGGCCGCCCCAGCGAGAAGGCAAGACCGGCACTGGTGGTGGCCAGGGCCTCGAACCCCAGGCTCGCCAGCAGCTTGGCGGACCCGGCATCCCAGGGGTTGGGAATGACGAAGGCCGTGTCACGCTCATGCAGGGCTTTGAAGGCTTGGGCACGCAGGGTTTGTACATCCATGATCACGGCTCCCGGGCAAGCGGCAGGACGCGTTCAGAGCAGGCCGAGCTGTTCGGCCTCAGGCGTCCTGTCCAGTTCAGGCAAGGCCGCCAGTCCCGGCAGGCGCTCCATCAGTCCGCGATGAAAGCGCTGGGCCAGGGCTGCGGCCAGGCGGTTGTCGGCAGTATGCAGGAAAACATAAGGGCTGCGCCCTTCCTCGATCCAGGCAGCGACCTTGTCCAGCCATGGTAGTAGATAGGATTCGTTGGCGTGCAGTTCCGGGTGACCGATGAAGCGCACCTGCGGGTGCTGGCTGAAGGCTGTCGGGCGCGGCGGCACACGTGGCTTTTTCGCCTGGGCATGCAACACGCCCGGCTCGCGCGAGGTGCAACTGAACAAGGCGCGCGGGTCCAGGCAGATGCGCTCGATGCCACGGTCGAGCAGCAGGCGGTTGAGCAGGCGCTCTTCATCGCCCCGGGCGAAGAAGGCATCGTTGCGCACCTCGACGGCAATGGGCACGTCGAGTTCGTCGAGAAAGGTCACCAGCTCCCCCAGCCGCACCGGGCCGAAAGTCGCCGGCAATTGCAGCCAGTAAGGGGCCACGCGCTCGCCCAGGGGCTTGAGCAATTCGATGAAGGTCTGCGCCGCCGTCAGCTGCCCGCGCAGGTCGCCGCCATGACTGATGTCACCGGGAAACTTGGCAGTGAAGCGAAAATGCGCAGGCATGATCCGGGCCCAGCGTTCGACGGTCGCCGGGGCCGGGCGGGCATAAAAGGTGGTGTTGCCTTCAACGGCATTGAAGACCTGGCTGTAGAGGCCGAGAAAATCGCCGCTCTTGGCGTCTGCGGGGTACAGGTACTCGCGCCAGGCGTTTTCACTCCAGGACGGGCAACCGAGAAAATAAGGCAGTGTGGACAGACTCATCCATCAAATGTACAGGTCCAGCCCCAGCACTTCCATCTCCCAGTCGACAAACCCCGAGGTGGTCAGGTAGCTGGCCAGGGCCTGGGCGGTGCGCTTGTCCCGCGCCCGGGGGAAGATCATGTCCTGCTGGCGGGCCGGCAGACCGGAACTGCGCGCCTGGCCGGAGCTGGCCTGGGGCTGCACTTCGTATTCGCCCGGCAGGTCCTCGTCCACGTCATCGTTACGCACCGGCGCTTTGCGCGGGGCTCGCTTGATCGGATAGGACTGTGAGGAAAAACCGTCGATTCGCATGGCGATCTACTCGGAAGCACTGATGGCAATTTAGCAGCACCAGTGATCCTTCGCTAATGCCTGACTGATAACTGGACCACAGATCGGGCAAAAGGTTTTATTTGGCCTGGGAATAACCGACGAAGTGCACTCAGCGAGCCTTGGGCGTCGCCACGTTGTCGCGCAGGTAGACCGGCTGGGCGAGGTCGGCGGCAATCGCCTCGCCCCGCTGCCAGGCGAAGGTGGCCAGGGTCAGCAGGTCCTGGGCATGGGGCAGCAGGGTGGCGTCGTGACCGCTCGGGGTAACGCCGATGCGCTCGGCGTAGTTCCAGCCGGTACCGGCACCGAACCACTCGCCGCTGGCATCGGCAGGCAGTTGTGCCCGCTCTGGCGCCAACACCGCTTCGCTGCCGACCAGGCGCATCTCGCCGGCTACCGCCTGGTAGCAGCCCCAGTACACTTCATCCATGCGCGCATCGATGGCCGCCGCCACCTGCGAGACGCCCCGCTCGCGCAGGGCCCGCTGGGCCAGCACCGCCAGGTTGGACACCGGCAGCACCGGACGCTCCAGGGCGAAGGCCAGGCCCTGGACCACGCCGATGGCGATGCGCACGCCGGTGAAGGCGCCCGGGCCACGGCCGAAGGCAATGGCGTCGAGCGCCGACAACGTGGTGCCGGCGTCGGCCAGCAACTGCTGGATCATCGGCAGCAGCTTCTGCGCATGCAGGCGCGGGATCACCTCGTAATGGCTGGAAACCTTGCCGTCATGCAGCAAGGCAACGGAGCAGGCTTCAGTGGCGGTATCCAGGGCCAGCAAGGTGGTCATCGGTGTATCCAGGCAAATGAAAAAAGAGCGGCATTATAAACAACAACGGCCCGCAAGCGGGCCGTTGTCTGCACCAGAGGGTACTGATCAGCTCAGGGCTGCCAGGACCTTGGCGGTGATGGCTTCGACCGAGCCGACGCCTTCGATGCGGCTGTACTTCGGTTTGCCGGCGTTGGCGGCCGACAGCTTCTGGTAGAAGTCCACCAGTGGCTTGGTCTGGGTGTGATAGACCGACAGGCGATGACGCACGGTCTCTTCCTTGTCGTCATCACGCTGGATCAGGTCTTCGCCGGTGGCGTCGTCCTTGCCTTCGACCTTCGGCGGGTTGTACTGGATGTGGTAGGTACGACCCGAAGCCAGGTGCACGCGGCGACCGGCCATGCGACCGACGATCTCTTCGTCGTCGACGGCGATCTCGACCACGGCGTCGATGTCGACGCCCGCAGCAACCATGGCCTCAGCCTGTGGAATGGTGCGTGGGAAACCGTCGAACAGGCAGCCTTTGGCGCAGTCAGGCTGGGCGATGCGTTCCTTGACCAGGCTGATGATCAGCTCGTCGGAGACCAGCTGGCCGGCATCCATGACTTTTTTCAGTTCCAGGCCCAGCGGGGTGCCGGCCTTGACGGCGGCGCGCAGCATGTCGCCGGTGGAAATCTGTGGAATACCGAATTTTTCGGTGATGAACTGTGCCTGAGTACCTTTACCGGCCCCGGGAGCTCCCAGCAGAATTACGCGCATCTTGTGCTCCTCATTTTTGTAAGCAAATCAATGGAGTCGGCGCAGAGGGCCAAGTCCGGAATTGGGTCATGACCACAAATTGGTCAAAAGGCTGCTCAAGATACACAGCGCTTTAATGCCACACAAGCGGTCGAAAGTCGGAAAAAACCCCACGCATCGACTCTGCCAGCCGCAGGTTGCGCCCAGCGCAACCTGTTGCTTTGCAAGCACTCTTGTCCGCCTCACGGCAGGGCCGGGCCATCGCAACCCGTGCTCAGCCGGTATTGCGCAAACCCGCCGCGATACCCGCCACGGTAACCAGCAACGCCTGCTCCAGCGGGCTGTCCAGAGCGGCTTCGCGGCTGCGCGAACGGGCCAGCAACTCGGCCTGCAATAGATGCAGCGGGTCCAGGTAGGTGTTGCGCAAGCGGATGAATTCCAGGGTCTCAGGGCTATGTTCCAGTAGCACCGGCTGCCCGGTCAGACCCAGCACCACCGCGCACGCCTGCGACAATAGGTCGCGCAAATGTGCACCCAAAGGTCGCAGTTCTGGTTGCACCAGACGTTGGTCGTAGGATCGGGCGATATCGCTGTCGGCCTTGGCCAGGACCATCTCCAGCATGTCGATGCGGGTGCGGAAGAACGGCCACTGCTCGCGCATCTGCGCCAGCAACTCACCTTGCCCGCGAGCCAGGGCGTTGTTCAGCGCCGCTTCCCAGCCCAGCCAGGCCGGCAACATCAGGCGGGTCTGGGTCCAGCCGAAGATCCACGGGATCGCCCGCAGGCTTTCGATACCACCGGCGCGGCGCTTGGCCGGTCGGCTGCCCAAAGGCAGGCGCCCCAGTTCCTGTTCCGGGGTGGACTGGCGGAAGTACTCGACGAACTCGGGGTTGTCGCGCACCACCCCACGGTAGGCCTTGACCCCGTCGGCGGCCAATTGGTCCATCAGTTCGCGCCAGGCCGGTTGCGGCGGCGGTGGCGGCAGCAGGGTCGCTTCGAGCACGGCGGCCAGGTACAGGTTGAGGTTCTGCTCGGCGATATCCGGCAAGCCGAACTTGAAGCGGATCATCTCGCCCTGCTCGGTGGTACGGAAGCGCCCCGCCACCGAGCCTGGCGGCTGCGACAGGATCGCCGCATGGGCCGGACCGCCGCCGCGCCCGACGGTGCCACCACGACCATGGAACAGCAGCAACTCGACCTGCTGCTCACGGCAGATGCGCACCAGCGTCTCCTGGGCCCGGTACTGCGCCCAGGCCGCGGCCGTGGTGCCGGCATCCTTGGCCGAGTCGGAATAACCGATCATCACTTCCTGCGGGCCATGCAAGCCACTGCGGTAGCCCGGCAAACCGAGCAGGCGCTCCATCACCGGGCCAGCGTTATCGAGGTCGGCCAGGGTTTCGAACAACGGCACCACGCGCATCGGGCGCAGTACGCCGGCTTCCTTGAGCAACAGTTGCACAGCGAGCACGTCGGAAGCGGCGCCGGCCATGGAAATCACATAGGAGCCCAGCGAGGCCGCCGGCGCCGCGGCGATCTCGCGGCAGGTGGCGAGCACTTCGGCGGTGTCGGCCTGGGGTTTGAAGTAACCCGGCAGCAGTGGCCGCCGGCTGTTGAGTTCCTGCTGGAGGAAGGCGATGCGCGCCTCTTCGTCCCAGTCGGCATAGCGCCCCAGGCCCAGGTAATCGGTGATTTCACTGAGCGCCGCGGTATGCCGTGCAGCGTCCTGGCGCACGTCCAGGCGCACCAGGAACAGGCCAAAGGTCACCGCCCGGCGCAGGCAGTCGAGCAGCGGGCCGTCGGCAATCACGCCCATGCCGCAGGCGTGCAGCGAGTCGAAGCACAGCTGCAGGGGTTCGAACAGTTCCTGGTTGTCCTGCAATACCAGGGGCGACGGCGCATGTGGCGTAGTCAGGGCACTCTGCGCCCAGGCACGGGTTTCGCGCAGGCGGTCACGCAACTGCTTGAGCAGCGTGCGGTAAGGCTCGGCCGAGTCGCCGACCCTGGCCCGGAGGGCGTCGCTGGCTTGCTGCATGGACAGCTCGGCAGCCAGGGAGTCGATATCACGCAAGAACAGGTCGGCGGCCATCCAGCGCGCCAGCAACAGGACTTCACGGGTCACGGGCGCAGTGACATTGGGGTTGCCGTCGCGGTCGCCACCCATCCACGAGGCGAAACGGATCGGTGCGGCCTCCAGCGGCAGGCGCAGGCCGGTGGCCTCATGCAGGGCCTTGTCGACCTTGCGCAGGTGATGGGGAATGGCCTGCCAGAGCGAGTGTTCGATGACCGCAAAGCCCCATTTGGCTTCGTCCACCGGCGTCGGCCGGGTGCGGCGGATTTCTTCGGTGTGCCAGGCCTCGGCGATCAACCGCTGCAGGCGGGTGCGGATCTGCTCGCGCTCGGCCGGTATCAGATCGCGGTGATCCTGGGCGGCCAGCTGCGCGGCGATGGCGTCGTACTTCTGGATCAGCGTACGGCGCGCCACTTCGGTGGGGTGCGCGGTCAGCACCAATTCGATATTGAGTTTGCCCAGCTGGCGCGCCAGGGCATCTTCACTGTGCCCGGCGGCCTTGAGCCGCGCCAGCAGTTCGGGCAACACCCGGGCTTCGAAGGGCTCGGGCTGGCCGGCATCACGACGGCGGATCAACTGGTACTGCTCGGCGATGTTGGCCAGGTTGAGGAACTGGTTGAAGGCCCTGGCCACCGGCAGCAATTCGTCTTCGGCAAGGTCGCCCAGGGTCGAACTCAACTGCTCGGCGCTGCCACTGCGGTCGGCCTTGGCGCTGCGGCGAATGGCCTCGATCTTCTGCAGGAACGCCTCGCCGTACTGCTCGCGCACGGTATCGCCCAACAACTCGCCCAACAGATGAACATCTTCACGCAAGCGCACATCGATATCAGTCATCAGCCTTGTCTCCGGCATTCCTGGAAAACCGCTCTGGGACCAGAGTGCCCCACTACCGGTCATGCTTTCAAGGCAGACCAAAGGCTGTGCAGTGACTACGCTGAATACTGATACCCAGGTCTTTACGAGGTCATCATGAAAATCCGTGAGCTTGCCCGGCATTGGGAACGCAACGCCAAGGGTCGCCTGAGCCCCACCGGCCACGTCCTGCATCTGGATGTGGAATCGGCGGCGCGCCTGGCCGCCCTGGCCGAGATGTACCCCAAGCGCCGGCCGGAAGAACTGCTCGGTGAACTGGTGGGAGCGGCCCTGGAGGAACTGGAAGCCAGCTTCCCCTACGTCAAGGGCCAGCAAGTGATCGCCACCGACGAGGAAGGTGATCCGCTGTACGAAGACATCGGCCCGACCCCGCGCTTTCTAGCCCTGTCGCGTCGTTACCTGCAGGCCATGGACAGCCGCAAGGACGAATCAACGCATTGAAGTGGCATTATTCGCGGGGCAAGCCCGCTCCTACAGGGGGACATGTGGGAGCGGGCTTGACCCGCGATGCGTTGTGACGCCCAGCACGCAATCGCGGGGCAAGCCCGCTCCCACCGGCGAGCAGTTGTTACTCCTGAACCTCTTGTGGGGTTTCCTGGCCCAGGCAGCGCACCGCCTGCTTCTTGCTGTTCACCAGCACGCCGGTCAGGCCCTTTTGCGCGGTATCGAACAGCACCAGCACGCCATCGACACACTGGGCCACCTGGGTCGCCGGTTGCAGGGAGATCTTGTAGTCCTCCCCAGGAATGGTCTTGAGCATGGTGAAGTCCGACAGCAACAGGGCATCCTCGGGCTTGGCGAAGTGCAGGTAGCCGTAGTACCACAGGGCACCCACCGTACCGATGATGCTGCAGACTCCAGTGATGATCAGGGGAATCGCGTTACGTTCTTCACTCATTGTGACGTCTCGTCAGGGTAATTAGGGACTTCGGCCAGGCGCCGCAATCCATTGAAATGTTCAGGGTCATCGAGAAAGCGCAGCATCACCTGGCGCCAGGTCTTGTCGGAAAAGGTCTGCACATGGCCGCCACGGGTCAGTTGCAACACTCTCGGCGGTGGCGCCGCCTGGTACAGCTGGATGCCGTTGGCCAGCGGCACGATCGGATCATCGATGCTGTGGAAGAACAACTTGGGCGTCGCCTTGAGCTGCTCGATCGAATGAATCGCGCTGTCGCCGTCGGGCACCAACCAGGACAGCGGCACCTGCAAGGGCCAGGTCATCCAGTGATTGCTCAGGGCAAAGCGTCCGACCTGGCGATAGCTGGCCGGCACGCCGTCGAACACCATGGCCTTGAAGCGGCGGGCCTGCTGCGGATGCTCGGCCAGGTAATGGATGGCCATGGCGCCGCCCAGGCTCTGCCCCAACAACACCTGGGGCTTGCCCTGCACCTCGGGGGCACGCTCCAGCCAGTCGAGGGCGGCGGCGATGTCCTGGTAAACCTGTGGCAAGGCCGGCTTGCCCTGGGACAGCCCGTAACCGCGGTAATCCAGCAGCAGCACCTGATAGCCCTGCTCGGGCAACCACCAACTGCCGCCAAGATGCCAGGCCAGGTTGCCGCCATTGCCATGCAGGTGCAGCACCGTGCCCTTGACCTCGACGCCGGCCTTGGCCGGCAGCCACCAGCCGTGCAAGCGAGTGCCGTCGGCCGCCGTCAGGGTGACATCGCGAAACTGCAGCTTGGCCTTCTCCGGAGTGAACGGCTGGCCGGGCTCGGGATAGAACAGCAGCGAACTGCAGCCGCCCAGACTCAGCAACACCAGCAGCAGGCCCAGGCACCTGCGCCCTGCTTCAGAGAATGTTCGAATAGTCGGCTTCAATCCGGTCCAGGCTCAGGTGGTTGAGGAAGTTGGAGAAACACATCCAGGCCGACAGCGCGTTGAGGTCGCGGAACTGTTCCGGCAAGTACTTGGGCGGTTCCACCAGGCCTTCATCGACCAGTTGGCGCATCGTGCGCATGTCTTCAAGGGTGGTCTTGCCGCAGAACAGCAAGGGGATCTGTTCGAGCTTGCCCTTGCGCACGGCCAACTGAATATAGTTGTAAACCATGATGAAGCCCTTGAGGTAGGACAAGTCCTTGGTAAATGGCAGACCATTGGGCACCGAGCCGCGGAACACCCGGCTGGCGTTGCCGTAGCTTTCCGGCATGCCAAAGCCCTGGGCGCGGAAGAACTCGTAGATCTGCATGAAATCGGCGCCCTCCTCGACCATGTGGATGGCCCGGGTGCGGTTGGTCAGCTTGCGCAGGCGGCTGGGGTAGGAGGCGAAGGCGATCACCTCCATGAGGATCGCCAGGCCTTCCTGGGTCACGGTCGACGAGGGCGGGCCCTTGGCCAGGAAGGTGCAGATCGGCTGGTTCAGGCCGTTCAAGGTGGTGCCCACGTGCACCAGCCCCTCATGGACCTCCAGGGCGCGCACGTCGCGGCTGTTGAACATGGCGTCGCTGCGGATCTTGATGTAGTCGGCGCCGGCGGCGGCATCGGCGACGATGCCATCGGACTCGAACACGCGGATGGTGTCCTCGGCCTCGTTGAACACTTTGTTCAGGCGCCGCTGGAGCATCTCCACGGCCTGCTTGGCGGTGAGGTCCTTCGGTTCGTCCTTGAGATCGCCCCGGCCATCGATGTTGTTCAGGTAATCCGAGAGCATCAGCCCCAGGTCCGACAGGGTCGGATCGCCGGCATGGAAGGCATCGGAGGCCGCGCCATAGAGTTCCTGGGAGATCAGGCCGAAGTCCTCGGTGCCACGCGCCTCGAGCATGCGCACCACCATGCGGTATTCCTTGCACATGCGCCGCATGATCTGCCCGACCGGGTTGAACTGGCCCAGCTGGCGGGTGATGTCACGCTCGATGTTCTGGAATTCAAGCTTCACCGCGCTGGAATCGAACGACAGCGGTCGCGCCAGGTAATAGGCGCGATCCACCGCCGGCATCTCCCGGCCCTTGGCCTTGAGGAAGCCCTGGCGAATGCTATCGTCCCACTTCACCGCATCGAGCACGCGAATGGGCGTTTGCGCCAGGACAATGCGATCAGACAGGGCACGTATCGTCTGCTGGTACTCGTCCACCCTTGACTCCTTGAATCGTCAGTATTACTTGCCGGCCCGCTGGAACCGCGCCACTTCGATGAACAGGTCGGAGTTGGCCGGATCGTCCAGGTAGGCCATGACCCGCTCCACCGGGCTGTCGATCAGTACGCCTTCACCGTTGTCGTCCGGCACCTCGTAGGTACGGCCGCTGAGCTCTTTCTTCTCCACGGCCTGGTTGACCTGCTCGACGTCGAGGTTGTAGATCACCAGCTCCTTGCCGTCGATCACATCGAACCCGCCGATCAGGAAGTTGCCGCCCAGGCGCTTGGGCACACCGGCCGAGAGGTACCAGCGATTGCCATGTCGGGACACGGTGAAGGCGTACTCGTCGTGCTTCTTGTCCTTGCCGGTGGCCACGGCCTTGTAGGCATTGCCACCGCTGCGGCTGATCACCAGGTTCAGCGGCTCGCCCCAGGCGTCCTTGCTGGTCCATTTGCCGAGCAGGGCGCGCGGCGCCGCCTCGTTCGCCGGAATCGGCTCATTGAAGGTCACCAGACAACCGCCAAGCAGCAGGAACGACAGCGCCAACAGCAGACTTCTGGCTTTCATCGGGTTCTCCTTGAAATAGGGCCGCGCCTCACGCGGCGGCCAGCACCAGATGCAGGTACCGGGTAAGGATAGCGAGCATCTGCGCAGGCGCCTCGACGCGTGAGCCGTCGAGCAGGCCCTGATATTCCATCTGCTCGATAATCGCCGTCAACACCAGCGCATCCTGCTGCGGCTGGCGCGAGCCCACGACCTGGAGCATCTGGCAGGTACCACGCAGCAGAATCTGCTCGTGCAGCCTGACCAACTCGGCCAGGCGCGGACACAGCAGGGCCTCCTGGCGAAAAGCCTGCTCGGCCATCAGGAAATCGCGGCGATTGTGCAACTGGCGCTGCACGTAATCGGCGGTCATCTTCGCCACCTCATCAGCCAGGTGTGCCCTGCTCTGCGGGCTGCCGTCGCCCTGGGCGAGCAACTGGCGCAGCACCACCTCGGCGCTTTCCCACAGTTTGGCCATGTAGGCCGCACTACGCTCCACGTACTGGGCGAAGGTGTCGGTGAGCAGGTCCTCGATGTCCTTGAAGTAGTAAGTGGTCGCCGACAGCGGAACCCCGGCCTCGGTCGCCACCGCGCGGTGGCGCACACCGCGCACGCCGTCGCGCACGACAATGCGCATGGCTGCGTCGAGGATGTCCTGGCGGCGCTGTTCGCTGCCCTGGCGACTGGCCTTGCGGCCCTGGTACTGCACGCTTTCCGCGACGGCCGTAGCTACGCCCGCCGCACCTTGTTGAGCCATTGCAGGAGTCACTGCAGGTCTCCCCCTGGTTGGATCCGATGAAAAATTATCGACAGACAAGAAAAAGCCGCCTCGAAAGGCGGCTTGTTCAGGACACTCAGGCCTGCGGGCGCATGTGCGGGAACAGGATCACGTCGCGGATCGACGGCGAGTTGGTCAGCAGCATCACCAGACGGTCGATACCGATGCCTTCACCGGCGGTCGGCGGCATGCCGTATTCCAGGGCGCGAACGAAGTCGGCATCGTAGTGCATGGCTTCGTCGTCACCGGCGTCCTTCTCGGCCACCTGGGCCATGAAGCGCTCGGCCTGGTCTTCGGCATCGTTGAGCTCGGAGTAGGCGTTGGCGATCTCGCGGCCACCGATGAACAGCTCGAAACGGTCGGTGACGTTCGGATTCTCGTCGTTGCGACGGGCCAGCGGCGAGACTTCGAACGGGTACTGGGTGATGAAGTGCGGCTGCTCCAGCTTGTGCTCGACCAGCTCTTCGAAAATCATCACCTGCAGCTTGCCCAGGCCTTCGAAGCCCAGGACCTTGGCACCGGCTTTCTTGGCGATTTCACGGGCCTTGTCGATGTCGTTGAGGTCGGCGGCAGTGATCTCGGGGTTGTACTTGAGGATCGAGTCGAACACCGACAGGCGCACGAACGGCTCGCCGAAGTGGAACACCTTGTCGCCATACGGCACGTCGGTAGTCCCCAGTACAAGCTGCGCCAGTTCGCGGAACAGCTCCTCGGTCAGGTCCATGTTGTCTTCGTAGTCGGCGTGGGCCTGGTAGAACTCGAGCATGGTGAACTCGGGGTTGTGCCGGGTCGAAACGCCTTCGTTACGGAAGTTGCGGTTGATTTCGAAGACTTTCTCGAAGCCACCGACCACCAGGCGCTTGAGGTACAGCTCCGGGGCGATACGCAGGAACATCTGCATGTCCAGCGCGTTGTGGTGGGTTTCGAACGGCTTGGCCGCGGCACCACCGGGGATGGTCTGCAGCATCGGCGTTTCCACTTCGAGGAAGTCGCGCGCCATCAGGAAGTTGCGGATGTGGGCGATGACCTGCGAGCGAACGCGGAAGGTGTGACGAGTTTCCTCGTTGACCATCAGGTCGACGTAGCGCTGGCGATAGCGCTGTTCGGTATCGGTCAGGCCGTGGTGCTTGTCCGGCAGCGGGCGCAGCGACTTGGTCAGCAGACGCACGTTGGTCATCTCGACGTACAGGTCACCCTTGCCGGAACGGGCCAGGGTACCTTCGGCGGCGATGATGTCGCCCAGGTCCCAGGTCTTGACCGCGGCCAGGGTTTCTTCTGGCAGGGTCTTGCGGTTGACGTAGACCTGGATGCGACCGGTCATGTCCTGGATCACCATGAACGAGCCACGGTTGAGCATGATGCGGCCGGCAACCTTGACCGGAATCGCTGCAGCTTCCAGCTCTTCCTTGGTCTTGTCGACATATTGCTTCTGCAGGTCGTTGCAGTAGCTGTCACGGCGGAAGTCGTTGGGGAAGGCATTACCCTTGGCGCGCTCGGCAGCAAGCTTTTCCTTGCGCAGCGCGATCAGGTTGTTTTCTTCCTGTTGCAGGTCTTGCGGGTCGAGATTGAGGTCGCTCATGTCGTCATTCTTTCCATCAGGTATTCGTTGCCCTTGTCGGGCAGGGCACGCGATACGGGCCGATGGCCTCGTATCGCGGCGGTGGTGTGCGGTTTACAGTCCCTGCTTGAGGCTCGCTTCCAGGTACTGGTCGAGGTCGCCGTCCAGGACCTTCTGGCAGTCGCTGCGCTCGACGCCGGTACGCAGGTCCTTGATGCGCGAGTCATCGAGTACATAGGAGCGGATCTGGTGGCCCCAGCCGATGTCGGACTTGCTGTCTTCCAGTGCCTGGGAAGCGGCGTTGCGCTTCTGCATTTCCAGCTCATACAACTTGGCCCGCAGCATTTTCATGGCGGTGTCCTTGTTGGCGTGCTGGGAACGTTCGTTCTGGCAGGCCACCACGGTGTTGGTCGGCACGTGGGTGATACGTACCGCCGAGTCGGTGGTGTTGACGTGCTGACCACCGGCACCCGAGGAGCGGTAGGTGTCGATGCGCAGGTCGGACGGGTTGATATCGATCTCGACCTTGTCGTCGATCTCGGGGGACACGAACACCGCCGAGAACGAGGTGTGGCGACGGGCGCCGGAGTCGAACGGGCTCTTGCGCACCAGGCGGTGCACGCCGATCTCGGTGCGCAGCCAGCCGAAGGCGTACTCGCCCTTGATGTGCACGGTGGCGCCCTTGATGCCGGCGACTTCGCCTTCGGACAGTTCGATGATGGTGGCATCGAAGCCGCGCTTGTCGGCCCAGCGCAGGTACATGCGCAGCAGGATGTTGGCCCAGTCCTGGGCTTCGGTGCCGCCGGAACCGGCCTGGATGTCCAGGTAGGCGTTGTTCATGTCCATCTCGCCGCTGAACATGCGACGGAATTCGAGCTTGGCCAGGGACTCGTCCAGGCCCTCCAACTCGCTGATGACGTCGCCGACGGCGCCTTCGTCATCTTCCTCGACGGCCATGTCGAGCAGGTCCTTGCAGTCGGCCAGGCCACCGGACAGCTTGTCCAGGGTCTCGACGACCTGCGCCAGAAGCGCACGCTCGCGCCCCAGGCCCTGGGCATACTCGGGCTTGTTCCAGACGGCAGGGTCTTCCAGCTCGCGGTTGACTTCGATCAGGCGCTCATGCTTTTGATCGTAGTCAAAGATACCCCCGAATAGATTCGGAACGCTCGGTCAGGTCCTTGATGGTATTCAGGATCGGTTGGATTTCCATGGGCGGGCAGCTCTCGTGCGTATTCTGTAGAAAAGCCGGAGAGTATAACCGAGTCTGAAAGCCGACGGCAGCCCGTCGGGCGGCTTGGAAAATGGTGCGGGCCAAACCACCGTAGGAGCGGGCTTGCCCCGCGATGCACTGTGATTGCCGGTACGCAATCGCGGGGCAAGCCCGCTCCTACACGAACCCGGGCCGCCAGGCTCGGTTCAATCCACCCGGACCTGGTTGCGGCCGTTGTGCTTGGCCAGGTACAGGCCCTTGTCCGCCGCCGAGATCAGTTGCCGGCAGTTGCTGCCCATGGCCGGCGTCTGGGTGGCCAGGCCGATGCTGACGGTCAGGCTGGAGTCGGCTTCGGGCATGTTGTGGGCGATTTTCATCGCCGCCACCGACTGGCGCAGTTTTTCCGCCACCAGGCGGGCACCGCCCGGCGAGGTGTTGGGAAGCACCAGGGCGAACTCCTCGCCGCCATAGCGCGCCGGCAGGTCGCTGGGCCGTGCGCAGGAGCCGCGAATGGCATCGGCGACCTTGCGCAGCGCCTCGTCACCCGCCAGGTGGCCGAAGGTATCGTTGTACGACTTGAAATAGTCGACATCGATCATCAGCAACGACAGCTGGGCCTGCTCGCGCATGGCCCGGCGCCATTCCAGCTCCAGGTATTCGTCGAAATGACGACGGTTGGACAACCCGGTGAGGCCGTCGGAGTTCATCAGCCGCTGCAGCACCAGGTTGGTGTCGAGCAGTTGCTGCTGGCTGACGCGCAAGGCGCGATAGGCCTCGTCGCGCTGCAACAGGGTCAGGTAGGAGCGCGAGTGGTAGCGAATGCGCGCCACCAGTTCGATATTGTCCGGCAGCTTGACCAGGTAGTCGTTGGCACCGGCGGCAAAGGCCGCGCTTTTGACCAACGGGTCTTCCTTGGTCGACAGGACGATGATCGGAATGTCCTGGGTGGCCGGGTTGTTGCGGTACTCGCGCACCAGGGTCAGGCCGTCGAGACCGGGCATGATCAGGTCCTGGAGGATCACCGTCGGCTTGATCCGGATGGCCTGGGCGACCGCCTGGTGCGGGTCGGCGCAGAAGTGGAAGTCGATGTTCTCTTCGTGGGCCAGGCCACGACGCACCGCCTCGCCAATCATGGCCTGATCGTCGACCAACAGGACCATTGCCGAGTTTTCATTCATGCTCGGGAAACCGTCGAGCGGTAAGTCATTCATGCGCTGTCACCTGGTCACTGCCGGCGGACCGGCGTGGCTCAATACATATCGTCATTTCGGAAAAATTTCCATCAGTCGTGCAGCGATGCGTTCCAGCGGGCGGATCTCCACCGCCGCATCGATCGCCGCCGCCGCTTTGGGCATGCCGTAAACGGCGCTGCTGTGTTGGTCCTGAGCAATGGTCAGGAAGTTCTGCTGGCGCATCAGTTTCAGGCCCTGGGCGCCATCGCGGCCCATGCCGGTCAACAGCACGCCAACCGCGTCGCCACGCCAGTAGCGGGCCACGCTTTCAAAAAATACGTCGATCGAAGGCCGGTAGATTTCGTTCACCGGCTCCGCGGTGTAGGCCAGGGTGCCGCTCTTGAGCAGGCGGATGTGGTGGTTGGTGCCGGCCAGCAGGACCTGGCCGGGCTGCGGCGCCTCGCCTTCACAGGCCAGGCGCACCGGTAGCCCGGAGGCACTGCTGAGCCAGTCTGCCATCCCTGCGGCGAAGACCTGGTCGACATGCTGGACCAGCACGATGGCCGCCGGAAAATCTCGCGGCAAGCCCTTGAGCAGCACTTCCAGGGCCGCCGGGCCACCGGCCGAGGAGCCGATGGCCACCAGGCGCTGGCGCTGCACTTCTTCACGCAGCGGCGCGGCCAGGGGGCGCGGCGCATTACTGCGCTGCTGGCCAATCAACCAGCCGATGTTGAGGATCTTGCGTAGCAAGGGCGCCGCCGCCTCCCTGGGATCACCGGCGCCCAGGGCCGGGGTGTCGACCACATCCAGGGCGCCATGGCCCATGGCCTCGAACACCCGGTGGACGTTCTGCTGGCGGTCCACGGTGACGATGACGATGGCGCACGGTGTCTCGGCCATGATCCGCCGGGTCGCCTCGACCCCGTCCATGACCGGCATGATCAGGTCCATCAGGATCAGGTCGGGGGTCTGCTCGGCACACAGCTTGACCGCCTCGGCGCCGTTACCCGCCACCCAGATCACCTGGTGCGCAGGCTCGAAGGCCAACGCCCGACGCAAGGCTTCCACGGCCATGGGCATGTCGTTGACGATAGCGATCTTCATCCCTGGGCTCCCCCGATCAACTCGACCACGGCATCTAGCAAGGCATCATCGTGGAAACTGGCCTTTGCCAAATAGTAGTCGGCTCCGGCATCCAGTCCACGGCGGCGATCTTCTTCACGGTCCTTATAGGAAACCACCATGACCGGCAGCGACTGCAGGCGGTTGTCGCGGCGCAGCAAGGTCACCAGTTCGATACCGTCCATGCGCGGCATGTCGATGTCGGTGATCAGCAGGTCGAAGTCCTCGCTGCGCAAGGCGTTCCAGCCATCCATGCCATCGACCGCCACCGCCACCTCGTAACCGCGATTGCTCAGCAGCTTGCGTTGCAGTTCGCGTACGGTCAGCGAGTCGTCGACCACCAGCACCCGCTTGCGGGCTGCCTCGCGGGCACCGCGCATGCCCCGCTCGATGCGCTCCAGGCGGCCGGTGCTGAGCAGCTTGTCGACCGAACGCAACAGGTCTTCGACATCGATGATCAGCACCACGGCGCCATCATCGAGCAAGGCACCGGCGGAAATGTCCTGGACCTTGCCCAGCCGCGCATCGAGCGGCATGACCACCAGCACCCGCTCGCCGACCAGGCGTTCGACCGCCACGCCATAGAGCATCTCGCGCTCGCGAATCACCACCACCTTGATGGTCTGCCCGTCGGCCTGGCTGGGCGGTCGATTGAGCAACTGGCTGGCCGCGACCAGGCCAATATGCCGGCCTTCGTGCCAGAAGTGCTGGCGCCCCTCGATCTGCACGATGGCCTCGGCCGGCAGCTCCAGGGTGCGCTCGATATGCGCCAGGGGAAAGGCATAGGCCTCGGCACCGACTTCCACCACCAGGCTGCGCACCACCGACAGCGTCAGCGGCACTTCCAGGTGGAAGCAACTGCCCTGGCCGCTGGTCTGGGTCAACTCGATCGAACCGCGCAACTCGCGAACCATGTGCTGGACCGCATCCAGGCCGACACCGCGACCGGACACCTCGGTGACCTGGTCACGCAGGCTGAAGCCCGGCAGGAACAGGAAGGTCAGCAGCTCGGCCTCGCTCATCTGCGCCACGGTCTGGGCCGGTGACAACTGGCGCTCGACGATGCTCTGGCGCAGGCGTTCAAGGTCGACGCCGCCGCCATCGTCGCTGATTTCCAGTACCAGCAGGCCGGCCTGGTGCGAAGCACGCAGGCGGATCTGCCCTTCCAGCGACTTGCCGGCCAGCAAGCGCCGTTCCGGCAGCTCGATGCCATGGTCGACGGCGTTGCGCAGCAGGTGGGTCAGGGGCGCTTCGAGTTTCTCCAGGACATCGCGATCGACCTGGGTCTTCTCGCCTTCGATCTCCAGGCTCACCTGCTTGCCCAGGCTGCGCCCCAGGTCGCGGACCATGCGGCTCTGCCCGGTCAGTACATCGGCAAACGGACGCATGCGGCAGGCCAGCGCCGTGTCATAGAGCAATTGCGCACGCTGGCTGGCCTGCCAGCCGAATTCATCGAGGTCGGCAGCCTGTTGCAGCAGCATCTGCTGGGTCTGTCCCAGTAGTTGCTGGGCCTGGGCCAGGGCCTCCTGGACTTCCGGGCTCTGGCCGCTGGCTTCGAGCTGGGTCTTGAGGCCGTCCAGTGCGCGAACGCTCTGGCCATGCAGACGCTTGAGGCGCTGCAGGGTGGCCAGGTAAGGCTTGAGGCGCTGGGTTTCGACCAGCGACTTGCTCGACAGGTCGAGCAAGCTGTTCAGGCGTTCGGCGGTGACCCGCAGCACCCGCTCGCCGCCACGCGCGCCCTTGGCTACCGGGGCGGGTTCAGGGTCGGCGTCGAGTACCGCAGGCTCGGCCAGCGGATCTGCCGGCGCGGGGGCCACGACCGTTTGCACTGTGCGGGGTGGCAGGTCGGCCACAGGGGTACTCACCGCGCTGGCAGGATCGAGCAATGCAGCCATCTGCACCAGGAACGCCTGCACCGCCGATTCGATGCTCGCATCCCCCGGGGTGGCGACCCGCATCAGCAGGTCGGTGCCCTGCAGCAAGGTATCGATATGCTCGGCACGCAGCAGCAGACGCCCTTCCTGGGCGCCGACCAGGCAGTCTTCCATCACATGGGCCACGCTGACCCCGGCATCGACGCCAACGATACGCGCAGCGCCCTTGAGCGAGTGGGCCGCACGCATGCAGGCCTCCAGCTGGTCGGCCTGGGTCGGGTTACGCTCCAGTGCCAGCAAGCCGGCACTCAGGACCTGGGTCTGGGCCTCGGCCTCCAGGCTGAACAGTTCGAGCAATGAAGCATCGCGCATTTGCTCTGGGGTCATGACAGGCTCCGGTTCACGGCAGACAGCACTTGCTCTTCATCCAGCACCCGCACACTGCGACCACGCCATTGCAGTACCGCAGCGGTAAAACGCGCTTCGGCACGTTCCTGCTGCAGCCGCTGCGGATCCAGGCCATGGATACCATCGACCTCATCCACGCGCACCACCACCGACCCGCCGGTGGCGGCGATGATCAGCATGCGCGGCATGACCCGGGCCGAGGCAGCGCCATTACCGGCCACCTCCAGGCCCAGCAGGTCAGCCATGGACAGGCACGGCACCAGGGCCCCGCGGACATTGGCGACGCCCTGCAATACCCGCGAGCGCTGATGGGGCAACGAATGCACCGGTTGCAACGGGGCGACTTCGACCAGGCAACGGGTGGCCAGGGCCAGCCACTCCTCGCCGAGGCGGAACAGCAGCATCGACCGACCGCCGCCCTCCTCCTGCGCCAGGGCCTGCTCGTGCACGCCCTGGGACAGCGAATAACGGTCCAGCAGGCGCGTGGCTGCGGCGGCATAGACCGAACAGTTGCGACAATGGATATGCTCCACCAGCAGCGGACAACTCTTGTCGCCCTGCACACCGATACGGTTCCAGCAGTCATCGATGGCGGCGGCATCAGAGGCAACCAGCTGCACGTCGTGCTCTCCCTTCATTGATCAGACTCCCGCTCAGCCCGGCGCGCGGCGCGCTCCTGCAGACGCCGGGCACCGGCGCTGTCACCCTGGGAATCGAGCAACATGGCCAGGTGTACCAGCGCTTCGTGGTGCTGCGGATCCAGGTACAGCGCCTTGCGGTACTGACTGATGGCGTCCTGGCTGTCGCCAGCGGTATCGCTGAGCAACCCCTGCCAATAGAACACCTGGGCACTGGGCGGATACTGCTGCAGATAGCGCGAGCACGCCGCCCGGGCTTCACTGCTGCTGCCGGCGTTGGCGAGCTGGGCAATCTGTGCCAGCAATTCGCTGCTCGGGTCGGCGACCTGCGCCCGGGGGACGCGCTTGGGCATGACGGCCTTGGGCCTGCGCACCGGGATCACCATCGGACGCGACAGACTGGCGGGCGCGGGTGCTTGCGCCAGCGGCAGGGCAACCGCGGGCTTGCTGACAGGCGCAGGCTCCACTTCCCCCTGGCGCACGTAGGCGAACGACTGGGCGATCCCCAGCGGGCGCATGCCCATGCGCGCCAGCAGGCTGCCCTCGGCCGGACCGATGAACAGCACGCCCTGCTCATGGATCAGGCGCTTGAGCACCTCGAACACGCGCTGCTGGGTGGGTACATCGAAATAGATCAGCAAGTTGCGGCAAAAGACAAAATCGTAGCTGCCTTCCCGGGCTTTCAACGCCGGATCCAGCACATTGCCCACCTGCAGGTTGACCTGCTGGCGTACCCGCTCATGGAGGCTGTGGCCTTGCTCGGACTCATCGAAATGGCGCTGGCGAAAATCCAGGTGAGTACCACGAAAGGAGTTGCGCCCGTACAGGGCCTGCTCGGCCCGGGCGACCGAATTGGGGCTGATGTCGATGCCGTCGACCCGGAAGGCCTGCGCGGCAATGCCGGCGTCCAGCAAGGCCATGGCGATGGAGTACGGCTCCTCGCCGGTCGAGCATGGCAGGCTGAGGATCCGCAGGGGACGCATCCCGGCAAGCTCCGCCAGGCGCTTGCCGGCAAGGCTCGCCAGGGCGGTGAAGGACTCCGGGTAGCGGAAGAACCAGGTCTCCGGGACGATCACCGCTTCGATCAGCGCCTGTTGTTCCTGGCCCGACTGCTGCAGATGCAGCCAGTAGTCATCCAGGTCGCGTGCCTCCAGCGCCGCACAGCGCTGGCGCAAGGCGCGCTCGACCATGGGAGCGCCGACCGAGGCGACATCCAGGCCGATGCGTTCCTGCAAGAAGCGGAAAAACCGCTGTCCGCTGCTCATGGCTGCTCCAGCCCGTCACCGGCCTGGTCAGGCAGTGGAAACAGCAAGGCCCGCACCTCGTCGCTGAGCAGGTCCTGGACGCGGATGCGCTGCACCAGCCCCTCGGCATCCTCGCGCACCGGCCCAAGGTAGGGCGCCTGCTGGTTATCCAGGCCATAGGGCTGGAACTCGTCGGGCTGGCAACGCAGGGTCTGGGTGGCCTGTTCGAGAATCAAGCCCAGCAGCAGCTCCGGCCGCTGCGGATCGACCCGGTAGTGCACCAGCACCAGGCGGGTACTGGTGCGAACAGGTGCCGGCACGCCGAAACTCAGGGCCCCCACATCGATCACCGGCACCAGTGCCGCGCGATGGGCCAGCACCCCGGCCACCCAGGCAGGCGTCTGGGCGATGGGCTTGAGCGGCAGGCGCGGCAGGACTTCGGCGACCTCATGGGCATCGAGGGCGAAACGCTGCTCGGCAATCCTGAACAGCAGGTACAGCGTGCCGTGGTCGCTCGCCTGCTGGCGACGGCGAAACAGAAGGTCGTTCATCGGCGGATCAGACTTTGAACCGCGAGACACCGCCACGCAGTCCGGCAGCGACCTGGCTCAACTCGTCGATGGCAAAACTGGCCTGGCGCAGCGACTCCACGGTCTGGCTGCTGGCATCACCCAGTTGCGCCAGGGCGTGGTTGATCTGTTCGGCGCCGGTGGCCTGGGCCTGCATGCCCTCGTTGACCATCAGCACCCGCGGCGCCAGGGCCTGGACCTGATGGATGATCTGGCTCAGTTGCTCGCCCACCTGCTGCACCTCGAACATGCCGCGGCGCACTTCTTCGGAGAACTTGTCCATGCCCATGACCCCGGCCGAGACCGCCGACTGGATCTCGCGGACCATCTGCTCGATGTCGTAGGTGGCCACGGCAGTCTGGTCGGCCAGGCGACGCACCTCGGTGGCCACCACGGCAAAGCCGCGACCATATTCGCCGGCCTTTTCCGCCTCGATGGCAGCATTGAGCGACAGCAGGTTGGTCTGGTCGGCGACCTTGACGATGGTCACCACCACCTGGTTGATGTTGCCGGCCTTCTCGTTGAGGATCGCCAGCTTGTTGTTGACCAGATCGGCAGCGCCCATCACCTGGTGCATGGTCTCTTCCATGCGCGCCAGGCCCTGCTGGCCGGATCCGGCGAGGATCGAGGCCTGGTCGGCGGCCGAGGTGACCTCGGTCATGGTCCGCACCAGGTCACGGGAGGTGGCGGCGATTTCCCGCGAGGTGGCGCCGATTTCCGTGGTGGTGGCCGCCGTCTCGGTGGCGGTGGCCTGTTGTTGCTTGGAGGTGGCGGCGATCTCGGTCACCGAGGTGGTGACCTGCACCGAGGAGCGCTGGGCCTGGGACACCAGGTTGGTCAGCTCGCCCATCATGTCGTTGAAGCCGGTTTCGACGGCGCCGAACTCGTCCTTGCGGTCCAGGTTCATGCGCACGCTCAGGTCGCCGCTGCGAAGTTTGTCCAGGGCCTGGACGATGCGCTGCATCGGTGCAGTGATGGCGCGCATCAGCAGCAAGCCGCAGATGGCCGCGGCGATGACCGCCAGGACCAGGGAAATGATCATGCTGATCTTGGCAGCGACCACGGCGCCGACAATCGACTCCGCCGCTTCTTCGGCCGACTGCCGGTTGCGCTCGATCACGCCGTTCAGGTGCTTGCGGCCGGTGATCCAGGCCGGGGTCAGGACTTCGCTGATCAGCCGCTGGGCTTCGACGTAGTCCTTGCGGCGGTAGGCTTCGAGCACCGTGTCGATGGACTTCATGTAGTCGTCTTCAAGGCGACCGAACTCATTGAAACTGGCCTGGTCGTCGGCATCCTGGATAGTGGCCTGGTAACTGGCCATGTGCTGCTTGAGACGTTCCTCGAAGCCCTTGTACTGATCAAGGTCGGTCGCGGTGATCTCGCGGTGGTTGCTCAAGCCCACCAGTTGCTGGGTCGCCACATAACTGTCGACCCAGGCGCTGCGGATCATCGAGCTGTAGTAGACCCCGGGGATGCTGTTGGTGCGCACCGCTTCCTCGCCGGACTCGATTGTCACCAGCCGTGAATAGGCGGCGACCACCATCAGCAGCATGATGGCGATGATCACGGCGAAGCTCGCCAGAATCCGTTGGCGCAAGGTCCAGTTTTTCACAGTCAGCCCCCAAGTGTTCTACGCGCGCAGAAAAATGGGCGAAGTATAGCCCAGGCGCCACGCGCTTTTGCGGCTGACTTTCGGGCAGAACCGGAACGGCTTCACACCCTGCTGGCAATTAGCCCGTAATTATTGACCGGTCGCCTGCTTCACCTGGTTTTCCAGTTCGACCTTGAGGGCCGGATCGAGCTTGAGCTGACGGGCCAGCTCGTCCAGGTAGGCGCGCTCCATGAAATGCTCCTCATCCACCAGCATGACGCTGGCGATGTACATTTCGGCCGCCATTTCCGGGGAGCGGGCAGCGCGCGCCACATCGGCAGGGTCCAGGGGCTTGTTGAGCTCGTCGTGCAGCCAGTGCTGCAACTCCTGGTCGTTATTGGACAGCTTGACGAATTCGCCCTCGATCAGGGCCCGCTCGCGCTCATCGACATGACCATCGGACTTGGCCGCTGCCACCAGGGCCTTGAGGATGGCCTGGCTGTGTTGTTCGACCTGGGCCGGCGGCAGGCGGTCGAGGGTCTGCGGCTCGCCCCGGGCAGCCGCGCCCTGCTTGGCCTGCCAGTTGCCATAGGCCTTGTAGGCAAGCACCCCGAGCGCCGCCAGGCCGCCATAGGTCACTGCCTTGCCACCATATTTGCGGGCCTTCTTGCTGCTCATCAGCAACCCCATGACCCCGGCTGCGAGGGCGCCGCCGCCGGCACCGGAGAGCAGGCTGCCCAGGCCACCGCTGCCACCGGACTTGCCAGCGGAAGCCTTGCCGGACGGGTTCTGCAACAGCTCCTGGCCGGACTTGAGCAACTGGTCGAGCAAACCACGGGTATTCATCGCGTGTCTCCACGGTGCGGGAAATGAACGCCAAGAATAAGCCCTCCTCGCCGCCCCGGCCTGGCGCAATCTTGTCACAACATTTCCAGATCCCCCTGTGGGAGCGGGCTTGCCCCGCGATGTGGGCAGCACATCACCATCGAAAAATAAGATATACACTTCCATCAAACGATAAAATCAATACGAAGCCTCCCTCATGATGACCCTGCGCCAGATCCGGCACTTCATCGCCGTCGCCGAAACCGGCTCGATTTCCGCTGCCGCCCAGGCCGTGTTCATTTCCCAGTCGACCCTCACCCTGGCCATCCAGCAGCTTGAACAGGAAATTGGCGTCAGCCTTTTCAACCGCCACGCCAAGGGCATGACCCTGACCCACCAGGGCCATCAGTTCCTGCGCCAGGCGCACCTGATCCTGGCCACCGTCGACAACGCCAAGCGCAGCCTGCAGCAGAGCACCGACCAGATCGCCGGGCAGTTGACCATCGGCGTGACCAGCCTGGTCGCCGGCTACTACCTGGCCGACCTGTTGACCCGCTTCCAGCGCGCCTACCCCAATGTCGAGATTCGCGTCACCGAAGACGAACGCCCCTACATCGAACACCTGTTGGTCAGCGGCGAGATCGACGTCGGCGTACTGATCCTCTCCAACCTGGAGGACCGCCTGGCCCTGCAGACCGAAGTCCTCACCCACTCGCCCCACCGCCTCTGGCTGCCGGCCCAGCACCCGCTGCTGGAGCGCGACAGCATCAGCCTCGCCGAGGTGGCCGAGGAGCCGCTGATCCAGCTCAATGTCGACGAGATGGAAGACAATGCCCGGCGCATCTGGGCCGACGCCGGGCTACAGGCCAATATCAGCCTGCGCACCGCCTCCACCGAAGCGGTGCGCAGCCTGGTGGCGGCAGGCCTGGGGGTGTCGATCCAGCCCGACATGACCTACCGCCCCTGGTCGCTGGAAGGTGACATCATCGAAGCACGGCCGCTGGCCGACCTGAACCAGACCCTCGACGTCGGCCTGGCCTGGCGCCGGGGCACGGCTCGCCCGGCGCTGGTCGACCCGTTCCTGACCGTGGCGAGGGAACAACCGGCCGGCGGTCGCAGGCATTCGATTTAATCGAACGCCGCCTTCAATATTTAGAATTTGTCGGCCTGCGCGGGCCACTCTAGTCTCTAGGCTGATGCAACGGCCGCCACAAGAACAAAGAGAGCCCGCATGCCAGCTACATCTTCTACCCCGCTGTGTACCGCGCTGCTGATCGATGGTGAGCTGGTGGCCGGCGCCGGTCGCGCCGAGGCCATCTTCAACCCGGCCACCGGTGAAGTCCTTGCCCAGGTGCCCGAAGCCAGCGCCGAGCAGGTCGAGGCGGCCATCCAGGCCGCACACCGTGCCTTCGCCAGCTGGTCGCGCAGCACCCCGCAACAACGCGCCAATGTGCTGCTGGCCATCGCCGATGCCCTGCAAAAACAACTTGAACCCATCGCCCGCCTGGAAGCCCTGAACTGCGGCAAGCCCCTGCACCTGGCGCGCCAGGACGACCTGCCGGCGGCCATCGATGTGTTCCGCTTCTTCGCCGGTGCCGTGCGTTGCCAGACCGGCCAGCTGGCGGGCGAATACCTGCCCGGCTACACCAGCATGGTGCGCCGCGACCCGCTCGGCGTGGTCGCCTCCATCGCCCCCTGGAACTACCCGATCATGATGGCCGCCTGGAAGATCGCCCCGGCGCTGGCGGCCGGCAACACCTTGGTGTTCAAGCCCTCCGAGCACACCCCGCTGTCGATCCTGGCCCTGGCGCCGGCGCTCAACGAACTGCTGCCGGCCGGTGTGCTGAACATTGTCTGCGGGGGTGGCGAAAGCGTCGGCAGCCACCTGGTCAGCCACGCCAGGGTGCGCATGGTGTCGCTGACTGGCGATATCGTCACCGGCCAGAAAATTCTCCAGGCCGCCTCCCGCACACTCAAGCGCACCCATCTGGAACTGGGTGGCAAGGCCCCGGTGATCGTCTGCAACGACGCCGACCTACAGGCCGTGATCGAAGGTGTGCGCAGCTACGGTTATTACAACGCTGGCCAGGACTGCACCGCCGCCTGTCGCATCTACGCCCAGGCCGGCATCCACGACCGGCTGGTGGCGGAGCTGGGCAGCGCGGTATCGAGCCTGCGTTTTGCCGGCAAGCGCGACGCCGACAACGAGATCGGCCCGCTGATCACCCCGCGCCAGCGCGACCGCGTCGCCAGTTTCGTCGAGCGCGCCCTGAGCCAGCCGCATATCGAACGGGTGACCGGTGCCGCCGTGCATTCGGGCCCGGGTTTCTTTTACCAGCCGACGCTGCTGGCGGGCTGTCGGCAGAGCGACGAGATCGTCCAGCGCGAGGTGTTCGGCCCGGTGGTCACGGTGACCCGCTTCGACGAACTGAGCCAGGCCGTGGACTGGGCCAACGACTCCGAATACGGCCTGGCCTCTTCGGTGTGGACCCGCAACCTGGACAAGGCCATGCAGATCGCCAACCGCCTGCAGTACGGCTGCACCTGGATCAACAGTCATTTCATGCTGGTCAGCGAGATGCCCCATGGTGGCCTGAAGCGCTCGGGCTACGGCAAGGACCTGTCCAGCGATTCGCTGCAGGACTACAGCGTGGTGCGCCACATCATGGCGCGCCATGGCGAGCACCTTGAATGAACCGACCATAACCGCACTACGCTTGTACCTTTGTTTGCCACTGCCCCGACCATAATTTCAAACAAGAGGGAACACCATGTCAGCGCACAAGACCGCATTGCTCAGCGCCCTGAGTACCGCCCTGCTGGTCAGCACCGGCCTGCAGGCCGCCGAGCCGCTCAAGGCGGTGGGTGCTGGTGAAGGCCAATTGGACATCGTCGCCTGGCCCGGCTACATCGAGCGCGGCGAAAGCGACAAGGCCTACGACTGGGTGACCGGTTTCGAGAAAGAGACCGGCTGCAAGGTCAACGTCAAGACCGCCGCCACCTCCGACGAGATGGTCAGCCTGATGACCAAGGGTGGCTATGACCTGGTGACCGCCTCGGGCGACGCTTCGCTGCGCCTGATCGTCGGCAAGCGGGTGCAACCGATCAACACCGCGCTGATCCCCAACTGGAAGAACATCGACCCGCGCCTGAAGGATGGCGCCTGGTACACGGTGAACAAGCAAGCCTATGGCACCCCTTACCAGTGGGGTCCGAACGTACTGATGTACAACACCAACGTGTTCACGCAGGCGCCGACCAGCTGGAGCGTGGTGTTCGAACCGCAAGAGCTGCCCGACGGCAAGCCGAACAAGGGCCGCGTGCAAGCCTATGACGGGCCGATCTACATCGCCGACGCAGCGCTGTACCTGAAGTCGGCCAAGCCGGAACTGGGCATCCAGAACCCCTATGAGCTGAACGAAACCCAGTACAAGGCCGTGCTCGACCTGCTGCGCCAGCAGCAGCCGCTGATCCATCGCTACTGGCACGACGCGACCGTGCAGATGAGCGACGTGAAGAACGAAGGCGTGGTGGCCAGCAGTTCGTGGGGCTACATGGTCAACGGCCTGCAGGCAGACAAGCAGCCGGTGTCCTCGACCATTCCGAAGGAAGGCGCCACCGGTTGGGCCGATACCACCATGCTGCATGCCGAAGCCAAGCATCCGAACTGTGCCTACAAGTGGATGGACTGGTCGCTGCAACCGAAGGTCCAGGGCGACGTGGCGGCCTGGTTCGGCTCATTGCCGGCGGTACCGGCGGCCTGCACCGGCAGTGAACTGCTCGGCGCCGAAGGCTGCAAGACCAACGGTTTCGACAATTTCGACAAGATCGCCTTCTGGAAAACCCCGCAGGCCGAAGGCGGCAAGTTCGTGCCCTATAGCCGCTGGACCCAGGATTACATCGCGATCATGGGCGGCCGTTGAGGCCCTATCGCGGGGCAAGCCCGCTCCTACAGATCCGGTAGGAGCGGGCTTGCCCCGCGATTGCGAGCCCCGCCTCGCCAGCATTCAAAAGCCTTCCCCCGGAGCAACACCATCATGACCCTTGCAGTCCAGTTCACCCAGGTTTCCCGCACCTTCGGCGAGGTCAAGGCCGTCGACCGGGTTTCCATCGACATTCAGGACGGCGAGTTCTTTTCCATGCTCGGCCCCTCAGGCTCGGGCAAGACCACCTGCCTGCGCCTGATCGCCGGCTTCGAACAACCCAGCAGCGGCTCGATCCGCATCCACGGCGCCGAGGCCGCAGGCCTGCCGCCCTACCAGCGCGACGTGAACACGGTGTTCCAGGACTACGCGCTGTTCCCGCACATGAACGTACGCGACAACGTCGCCTATGGCCTGAAGGTCAAGGGCGTCGGCAAGCAGGAGCGTCACGCCCGCGCCGAGGAGGCCCTGGCCATGGTCGCCCTGGGCGGTTATGGCGAACGCAAGCCGGCGCAGCTGTCCGGCGGCCAGCGCCAGCGCGTGGCCCTGGCCCGCGCCCTGGTCAACCGACCACGGGTGCTGCTGCTCGATGAGCCCCTCGGTGCCCTGGACCTGAAGCTGCGCGAGCAGATGCAGAGCGAACTGAAGAAACTCCAGCGCCAACTGGGCATCACCTTCATCTTCGTCACCCACGACCAGACCGAGGCGCTGTCGATGTCCGACCGCGTGGCGGTGTTCAACCGCGGGCGCATCGAACAGGTCGACACCCCGCGCAACCTGTACATGAAACCGGCCACCACCTTCGTCGCCGAGTTCGTCGGCACCTCCAACGTGGTCCGCGGCGAATTGGCCGAACAGCTCAACGGCAGCCAGTTGCCCTTCTCCATCCGCCCCGAACACATTCGCCTGGAGGGCACCGCCGCCAGCCATGAAGTACAGGTCAGCGGCCTGCTCCACGATATCCAGTACCAGGGCAGCGCCACCCGCTTCGAACTGAAGCTGGACAACGGCCAGCTGCTGGCGGTGAGCCAGGCCAACAACCAATGGCAGGAGCAGGCACAGAGCTGGCAACCCGGCCAGCGCGTGCAGGCCCGCTGGGCCCGCGAGGCGATGACCGCGCTGCAGGAAACCGTCCTGGGCGAGGGCCGCTGAGATGAGCCTGGCCCTGGAAAAACCGGCCGTGCAGCCGGCGGACTCGCCGCTTCGGCGCCTCTCCAACCTGCTCTACCGGCGCCCCAACCTGTACCTGCTGATGCTGCTGATCCCGCCGCTGCTGTGGTTCGGCGCGATCTACCTCGGCTCGCTGCTGAACCTCTTGTGGCAGGGTTTCTACACCTTCGACGACTTCACCATGGCGGTGACGCCGGACCTGACCCTGGCCAACTTCGCCGCGCTGTTCAACCCGGCGAACTTCGACATCATCCTGCGCACCCTGGTGATGGCCATCGCCGTATCCCTCGCCAGCGCCACCCTGGCCTTCCCGATCGCCTACTACATGGCGCGCTACACCACCGGCAAGACCAAGGCGTTCTTCTACATCGCGGTGATGATGCCGATGTGGGCCAGCTACATCGTCAAGGCCTACGCCTGGACCCTGCTGCTGGCCAAGGGCGGCGTGGCCCAGTGGTTCGTCCAGCAACTGCACCTGGAAGCCGTGCTGCAGTTCATCCTCGGCATCCCGGGGGTGGGCGGCAGCACCCTGTCGACCTCGCACCTGGGGCGTTTTCTGGTGTTCGTCTACATCTGGCTGCCGTTCATGATCCTGCCGATCCAGGCCTCGCTCGAGCGCCTGCCGCCGTCGCTGCTGCAGGCCTCGGCCGACCTCGGTGCACGGCCGCGGCAGACCTTCATGCAGGTGGTCCTGCCGCTGTCGGTGCCGGGCATTGCCGCCGGCTCGATCTTCACCTTCTCGCTGACCCTGGGCGACTTCATCGTGCCGCAACTGGTGGGCCCGCCCGGCTACTTCATCGGCGGCATGGTCTACGCCCAGCAGGGCGCGATCGGCAACATGCCGATGGCCGCAGCCTTCACCCTGGTGCCCATCGTGCTGATCGCCCTGTACCTGTCCATCGTCAAACGCCTGGGGGCCTTCGATGCACTCTGAAAAAGCCTCGCTGGGCCTGCGCCTGGCCGCCTGGGGCGGGTTGGTGTTCCTGCACTTCCCGATCCTGATCATCTTCCTCTACGCCTTCAACACCGAAGACGCGGCGTTCAGCTTCCCGCCCCAGGGCTTTACCTTGAAGTGGTTCAGCGTGGCGTTCGCACGGCCCGACGTGCTCGAGTCGATCAAGCTGTCGTTGCAGGTCGCGTGCCTGGCCACCCTGATCGCCCTGGTGCTCGGCACCCTGGCCTCGGCGGCCTTGTACCGACGCAACTTCTTCGGCAAGGAAAGCATCTCGCTGATGCTGATCCTGCCCATCGCCCTGCCCGGGATCATCACCGGTATCGCCCTGCTGTCGGCCTTCAAGACCTTGGGGATCGAGCCCGGCATCTTCACCATCGTCGTCGGCCACGCGACCTTCTGCGTAGTGATCGTCTACAACAACGTCATCGCCCGCCTGCGGCGCACCTCCCAGAGCCTGATCGAAGCGTCGATGGACCTGGGCGCCGACGGCTGGCAGACCTTCCGCTACATCATCCTGCCCAACCTCGGCTCGGCCCTGCTGGCCGGCGGCATGCTGGCCTTTGCCTTGTCGTTCGACGAGATCATCGTCACCACCTTCACCGCCGGTCACGAACGCACCTTGCCGATCTGGTTGCTCAACCAGCTCAGCCGCCCGCGGGACGTACCGGTGACCAACGTGGTCGCCATGCTGGTGATGCTGGTGACCATGCTGCCGATCCTTGGCGCCTATTACCTGACCCGCGGCGGCGAAAGTGTTGCCGGCAGCGGCAAATAACTCCCGGAGGATTTCCCCGATGCAAACCAAACTGCTGATCAACGGCCAACTGGTTACCGGTGAAGGCGCAAGCCATGCCGTGCTCAACCCGGCCCTGGGCACCACCCTGGTGGAGATCCCCGAGGCCACGGCGGCCCAGGTGGACAGTGCCGTGCGCGCCGCCGACCATGCGTTCGAGGCCTGGTCGCAGACCACGCCCAAGGAGCGCTCGCTGCTGCTGTTGAAACTGGCCGACCTGATCGACGCCCATGCCCCGGAGCTGGCGCGCCTGGAATCGAACAACTGCGGCAAGCCCTACCATGCCGCGCTGCACGACGAGCTGCCGGCGATTGCCGACGTGTTCCGCTTCTTCGCCGGCGCCAATCGCTGCATGAGTGGTTCGGCCGGTGGCGAGTACCTGCCGGGCCACACTTCGATGATCCGCCGCGACCCGCTGGGCGTGGTGGCGTCCATCGCGCCGTGGAACTACCCGTTGATGATGGTCGCCTGGAAGATCGCCCCGGCCCTGGCCGCCGGCAACACCGTGGTGCTCAAGCCGTCCGAGCTGACCCCGCTGACCGCCCTGCGCCTGGGCGAACTGGCCGCGCCGCTGTTCCCGGCCGGTGTGCTGAACATCCTGTTCGGCAAGGGCCAGAGCGTGGGCGCGCCGCTGGTGACCCACCCGAAAGTGCGCATGGTCTCGCTGACAGGGTCCATCGCCACCGGCGCCCATATCGTCGCCAGCACCGCCGACACGGTCAAACGCACCCATATGGAACTGGGCGGCAAGGCGCCGGTGATCATCTTCGACGACGCCGACATCGATGCCGCCGTGGACGGCATCCGTACCTTCGGCTTCTACAACGCCGGCCAGGACTGCACGGCGGCGTGCCGCATCTATGCCCAGGCGGGGATCTACGAAAAGTTCGTCGAAAAGCTCGGCGCTGCGGTGGCCAGCATCAAGCATGGCCTGCAGGACGCCGAAGGCACTGAGCTGGGCCCACTGGTCAGCGCCCAGCACCGCGACAAGGTTGTCGGCATGGTCGAGCGCGCCATTGCCCAGCCGCATATCCGCCTGGTGACCGGTGGCAAGGTGGTGCCGGGTGATGGTTTCTTCTTCGAACCGACGGTGCTGGCCGACGCCCGGCAGGATGACGAGATCGTGCGCCGTGAAGTGTTTGGCCCGGTAGTGTCGGTGACCCGCTTCGATACCGAAGAGCAAGCGCTGGCCTGGGCCAACGATTCCGATTACGGCCTGGCCTCGTCGCTGTGGACCGCCGATGTCGGTCGCGCCCACCGCGTGTCGGCGCGGTTGCAGTACGGCTGCACCTGGGTCAACACCCACTTCATGCTGGTCAGCGAAATGCCCCATGGTGGGCAGAAGCTGTCGGGATATGGCAAGGACATGTCGATGTATGGGCTGGAGGATTACACCTGTGTGCGGCATGTGATGTTCAAGCATTAAAGGCAAGATCCCCCATCACTCACGGCCTTTTCCCACAGGAACCGCGTTGATGCTTATGGGCTGGTATCATAATCTGATACCATGAATAATCATCAACGCGGCACACTGAAGTCGATCTTCGGCAAACCACTACCCCGAAGCCTGGAATGGGCCCGCATCGAATCACTGTTGCTCGGCGCAGGGGCCAGGCTCATCGAAGGCAGAGGCTCCCGAGTTCGCTTCGAACTCAACGGCGTGATTGCGACCTTTCATCGCCCTCACCCGGACAAAGAGGCCAAGCCTTACCAGATTCGCGATGCACGCCCGTTTCTCGAACAGGCAGGAGTGACCCCATGAATGTTATGACCTACAAAGGCTATGCCGCCCGCATTGAATACAGCGATGAAGACCAATTGCTGATTGGCCATGTGGCAGGTATCCGCGATGTCATCGGTTTTCACGGCGAATCGGTCAGCGAGTTGCGCAATGCTTTCGAAGAAGCCGTCGACGATTACTTGCAGACCTGTGCCCGCCTGGGACGAGAGCCGCAAAAAGCTTACTCCGGCAAGCTCAGCCTGCGTCTGGAGCCCGCACTGCATGCCAGTGTGGCTGCAAAGGCTGAACTGGCCGACAAGAGTATCAACCAGTGGGTCAGCGAAGTGTTGAACCGGGCAGCGCACGCCTGAAGCACCATTGCGCGTAGCCGCTGCCGTCAGGCTCGGTAGGAGCGGGCTTGCCCCGCGATTGCATGTTGACAGTCACATCGCGGGGCAAGCCCGCTCCTACCTGCAGTCGATCGGCTGTGATCAATCACGCAGGTCGGACTCGTGGATCGGTTGCTCCCGATGGGTCGCCCGCTGGTACTGCGCCGGCCAGATGGCCTTGAGCCCCGGCTGCAGGTCTTCGTCGGCATGCAGCGGCCAATACGGGTCACGCAGCAGTTCCCGGGCCAGGAAGATCAGGTCGGCCTGGGGTTGGCGCAGGATGTGCTCGGCCTGCATCGAATCGGTGATCATCCCCACCGCGCCGGTCGGAATGCGCGACTCGACGCGGATCCTTTCGGCAAACCGGGTCTGGTAGCCCGGCCCCACGGGAATCTCCGCGTTCACAGAGGTGCCCCCCGAAGACACATCGATCAGGTCGACGCCCAGCGCCCTCAGGCGCTTGGCCAGCTCCACGGTTTCATCCGGGTTCCAGCCATCCTCCACCCAGTCGGTGGCCGACAAGCGCACGAACACCGGCAACTCCTCCGGCCAGACCTCGCGCACGGCTTCAGTCACCTGCAGGGTCAGGCGGATGCGGTTCTCGAAACAACTGCCGTATTCATCCCGACGCTGGTTGCTCAGCGGTGAAAGGAACTGATGCAACAGGTAGCCATGGGCAGCATGCACCTCCACGACCTTGAAGCCGGCCTTGAGTGCCCGCCGTGCCGCCTCGACAAAGGCCTGGATGATGTCGTCGATCTGCGCCTTGTTCAGTTCGGTGGGCTTGGCGTGTTCCGGGTCGAAGGCAATCGGCGAAGGGCCCACGGGCGTCCAGCCGCCGTCTTCGGCCTTCACGCTGCCATGCTTGCCCAACCAGGGCCGGTGGGTGCTGGCCTTGCGCCCGGCGTGGGCCAGCTGGATCCCGGGCACGGCGCCCTGGGCGGTGATGAAGCGGGTGATGCGTTGCAACGGCGGAATCTGCGCGTCGTCCCACAGGCCCAGGTCCTGGGCGGTAATGCGCCCTTGGGCGGTGACTGCGGTGGCTTCGGTGAACACCAGCCCGGCGCCGCCCACCGCCCGGCTGCCCAGGTGCACGAGGTGCCAGTCGTTGGCCAGGCCATCGACTGCCGAATACTGGCACATGGGTGAGACGACAATGCGGTTGGGCAGGGTCAGGTGGCGCAGGGTATAAGGCTCAAGCAGCAGGCTCATGAGGGACCTCCCGGGACTCCAATGGTAGGCCGACCCGAACGCTCATGCTTCCCCTTGGCCCGGTGCCGGTCCTTTAGAGCCTAGACCACTTTGCCCGCCGCAGTTTCAGCGCGGCTCCATGTGGGCGATCATCAGTTGCACGCTTTCCTGTCCGCGAAACTCGTTGACGTCGAGCTTGTAGGCCAGCTCCACCCAGCGCACCGTGGGGTTGGGCCAGACCTCGCGGTCGATACCGAAGGCGATGCCATCGAGCTTGACCGAGCCGCATTCGCTCTTGAGCACCACCTTCAAGTGCCGCTCCCCTACCACCCGTTGCTCGACCAGTTGGAACACGCCGTGGAACAGCGGTTCGGGGAAGTGCTGGCCCCAGGGACCGGCATGGCGCAGGGCGCGCGCCAGTTCCAGGTGAAACTCCTCCACCGCCAGAGTGCCATCGGACAGCAGTCGGCCGGTCAGGTCGTCTTCGCGCAGTTGCCGGCGTACTTCCTCGTCGAAGGCCTGGGCAAAGGCCGGGAAGTTGTCCGCTGGCAACGACAAGCCGGCAGCCATGGCGTGGCCGCCGAACTTGCTGATCAGGTGCGGGTGGCGCGCGGCCACGGCGTCCAGTGCGTCACGGATATGAAAACCCGGCACCGAACGGGCCGAGCCCTTGAGCATGCCTTCACCGGCATCGGCAAAGGCGATGGTCGGACGGTGGTAGCGCTCCTTGAGGCGCGAGGCGAGGATGCCGATTACTCCCTGGTGCCAGTCGGGCTCGAACAGGCACAGGCCGAACGGCATCGATTCCAGCGGCAGGTCCTTGAGCTGGGCCAGGGCCTCGCGCTGCATGCCCTGTTCGATGGACTTGCGGTCCTGGTTCAGTTCATCCAGTTGCACGGCCATTTCCCGGGCCAGGGTCGGGTCGTCGCTGAGCAGGCATTCGATGCCCAGGCTCATATCGTCCAGGCGTCCGGCGGCATTCAGGCGCGGGCCGAGGATGAAGCCAAGGTCAGTGGAGGTGATGCGTCCGTGGTCGCGGCGGGCCACTTCCAGGATCGCCTTGAGCCCCGGCCGGGCGCGCCCGGCACGGATACGTTCAAGACCCTGGTGCACCAGGATGCGGTTGTTGGCATCCAGCGGCACCACGTCGGCCACGCTGCCCAGGGCAACCAGGTCGAGCAGCTCGCCGATGTTCGGCTGCGGTCGGGTGTCGTAATGGCCCAGGCTGCGCAGGCGGGCGCGCAAGGCCATCAACACGTAGAACATCACCCCTACCCCGGCCAGGGCCTTGCTGGCGAATGCGCAGCCCGGCTGGTTGGGGTTGACGATGGCATCGGCAGCCGGCAGTTCGCTGCCCGGCAGGTGGTGGTCGGTGACCAGCACCTTGAGCCCGGCCGCCTTGGCCGCCGCCACACCCTCGACACTGGAGATGCCGTTGTCCACGGTCACCAGCAACTGTGGCTGGCGTTGTAGGGCAACCTCGACGATTTCCGGGGTCAGGCCGTAGCCATATTCGAAGCGATTGGGCACCAGGTAGTCGACATGGGCTGCGCCCAACAGGCGCAGGCCCAGCACACCGACGGTACTGGCGGTGGCACCGTCGGCATCGAAGTCACCGACGATCAGGATGCGCTGCCGCTGATCCAGGGCCTCGACCAGCAGGTCCACCGCCGCGTCGATACCCTTGAGCTGCTGGAACGGCAACAGGCGTGCCAGGCTCTTGTCCAGCTCCTCTGGCGCCTGCACGCCACGGGCGGCATACAGGCGGGTCAGCAGGGGCGGCAGGTCGCCGAGGAAGGGCAAGGTCGAGGGCAGCGGGCGTGGTTCGATACGCATGGGGCGACAGGGCTTCTCGTGAATCAGGTGTAGGGGATGGGGTGCGCGACTTCAGCCGCGCTCGCCCAGCAGCCATTCGAGCTGGACTTCGTGCTGGCCACGGTCATCGGTGACGAAGACCGTGCCTTCGCTGATCATCACATCCCACTTGATCGAGCGCGGCATGTCGGTGGCCAGGGTTTCCAGCACGTCCTGGGGCACGGCGGCGATATTGAGGTTCTTCAGGCCCTTGACCGCATCGACCACCTTGTTCTGCCACACGCGCAGGCTGCCGTAGGCCAGCAGGCTGGTGCGCTCGGTACGGCGCGAGCACCAGGTCAGGCGCTCGGCATCGGGCTGGCCGACTTCGATCCAGTGCAGGATGCGGTCATCCAGGCTCTTCTCCCACAGGGCGGCTTCGTCCACATCCGACAGACCGCGCCCGAACGACAACTGCTCGTTGTACCACAGGGCGTAGGCCAGCAAACGAACGGCCATGCGCTCTTCGGTTTCCGAAGGGTGGCGGGCAATGGTCTGCTTGACGCTTTCGTACACACCGCGGTCAAGGTCGGTGAGGTTCAGTTCAAATTTGTAGGTCGTGGAAGGCTGGGCCATGGCGGGCTTCTTGCGGCAAGAAAAAGTCGCCCAGTCTAACCGATCCCTGCAATCCTTGCCCCGCGACAGTATCTGAGCGCGCCCGCCTGTGATAAAAACCCAGATTCCGACCCGCCGCCACGGATGCACCATGCCTACGCCAAGCAAACCTCTTGCCGGTCTTAAAGTCGTTGAACTCGGCACCCTGATCGCCGGCCCCTTCGCCTCTCGCATCTGCGCCGAGTTCGGCGCCCAGGTGATCAAGGTCGAGTCGCCCGACGGCGGCGATCCCTTGCGCAAATGGCGCAAGTTGTACGAAGGCACCTCGCTGTGGTGGTTCGTCCAGGCGCGCAACAAGCAGTCGCTGACCCTCAACCTCAAGCATCCCGAAGGCATCGAGATCCTCAAGAAACTGCTGGCCGATGCCGACATCCTGATCGAGAATTTTCGCCCAGGCGTGCTGGAAAAACTCGGCCTGGGCTGGGACACCCTGCACGCGCTGAACCCGAAACTGGTCATGGTGCGCCTATCCGGCTTCGGCCAGACCGGCCCGATGAAAGACCAGCCAGGCTTCGGTGCCGTCGGTGAATCCATGGGCGGGCTGCGCTACATCACCGGCTTCGAAGACCGCCCGCCGGTGCGTACCGGGATTTCCATCGGCGACTCCATCGCCGCGCTCTGGGGCGTGATCGGCGCCCTGATGGCCTTGCGTCATCGCGAGGTCAATGGCGGTGAAGGCCAGGTGGTGGACGTGGCCCTGTACGAGGCGATCTTCGCCATGATGGAAAGCATGGTCCCGGAGTTTGACGTGTTCGGCTTCATCCGCGAGCGCACCGGCAACATCATGCCGGGCATCACACCCTCGTCGATCCACACCAGCGCCGATGGCAAGCATGTGCAGATCGGCGCCAATGGCGATGCGATCTTCAAGCGCTTCATGCAGGCCATCGGGCGCCAGGACCTGGCCGAAGACCCGCAATTGGCCAGCAACGATGGTCGCGACCTGCGCCGCGACGAGCTCTACGGGGTCATCGACCGCTGGGCCGCCAGCGTACCGCTGGACGCACTGATGCAGGTGCTCAACGAGGCCCAGGTCCCGGCCAGCCGCATCTACAGTGCCGAGGACATGTTCAGCGACCCGCAGTTCCTGGCCCGGGAAATGTTCCTCCAGGCCAAACTGCCTGACGGCAAGCCGTTCAAGATGCCCGGTATCGTGCCCAAGCTGTCGCAGACGCCGGGCTCCACCGAGTGGGTCGGCCCGGAACTGGGCGAGCACACCGAACGCCTGCTCGGCGAACTAGGCTACGACGCCCCGGGCATCGCCCGCCTGCGCGAGCAGGGCGCCGTTTGATGCCTCGCACCTGACCTGTTCCGGCCCGCTGGTGGAGACTCGCGAATGACCAAGTGCAGTCGACGACTCGGCCCCTTGCTGGCCGCCCTGCTCTGCGCCTTGGCGCCGGGTGGCGCCTGGGCCAAGGAGCGATTGCTCTGGTTGTTGCGTGATCTGCCGCCGCTGACCATCTACGAAGGCGCGAGCAAGGGCCAGGGCGTGATCGATCACTTGCTGCCGATGTTGATCGACAACATGCCCGAGTACGAACACAGCATCATCCGCGTCAACCGCGCGCGGGGCATCCAGATGCTGCAGGAAGGCAGTTTGACCTGCGACCCGACCCTGCTGTGGACACCTGAACGGGCCCGTTACGTACACTTCTCGCAGCCAAGCCTGGGCATGCTCAGCAGCGGCCTGGTGATTCGCCAGCAGGATCAGGCCCTGGTGGCGCCCTACCTGAAGAACCAGCAGGTCGACCTGCCGGCACTGATGGCCAATACCCCGCTCAAGCTGGGCGTGGTGGCCGAGCGCAGTTACAGCCCGCCGGTGGACGCCCTGCTCAAGACCTTGCCCAATGACACCCTCAGCCGCCACTACGGCAACGACGCTGCGACCAACCTGCTGCAGATGCAGCAACTGGGGCGCCTGCAACTGTTGCTCGGCTACTGGCCCGAAGCCCGCTACATGATCCAGCAGCAAGGCTGGTCGAGCAGCGATTACCGGTTCTACCCCATCCAGGGGGTCGCGCGTTACCAGTTCATTCGCGTGGGCTGCGCCGACACGCCCCTGGGGCGCGAGGCGGTCAAGCATATCAATCAATTGCTGCAACCCTCGCGCCGCCAGACCCTGGCGGACCTCTACGCCCTGTGGCTCGACCCGGAGTTGCGTGATCAGTACCTGCAGGACAGCCGGCAGTTCTTCAGCGAACGCCTTTGAGCAGGCAAAAAAAACCCCGAACGTTGGGGAGGCCGCTCGGGGTTCAACACAAGTCCCGCAGGACTGCTCGTGACAGTCGAAGGGTGCAGGAGCAAAACACCCCACCACTGCCCGTATAGAATCTGATTGCCTGCAGTGCTAAAGGTTCCGTCATCAGTGCACGGTCTCTCTACTTGCAGGACGACTCAAGGCCAGCGCCAGTGCGCGCGCTGATCCAGCTGCAGAGCTCGGCCCCCGGCATGGGACGGGCGATGAAGTAGCCCTGCATCACCGGCCGCCCCAGGTCCTTGAGCGCCAGCAGATCATCGGCGCTCTCCACGCCCTCGACCACCACCTTCAGGTTCATGCGCCGGGCCATGATCAAGGCGCCCGCCACCACGGCGGCCTTCTTGCCGTCCTGGCCCATGCCACGGACGAACTCGCTGGGCAGTTTCAACTCACTGAACGGCAGTTCCAGCAAACGTTGCAGGTTGGACTCGCCCAGGCCGAAATCGTCGATGGACAGCTGGCAGCCCAGAATGCGCAAGTGCAGCAGTGCTTCGAGCTGCAGGTTGTCCAGGGTGCTGCCTTGCGTTTCGACCAGTTCCAGGGTCAGGTCGCTGGCCGGGACCTTGTGCCGCTCCAGCGCCGCGGTAATACGCTGGCGAAAATCGCTGCGGGCCAGCAATTTTGGCTCGATATTCACGGCCACAGGCAACGCCCGCCCCTTGGCCAGGCGATGCTGCGCACTGAGCGCCAGGGCCTGGTCCAACACATGCCAGCTGAGGATATCGAACAGGTTGGCGCGCTCGATCACCGGGAAAAACTGCGCCGGCGACAGCAGGCCGAGGGTGGGATGCTGCCAGCGCACCAGGGCTTCGACGCCGGCCAGCTTGCCGCCGAAACACACCTTGGGCTGGTAGTGCACCACCCACTGTGCCTTGCAGTCGGCCAGTTGCGCCGCCGAGAGAGCCAGCAACTGCGGATACTGTGGCTCCTGCGGCAACCGGGGCTCGATGGCCTCACCGTCGAGATAACGTCGCAACAGTTGCAGAAGCACCAGCGAGTTGGCCGGTTTCTGCAAGCAGCCCAGGACGTTCAGCCCCAACTGCCGGGCCAGCTCACCGACGCTATCGATCACGCACGGCTCGGCGCCACTGAGGATGATCAGCGCGGCGGCAAGGTCGTTGTCTGCCAGGTGACGGATCAGCGCCAAGCCATCGGTGCCGTCCATCTGCAGATCGCAAATGGCGATGTCGACCCGGCCACGTCGGGACAGCGTCTGGCAGGCGGCTTCGACGGACTCGGCCGTGAGCACATCGAACACCCCGTTGGCATTGAGCATCTGATGCAGGGCCATCAGTTGAAAGGGATGATCTTCAAGGACCAGAACAGTCAATGAATGCATGAACGCTTACCCCGGGCAGCTTCGACAACACGGGGGCCAGAGTAGGCAAGAATGCGCCGCTCACCTATCAGAAAAGTCCTAAAGATTGCCGATACTTTTATCAACGCCCCCAGGAAATCGGCCTTGAGTGCCGCCATCACCTGGGCTCGCCGGGTTTGATCCTGCAACCTCTGTAGGAGCGGGCTTGCCCCGCGATTGAGCACAACATCGCGATCGCGGGACAAGTCGAGTCGTCGCCCCGCCGCACCTGCAGAAAAAACAAAGCCCGTCAGAGACGGGCTTTGTCACAGGCCTGGCGCTCGATCAGAGCGGCTTGCCGCGGTTGCCATGCTGGCTGACGAAGGCCTGGACGGCTTTCAGGTCATTGGCCAGTACGGTGCACTTCTCTTCCCGGGCGAACAGGTCGCTCAGGTGCGCAGGCAGCTCCAGGTCCTTGCCGACACCGGCCTTCTCCACCGCCTCGGGGAACTTGACCGGGTGCGCGGTGCCCAGCACCACCATCGGGGTGTCCAGGCTGCGACGGCATTCGCGTGCGGCCTTGACGCCAATCGCGGTATGCGGGTCGAGCACTTCACCGGTCTGGGCGAAGACTTCGGCGATGGTCTCGCAGGTTTGCGCGTCATCGACGGCCAGCGAGTCGAACAGCTTGCGGGCTTCGGTCCAGCGGTCCTGTTCGACGCTGAAACCACCACCCTGCTTGAAGTTCTCCATCAGCCCGGCGATGGCCGCGCCGTTGCGACCGTGCAGGTCGAACAGCAGGCGCTCGAAGTTCGACGAGACCATGATGTCCATCGACGGCGACAGGGTGGCGTGCAGGGTTTCCTTGACGTACTGGTTGCCGCTCATGAAGCGGTGCAGGATGTCGTTACGGTTGGTGGCGACGATCAGCTGGCTGACCGGCAGGCCCATGTTGCGTGCCAGGTAGCCGGCGAAGATGTCGCCGAAGTTGCCGGTCGGCACCGAGAACGCCACCGAACGCGCCGGACCACCCAGCTGCAAGGCGGCATGGAAGTAGTAGACGATCTGGGCCATGATCCGCGCCCAGTTGATCGAGTTCACTGCCACCAGGCGAGTGCCCTTGAGGAAGCCCTGGTCGGCGAAGCTGGCCTTGACCATTTCCTGGCAGTCGTCGAAGTTGCCTTCGATGGCGATGTTGTGGATGTTGTCGCCGAAGATGGTGGTCATCTGCCGGCGCTGGACTTCCGACACGCGCTGGTGCGGGTGCAGGATGAAGATGTCGACGTTGTCGCAACGGCGGCAGCCTTCGATGGCCGCGGAACCGGTATCGCCACTGGTGGCGCCGATGATCACCACGCGCTCGCCACGCTTGGCCAGTACATGGTCGAGCAGGCGGCCGAGCAGTTGCAGGGCGAAGTCCTTGAACGCCAGGGTCGGGCCGTGGAACAGCTCCAGCACCCATTCGTTGCTGTTCAGCTGACGCAGCGGGGCGACCGCGGCGTGGGCGAACTCACCGTAGGTTTCTTCGAGGATCTTCTTGAAGTCGGTATCGGCGATGCTGCCGGTGACGAACGGGCGCATTACCCGGAATGCCAGCTCGTGGTACGGCAGGCCGGCCCAGGAAGCGATCTCTTCCTGGGTGAAACGCGGCAGGTTCTCCGGCACGTACAGGCCGCCGTCGCTGGCGAGGCCCGCCAGCAGGACGTCTTCGAAATTCAGGGCCGGTGCCTGGCCGCGGGTACTGATGTAACGCATGACCTATTCCTCTAACGCAAAGACTGCTCAGTTCAGTTGTTCGACGCGGATACGCACCACGCTGCCAATCACGTCCTGCAAGGCTTCCAGGGCGGTGATGGCGTCGTTCATGCGTTGCTCGAGCACACGGTGGGTGAGCAGGATCATTGGCACCAGGCCGTCCTGTTCCTCGACTTCCTTCTGCATGATCGACTCGATGTTGATGCCACGCTCCGACAGGATGCTGGCTACCTGGGCCAACACGCCCGGGTGATCCTTGGCCTGGATGCGCAGGTAGTAGGCACTTTCGCACGCTTCGATCGGCAGGATCGGGTGCGCCGACAGCGAGTCGGGCTGGAAGGCCAGGTGCGGCACACGGTTCTCCGGGTCGGAGGTCATGGCCCGGACCACGTCCACCAGGTCAGCCACCACTGACGAGGCGGTAGGCTCCATGCCGGCGCCCGCGCCGTAGAACAGGGTCGAACCGGCGGCGTCGCCGTTGACCATGACCGCGTTCATCACGCCGTTGACATTGGCCAGCAGGCGATCGGCCGGGATCAGGGTCGGGTGCACGCGCAGCTCGATGCCATTGGCGGTGCTGCGGGCCACGCCCAGGTGCTTGATGCGGTAGCCCAGAGCCTCGGCGTAGTTCACGTCGGCGGTGGTCAGCTGGGTGATGCCTTCGGTGTAGGCCTTGTCGAACTGCAGCGGGATACCGAAGGCGATGGACGCCAGGATGGTCAGCTTGTGCGCGGCATCGATGCCTTCGACGTCGAAGGTCGGGTCGGCTTCGGCGTAGCCCAGGGCCTGGGCTTCGGCCAGCACGTCGGGGAAGGCCCGGCCTTTTTCACGCATTTCGGTGAGGATGAAGTTGCCGGTGCCGTTGATGATCCCGGCCAGCCAGTTGATGCGGTTGGCCGAGAGGCCTTCGCGAATCGCCTTGATCACCGGGATGCCGCCGGCCACGGCCGCTTCGAAGGCGACGATGACGCCCTTCTCGCGGGCCTTGGCGAAGATTTCGTTGCCGTGCACGGCAATCAGCGCCTTGTTGGCGGTGACCACGTGCTTGCCGTTGTCGATGGCCTTGAGCACCAGCTCGCGGGCAATGGTGTAGCCGCCGATCAGTTCGATGACAATGTCGATTTCCGGGTTCGTTGCGACCTCGAACACATCAGCGGTAATGGGGGTACCGGTAATCTGGCAATTCGGGTTTGGCGAACGCATGGCAATCTGTGCCACTTCAATACCACGCCCGGCACGGCGGGCGATCTCCTCGGCGTTACGCTGAAGTACATTGAAGGTACCGCCACCGACGGTCCCCAACCCACAGATGCCTACTTTGACCGGTTTCACTGTGAACTCCCCATGAAACGACCGACCCTGGGCCGATCGTGAAAACAGCCGCCACCACCAGTGGCGGCTTGCGATTGAATTACTTGGCCAATGCCAGCTTGGCCACTTGCGGCGCCGGCTGGTAGCCCGGAATCACCTGGCCGTTCTCCAGGACAATGGCCGGCGTGCCGTTGACGCCGATCGACTGCCCCAGGGCGAACTGCTTGCTGACCGGGTTGGCACACTTGGCGGCCTTGATTTCCTTGCCGTCGATCATCTTGTCCAGGGCCGCCTTGCGGTCGCTGGAGCACCAGACTGCCTGCAACTGCTCATCACCCGACGACCCCAGGCCCTGGCGCGGGAAGGCGACGTAGCGCACTTCGATACCGCGACGGTTGAGCTCGGGCACTTCGGCGTGCAGCTTGTGGCAGTACGGGCAGGTGGTGTCGGTAAACACGGTGATGTGCGACTTGGTTTCGCCCTTGGCAGGATAAACCACCATCTCCGCCGCCGGAATGGCATTGATGGTCTTGGCGATGGCCTGACGCTCGGTTTTTTCGGTCAGGTTGACCGGCTTGCCGTCCTGGATCTGGAACAGGTAGCCCTGTACTACGAACTGACCGTCGGCGCTGGCGTACAACACGCGTCCGCCTTCGAGCTTGACTTCGTACAGGCCGTTCAACGGGCTGGCAGCAACGCTGTCGACCGGCACGCCCAGTTCCAGGGACTGCAGGGTCTTGCGGATCGCCTGCTCGGCGTTGTCGGCCGCGGCGGCAAAAGTACTGACCAACGCCAGGGCGGCGGTGGCGATAATCTGGGTCACGCGCATGGGAACTCCTGAAGGCGGGCAAAGGGCCGGTAGCGCAACGCACGTCCTTGAAAGGCGGCGATCGAACGGTCCTCGATGCAAACCGGTCAAGCCTACCACATCATTTCCGCGCAGACCGCCCCCGGGCGACACATGCAGTACGCGATCAGCCCCTTGGGTGATGACGGGCATGCAGCTCCTGCAAGCGCGCACGGGCGACATGGGTGTAGATCTGGGTAGTAGAGAGGTCGCTGTGGCCGAGCAGCATCTGCACCACCCGCAGGTCGGCGCCATGGTTGAGCAGGTGCGTGGCAAAGGCGTGGCGCAAGGTGTGTGGCGACAGGCTCTTGTCGATGCCGGCGACCATGGCCTGGTGCTTGATCCGGTGCCAGAACGTCTGGCGGGTCATCTGCTCGCCGCGCAGGCTGGGGAACAGCACATCGCTCGGGCGCCCGCCCAGCAGTTCGTTGCGCCCGTCCCGCAGGTAACGCTCCAGCCACACCACCGCCTCCTCGCCCATCGGCACCAGGCGCTCCTTGCTGCCCTTGCCCATCACCCGCAGCACACCCTGGCGCAGGTTGACCTGGTCGAGGGTCAGGCTCACCAGCTCGGTGACGCGCAAGCCGCAGGCATACAGGACTTCGAGCATGGCGCGGTCGCGCTGGCCGATCGGCTCGCCCAGGTCCGGCGCCTGCAACAGCGCTTCGACATCGGCCTCCGACAGGGATTTGGGCAATGGCCGCCCCAGTTGCGGCATCTCGACCTGCAAGGTCGGATCGACGCCGATCAGCTTTTCCCGCAGCAAATAGCGATAGAAGCCACGCACACCAGAGAGAAAACGTGCCGTGGAGCGCGGCTTGTAGCCCTGCTCCAGGCGCCAGGCAAGGTGATCGAGGATCAGCTCGCGCCCGGCAGCCGGTAACGCGATGGCCCGCTCCTGCAACCAGCCGTTGAACAGCGCCAGGTCACTGCGGTAGGACTCGCGGGTGTTGTCGGCCAGGCCTTTCTCCAGCCACAGGGCATCCAGGAATTGATCGATCAGGGGGTGTTCTAGGGCGGGCATGACAACTCGGTGGCGGACGACGAAAACCAATAATTGCCGCTAGTCTTCCACAACACGGTCGGCATAGGGAGCCCGAATGAACGAACAACAGATATTGCTGACCTTCGGTGGCATAGGTGCCGCCGCCCTCGCCTGCCAGTGGCTGGCCTGGCGCCTGAAACTGCCGGCGATCCTCTTTCTGCTGCTCAGCGGCATCCTTGCCGGCCCTATCCTCGGCTGGCTCGACCCCCAGGAACTGTTCGGCCCGCTGCTGATGCCGCTGGTATCACTGGCCGTGGCACTGATCCTGTTCGAAGGCAGCCTGACCCTGCACCTGTCGCAATGGCGCGAGATCGGCAGCGTCGTCCATCGCATGGTGACCCTGGGCGCCCTGTCGACCTGGGCGGTCATTACCCTGGCCACCCATTGGTTGCTCGGTTTCGACTGGCTGCTGGCGACCCTGTTCGGCAGCCTGACCCTGGTCACCGGCCCGACCGTAATCGTGCCCATGCTGCGGGTGGTGCGACCGAAAGCGACGATCGCCAACATCCTGCGCTGGGAAGGCATTGTCATCGACCCCATCGGCGCCCTGCTGGCGGTGGTGGTGTACAGCTTCATCATCGCCAGCGCCGAGGGTGATGGCCTGAGCCAGAGCCTGATGACCTTCGCCGGGGTCATCCTCTGCGGCACTGCCTTCGGTATTGTCGGCGGCTGGCTGCTCGGCCAGGTCATGCGCCGCCAGTGGCTGCCTGAATACCTGCACAACCTGGCCTCGCTGGCGGCGGTACTGGGAATTTTCATTGCCTCCGACCAGGTGATCCATGAGTCGGGGCTCTTGGCGGTCACGCTCATGGGCATGTGGCTGGCCAATATGAAGGGCGTGGATGTGCGGCAGATCCTGCACTTCAAGGAAAACCTCAGTGTGTTGCTGATCTCCGGACTGTTCATCCTCCTGGCCGCGCGCCTGGACCTGCACGCCATGCTGGGGCTGGGCCCGGCCGTGTTGGCCCTGCTGCTGGTGATCCAGTTGATCGCCCGCCCATTGAACATCGCGCTGTCGACCTGGGGTTCGCAACTGAGCTGGCGCGAGCGTGCCCTGCTGGGCTGGATCGCCCCACGCGGCATCGTTGCCGCGGCGGTGTCGGCGATTTTCGCCATTCGCCTGCACGAGGCCGGTCATCAAGGTGCGCTGCTGCTGGTGCCGCTGACCTTTGCCGTGATCATCGGCACCGTGGTGCTGCAAAGCGCCACGGCGCGCCCCCTGGCCCGTCTGCTGAAGGTCGCGGAACCGGCGCCCAGCGGCTTTCTGATCATCGGAGCCAACTCGCCGGCGCGAATGGTGGCCAAGGCGCTGCAACAACTCGATTGCCGGGTGCTGCTGGCCGACTCCAGCTGGGAAAACATCCGTGCCGCACGCATGGAGGGCTTGCCGACCTATTTTGGCCACCCGGCCTCGCAACATGCCGATGCGCATCTGGACCTGGTCGGGCTGGGGCATTTGCTGGGGTTGTCGCCGGCCGGTGAGCTCAACACCCTGGCCTGTACCCGTTTTCGTCATGATTTCGGCCATGCGCGGCTATTCGTCCTGGCCAGCGGGCTGGAAGCCCGCCGCAGTGACAAGCACCGGGCCAGTGACGAGCATCGCGGCCATGTGCTGGGTAGCCAGGCCCTGACCTATACGCAACTGGCCAACCAGATGATCGACGGCGCCGAACTGTACAGCACCCACCTGACCGACACCTTTGGCTGGGAGGACTACCAGACCCTGCATGGCGAACGTGCAAACTTGCTGTTCGCCCGCGATAGCAGTGGCTGGGTGCATGTGTTCGGACCTGACAGTGCGCTGAAGCCCGGGCCCGGGTGGACCCTGGTGGCGTTGATCCAGCCGGAACAGAGCCTGGATTGAAGGCCTCATCGCAGGCTTCGCCAGCTCCCACAGGGTTATCAGTCATTTGTGGGAGCTGGCGAAGCCTGCGATGAGGCCGGCCCTACCCTGCTCAGAACCCGGGCAGCACCGGCACCGGACGCTTGTCGTCATCGATGGCGACAAAACTGAACAGACCATGCATGGCCTTTTCACGGCTGTCGCAGCTCATGCTTTCGACAAACACTTCAACCTCGACCTTGAGGCTGGTGTTGCCTACGTTGGCCACCCGCGCCACCAGTTCGACGATGGAACCGGCGGCAATCGGGTGCTTGAAGTCGATCCGGTCGGTGGACACGGTCACCAGCGGCAAGCGGCAAAAGCGCGTAGCGGCGATGAACGACACTTCGTCCATCCAGGCCAGGGCGGTGCCGCCGAACAAGGTGTTGTGGTGGTTGGTGGTGGACGGGAACACCGCCTTGGTCACGCGGGTGACCGACAGTTGGGTGCGGCGTTCGATTTCCTGCTCTCTGGGGCTCATAAACTTCACATCGGGTACAAATTTCAGACAACAAAAAAGCAGCCCGAAGGCTGCTTTTTTCGCATGGCGGCCGCAGCCGCCGGTCAAACTGTCATCAGGACAGTTTTTCCTTGATGCGAGCGGCTTTACCGGACAGGTCGCGCAGGTAGTACAGCTTGGCTTTACGCACGTCACCACGACGTTTCACGGCCAGGCTGTCGATTTGCGGGCTGTAGGTCTGGAAAGTACGCTCGACGCCAACACCGTTGGAGATCTTGCGAACAGTGAAAGCACTGTTCAGACCACGGTTACGCTTGGCGATGACAACGCCTTCGAACGCCTGCAGACGCGAACGATCGCCTTCCTTCACTTTCACCTGAACGACGATGGTGTCGCCCGGGGCAAAGGTCGGGATCTCTTTGGACATCTGCTCAGCTTCGAGCTGCTGGATGATTTTGTTGGTCATGCTGTGCTCCTAAGGTAAATCTCTGATCTACCATCGATACGTTAACTATCGTCCCGCTCTCGGAGGTACTCCTCGAGCAGCTTCTTCTCTTCTCCAGAAAGTGAGCGACTTTCCAGAAGATCGGCGCGTCGTTCATAGGTCCGCCCAAGGGACTGCTGTAAACGCCATCGCCGGATGTGTGCATGGTTGCCACTAAGCAACACGTCGGGAACACGCTGATCCGCATACACCTCCGGTCGGGTGTAGTGCGGGCAATCGAGCAGACCATCGGTGAAGGAGTCTTCCTCCGCCGAGTCCGCATGCCCTAAAGCTCCGGGCAGCAGCCGCGTAACCGCATCGATCAGGACCATCGCCGGCAGCTCGCCGCCAGACAGTACATAGTCACCAATCGACCACTCTTCATCGACATGAGCCTCGATAAAGCGCTCGTCGATGCCTTCATAACGACCGGCTATCAGAATCAACGATTCGTGCTTCGCCAGGTCCTTGACCGCCGACTGAGTCAGCTTGCGGCCTTGTGGGCTCAGGTAGATCACCTTCGCCGCCTCTCCGGTTGCCTGCCTGGCATTCACCAGGGCGTCTTCCAGAGGCTTGATCTTCATCACCATGCCCGGACCACCGCCAAAAGGCCGATCATCCACCGTATGGTGGCGATCTGTGGTGTAGTCCCGCGGGTTCCAGCAGGTCAATTGCATCAACCCCTGTTTCACCGCGCGGCTGGTAATGCCGTACTCAGTGATGGCCGAGAACATCTCGGGGAACAACGTAATGACGTCTACACGAAGGCTCGCCATCGTTTAGAAGTCCGCGTCCCATTCCACCCTCATCTCGCCTGCAACCAGGTCGATCTTCAGCACGCATTGCTCCGTATAGGGCAACAGGCGCTCCCGATCATCCAGACTGCCCGCGCAGGGCTTGACCACCATTACATCGTTCGCGCCGGTCTCCAACAGGTGATCAATCGTGCCGAACAGCTGTTCGTCCTGATTGATGACTTTCAGACCCACCAACTGGTACCAGTAGTACTCGTCGACAGGCAGGTTGGGCAAAAGGCTCCGCGAGATGCAAATCTCATAACCGCTCAGAAGACGAGCTTCATCGCGATCGTCGAGGCCTTTGAGCTTGGCGACCAGATCCTTTTGAGTGGAACGGCCACTGACCAGCTCGACCTGTTTTACCTTCCCTTCGTGCCGAAGCGTCCAGTTACGGTAAGCCAACAGGTTTTCAATCGGATCGGTAAAGGAAAAGACCTTCACCTCGCCGCGAACGCCGTGAACCGAAAAAATCTTGCCGACAACGATCAGGTCGTCAGCCTTTTCTGGCGTCGCGTTCATCGTGCTCAGGCAGCAGCCTTGGCAGCTTGTTTCAGCAGTTGAGCAACGCGCTCGGACGGCTGTGCGCCAACGCTCAGCCAGTGAGCAACGCGGTCTTCTTTAACGGACAGACGAACTTCCTGGCCGCGAGCGATAGGGTTGAAGAAACCAACCTGCTCGATGTGCGAACCGGTAACCGGGTTACGCGAATCGGTAACGGTCAGGGTGTAGAATGGGCGCTTTTTGGAGCCGCCACGGGCAAGACGGATGGTAAGCATTGAACATCGTTCCTGTAGTCGGTGCTGCAAATCATAATGCACAGCGGGCACACGGGTGCCCGAAAGGCCGCATATTCTCAAGGAATACACGGACTTTTGCAAATGCCTTTTTGCGATGGGCAAAAGGCCTGCCTGCGGATCTGCGGTTTAAGCCGCCTTCAAACAAAGGCGGCGGTGTTCCCGCCTAAGCGGGGGTTCCGAGGATCGCCCCGTTACCGGGCCGACCCTGCGAATAGGGTTACAGCTTGGGCACGCCGCCGCCGGGCATCATGCCGCCCAGGCCGCGCATCATCTTGGCCATGCCGCCTTTGGCAGAAAACTTCTTCATCATCTTCTGCATCTGCTTGTGCTGCTTGATCAGGCGACCGATATCCTGCACCTGGGTACCCGAACCCAGGGCGATCCGGCGCTTGCGCGAACCGCTGATCAGCTCGGGGTCGCGGCGCTCGGCCGGGGTCATGGAGTTGATGATCGCCTCCATCTGCTTGAACTGTTTCTCGGCTGCGCCCTGGGCATTGCCCATCTGCGCCAGGTTGACCCCGCCGATGCTGGGCAGCTTGTCCATCAGGCCGCCGAGGCCGCCCATGTTCTTCATCTGTTGCAGCTGGTCACGGAAGTCTTCGAGGTCGAAGCCCTTGCCCTTCTTCAGCTTCTTGGCCAGTTTGTCGGCCTTTTCCTTGTCGAGGGTCTGCTCCGCCTGCTCGATCAGGCTGAGCACGTCGCCCATGCCCAGGATGCGCGAGGCGATGCGGTCCGGGTGGAAGGGTTCGAGCGCTTCGCTCTTCTCGCCCATACCGATGAACTTGATCGGCTTGCCGGTAATGGCCCGCACCGACAGCGCGGCACCACCACGGGCGTCACCGTCGACCTTGGTGAGGATCACACCGGTCAGCGGTAGCGCCTCGCCGAAGGCCTTGGCGGTGTTGGCGGCGTCCTGGCCGGTCATGGCGTCGACCACGAACAGGGTCTCGATCGGCTTGACCGCGGCGTGCAGGTCCTTGATCTCGCTCATCATCTCGGCGTCGATGTGCAGACGACCGGCGGTGTCGACGATGACCACGTCGATGAACTTGAGCTTGGCTTCGCGGATGGCCGCCTGGGCGATGGCCACCGGCTTCTGGGTGATATCGGACGGGAAGAAGGTCACGCCGATGTCGCCAGCCAGGGTTTCCAGCTGCTTGATCGCCGCCGGACGGTAGACGTCGGCCGACACCACCATCACCGACTTCTTCTTGCGCTCTTTAAGGAAGCGCGCCAGCTTGCCGGCGGTGGTGGTCTTGCCCGCACCCTGCAGACCTGCCATCAGCACCACGGCCGGTGGCGCTGCGTTCAGGGCCAGCTCTTCGTTGGCCGCGCCCATCATGTCTTCGAGCTCGGCCTGGACAATCTTCACGAATGCCTGGCCCGGGGTCAGGCTGCGCGACACCTCGGTGCCGACTGCACGCTCTTTGATCTTGTTGACGAAATCCTTGACCACCGGCAGAGCGACGTCAGCCTCGAGCAACGCCATGCGCACTTCACGCAGGGTGTCTTTGATGTTGTCTTCGGTCAGCTTGGCCTTGCCGGTGACATGGCGCAGCGTCTGTGACAGGCGGTCGGTCAGGTTTTCAAACATGGTGATCCTTTCGGGCTCTGTAGAACCGAGGTTTATCAGCTGCCTCGGCGTGTTCGACGGGCCTTGGGCAGGGGCAGGTCGGCGATTATAACGAAGACTGGAGCCAGCGCACACCTCGCCGTCGGCTGGCAGTCTTCCTTGGCGGGCGCGTTCTATGCCAAACTCGACTCCTTTCGGGCTTGCCTAACAGGACTTATGCTCCCCTTGTCACCCAGCTTGCTACCCAATCTGATCGCCGCCTGCCTGTATGCCGCCGCGACTTTCTATCAAGGCTCGCGCCTGGCCCAGGGCGCCAAGGCCGACAAACGCCTGCTCGGCCTGCTGGGCGCGCTGGCGGTCATCGCCCAGGGCACCGCGCTGTGCTGGCAGTTGCTCACGCCCCTGGGCCTGAGCCTGGACTTCTTCAGTGCCGCCAGCCTGATCGCCACGGCGGTGATCGCCCTGACCCTGCTGGCCTGCCTGCGCATTCCGGTGGAGAACCTGCTGCTGTTACTGTTCCCGCTGGGCATGGCCACGGCCCTGATCGCCCAGTTCGCGCCTTCGGGCACGGTGCCCTTGATCAACGAGGAGCCGGGCATCCTGGCGCATATCCTGCTGTCGATCCTGGCCTACGGGCTGTTCACCATCGCCGTGTTCCAGTCCTTGCTGGTGCTGGTGCAGGACCACCAGCTCAAGCACAAGCACCCCTCCGGGCTGATTCGCAACTTCCCGCCCCTGCAGACCATGGAAAGCCTGTTGTTCGGCTTTCTCTGGGCCGGCTGGGGGCTGTTGTCGCTGTCGCTGATTTCCGGCTGGCTGTTCCTCGACAACCTGTTCGCCCAGCACCTGGTACACAAGACCCTGCTGGCCTGCGTGGCCTGGATCGTCTTCGGTGTGCTGCTGTGGGGCCGCACCCGCCTCGGCTGGCGCGGTCACAAGGCGATCCGCTGGACCCTGGCCGGCTTCTGCCTGCTGATGCTGGCCTATTTCGGCAGCAAGCTGGTCCGCGAATTCATCCTGCATGTCTGACAGGCACAGGTAAATGGACGCCCTGCCCCTAGGCCCTTTACTCGGCGTACTGGCACTGGCCCTGCTCTGGTCGGCACTGTTCACTGCCGTGGATGCCGCCCAGCAGCAACTCAACGGCGCCCGGCGCAATGAGCAGACGGGCGAACACCCTGAACTGAAGGTCACCCCCCAGGCCTTGGTGCTCTGCTCGACCCTGGGCAAGCTGCTGGTGCTGGCCCTGGCCTGCCTGATGGGGCAGCGCCTCAGCGGCGAACATGGCTTCTGGCTGGCCGGCCTGGGCGCCGCCGCCCTGCTGCTGGTGCTGGCCGAGTACCTGCCGCGGCAACTGGCCCGACGTCATCCACAAACCTTCATCAGCCTGGGCAACAGCCTGCTCAGGGTGCCGCTCAAGGTGCTGCAACCCCTGGCCTGGCTGCTCGATGGCTGCGCCCGGGTACTGCTGCGCCCGTTCCGGATCCAGCCCCATGCCGTGGCTCTGCATGAGCAGGACGACGACAGCGCCGCCGAAGACGTGCCACAGGCCGATCAGCGCATGAACCTGCCCGAAAGCCTGCTGGCCCTGGACAAGATCACGGTCAACGACATCCTGGTGCCGCGCAACGAAGTCGACGGCATCAACCTCGACGACCCGATCGAGCAGATCATCGAGCAACTGATCATCAGCCGCCACACTCGCCTGCCGGTCTATCACAGCGATATCAACCAGGTCGAAGCGGTGCTCAACACCAAGCTGATCAGCCACCTGCTGCCCAAGGCGACCCTGACCCGCGAGGCCCTGCAGGCAGCCTGCTACGACCCCTATTTCGTCCCCGAGAGCACGCCCCTGCAACTGCAACTGCTCAACTTCCATAAGCAGCAGCGACGCATGGGCGTGGTCGTCGACGAGTACGGCGAAGTCCAGGGCATCGTCACCCTGGAAGACATTCTCGAAGAGATCGTCGGCGAATTCGAGGACGAGCACAGCCTCGACAACCCGCACATCCACCCCCAGGCCGACGGGCGCTATGTGATCGAAGGCAACGTGTCGATCCGCGAACTGAACCGCAGCCTGGGCTGGCACCTGCCCAGCGACGGCCCCAAGACCCTCAACGGCCTGGTCACCGAAGCCCTGGAGAGCATCCCGGCCAGTGCCGTGTGCCTGAAAATCGGCCGCTATCGCCTGGAAATCCTCGAAACCGAAGACAATTGTGCCAGCCGCATACTGGTCTGGACCGTGACTCGCTAGCTATACTCGGGTCACGCTTACCCAGCCCGGCCGTCTAGCCCGCTACCCGCAAGGCATTGCTCGGCCCGCCCGCACTACTGAATACCGCGCGCAATTCTGCACTGCTTCACACCCCGAACAGTGTTCGCGCCCGCCCTTATCCCCTATGGGCGTATGCTCAGTCACGCGACCAATAACAATTCGCTTCGCGTTTGCGTTGTCGGCTGCCCGTGCAGTCTGACCGCATCGCCCATGGAGCACTCGACTGTCAGGGATAATCGCATGACGACCAGCAGCACCTATTCTGAAACCACCCAGGCCAGTCCCGGCAACTCGCCGGCACGGGTGGCCACCGCCAGCTTCATCGGCACCGCCATCGAGTTCTACGACTTCTACGTATACGCCACGGCTGCCGCCCTGGTGATCGGCCCGGTGTTCTTCCCGCAGACCTCGGGCACCGCACAGATGCTCTCGGCCTTCCTTACCTTCGGCATCGCCTTCCTGGCCAGGCCCCTGGGTTCGGCGCTGTTCGGCCACTTCGGTGACCGCATCGGGCGCAAATCGACCCTGGTCGCCTCGCTGCTGCTGATGGGCGTGTGCACCACGCTGATCGGTGTGCTGCCAGGCTACGACAGCATCGGCGCCTGGGCACCGATCCTGCTGTGCGTGCTGCGTTTCGGCCAGGGCCTGGGCCTTGGCGGCGAATGGGGCGGCGCGGCCCTGCTGGCCACCGAGAACGCACCCAAGGACAAGCGCGCCTGGTTCGGCATGTTCCCGCAACTGGGCCCTTCGATTGGCTTCCTGGCTGCCAACGGCCTGTTCCTGACCCTGGCCATGGTCCTGACCGACGAGCAGTTCCGCAGCTGGGGCTGGCGCATTCCCTTCCTGCTCAGCGCGGCGCTGGTGATTGTTGGCCTGTACGTGCGCCTGAAGCTCGAAGAGACCCCGATCTTCGCCAAGGCCGTGGCGCGCCACGAGCGGGTGAAAATGCCGGTGGTCGAACTGTTCGCCCAGTACTGGATGCCGGTGCTGCTCGGCGCGGCGGCCATGGTGGTGTGCTACGCGCTGTTCTACATTTCCACGGTGTTCTCCTTGAGCTACGGGGTAAGCACGCTGGGCTACAGCCGCGAGACCTTCCTCGGCCTGCTGTGCTTTGCAGTACTGTTCATGGCCCTGGCCACTCCGCTGTCGGCCTGGCTCAGTGACCGCTACGGACGCAAGCCGGTGCTGATCGTCGGCGCGATCCTGGCGATTCTCTCGGGCTTTACCATGCAGCCGTTGCTGACCTCGGGCTCCACCGCCGGGGTGGCGCTGTTCCTGGCCATCGAGCTGTTTTTGATGGGGGTGACCTTCGCACCCATGGGCGCCTTGCTGCCTGAGCTGTTCCCGACCCATGTGCGCTACACCGGTGCGTCGGCGGCCTATAACCTGGGCGGCATCGTCGGGGCCTCGGCGGCACCGTTCTTCGCCCAGAAGCTGGTGGCGATGGGTGGGTTGAGCTGGGTAGGGGGCTATGTGTCGGCGGCGGCTGTGCTCAGCCTGATTGCCGTGCTGTGCCTGAAAGAGACCCGGCATTCGGATCTCTAGAAGCAATCGCGGGGCAAGCCCGCTCCCACAGGTCTGTGGGAGCGGGCTTGCCCCGCGATGAGGCGTATCACAATGTCAGGGTCAGGCGCTTGACCAGGGCTCCCGGCAAATGGCTCGAACTGGTCTGGCGCTGATCATAGGTGCTGGTCGACAGGATCAGCTCGCGCTCGCGGGTCAGGGCTTCCAGCTGTGAACCCAGCAGACTGTAGACGCTGTCGTCGAAGCGCATGGTGCTGACCGGCGCCTGGATCTGCCCGTCCTCGACCCAGAAGGTGGCGAAGCGGGTCAGGCCGGTCATGCGTGCCGCCGGCAGGTCGGAAAAGTTCAGGTACCAGAAGTTGCTGATGTACAGGCCGGTGCCCAGGCGCGCGAGGATGTCTGCCTGTGGCAGGTCACCGGCGGCCATGCTCAGGGCACAGGGCGACTCGTGGCCATCGGCGCCGTTGGCGCTGAGCTCGAACTCGGCGGCGCTACGGGCGCAGACCAGGCGATCGAGGCCGCGGCCCTGTTCGATCAGGCGCAGGTCGCTGCGCGGCGTGCCTTCATCGGAGAAGGCCGGGCTCAGCGAACCGCTGACCTGTTCGGCGATGCTGACGCCAGGGTGCAGGGTGGCATCGCCGGCGTACAGGCGTTGCAGAGGACTGTTCTTGGTCGCCAGGGCCTGGGCAGAGAAGCCGCCCCAGCAGAGCATGCCCATGATCTCGTCCATCGCCGCCGGGGCCAGGTAGGCGCGGTACTCGCCGGGCGCCAGGGTCTTGAGCGGGCGGCCGAGGTATTCCAGCTGTTCCCGGGCCTGGCGCAGGCGCAGGGCCAGGGCGTCGCTGTCCCAGCGCTGGCCGGCATAGTTGGCCTTCACCGCCTGGCCGTTGCTGTGGAACAGGCTCCAGTCGAAGTTGAAGCTGTTGGCCTGGTGCCAGCCGAAGGCGCCGAAGGAGCTGGCAAAGCCACGGCAGATCGGCCCGGCGGCGTAGATGCCGACCAGATCAAGCTGCCCGGCGCCTTGTTCGATCTGCGCCAGCACCTGGTCAACCTCGGGTAGCGGCTGGTCCTGCACGCTGTGGCTCTGCCAGGCGCTGTCGTCGAGTTGCAGGTAGGGGTCGGCCTCCAGTAGCGGCAGGGTCTGGCGTAGTTGCTCCAGCGCCTGGGTCAGGCGCAGCTGATCGACCTCGGGGTCATTGCCCAGGGTGAACTGCAGTTCGGCCTGGCGACCGTCCCGGACCAGCTTGAGCACGCAAGCGGCCTGCTGCACTTCACCGGCCTGACGTACCTTGGCATGGTTGAAACGGATGAACTGCGAGTGCTCGGCGCTGTAGCCCAGGGTGAAGTGCTCCGCTGCGCGGAGCTGCTCCTGGAGGCGCTCGACCAGGCGCTGGAAACTGTGCAAAGGGGTGGCAGCCATCAGGCGTCTCCTCCGAATACGTCGATCTGGCTGAATACGCAGGCGGGCGAGGCGTGGCCAACCCGCACCACCTGGTTCGGTTCGCCCTTGCCGCAGTTGGGCGTGCCCAGGACCTGGAAGGTGCTGGCGTCGCCGACGGCGCTGAGGTTGCCCCAGAAGCCTGCCGAAATACCCCGGTAGTTGGGGTTCTTGACCACGCCCTTGAGCTCGCCGTTCTCGATCAGCTGGCCCCATTCGCAGCCGAACTGGAACTTGTTGCGCGCGTCGTCGATGGACCAGGAGCGGTTGGTGCGCATCAGGATGCCGTGCTCGATGCCGTTGATCAGCTGCTCCAGGCTCTGGTCGCCCGGCTCGATGTTGAGGTTGGCCATGCGATCGATGGGCGCCCGGTTCCAGCCGCAGGCGCGGCTGTTGGCGACGCCGTCCAGGCCCGAGCGGAACTGCGACAGGGCGCCACCCAGAGGGCGCAGCAGCAAGCCGTCGCGGATCAGGAACTGCTTGTTGGCCTCGGTGCCGTCGTCGTCATGGCTGTAGCTGGCCAGCTCTTCGCGCAGGGTCGGGTCGAAGGTGACATTGAGCAGCTTCGAGCCGTATTGCAGGGTGCCGAAGTCGCTGGCCTTGACGAAGCTGGTGCCGGCGTAATTGCGCTCGTCACCGAGGATGCGGTCCATTTCCAGCGGGTGGCCGATGGATTCGTGGATCTGCAGCATCATCTGGTCGGGCATCAGCAACAGGTCGCGAACCCCGCTCGGGGTGTTGGGCGCCAGCAGCAGTTGCAGGGCCTGGTCGGCGACCTTGGCCCCGGCACTCACCAGGCCGCAGCGCTCGATCACATCCATGCCGCCTTGCTGGCCGAAATTCTCCCGGCCCAGGCTGCGGCTCTGGCTGTCCTGGCCATCGAAGGCAGTGGCCGTGAAGCCTGGGTAGATGAAGCGCTGGGCCTGGCGCAGCTCGGCGCCGGCGGTGTTCAGGTAGATCTGCTCGACGTGGCTGATGCCCAGGCTTGCCTGCCAGTTCACCAGTCGGCTGTCAGCGGGGACGCTGGCCGATTCGCGGGCCAGCAGGTCGAAACAGTCGGCCAGGGAGGCCACGGGTTGTTCGAGGTTCGGTGAGCAGTAGTCCATGCGAGCGCTGGCCACCGGTTGTTCACGCAGGTCGAGCAAGGCGCAGCGACCGATCTGCCGGGCCAGCGCCTCGGCGTGTTCCAGTGCGCGCTGCAGGCCGGCCTGGGACAGGTCGGCGGTGGCCGCATAGGCTTCAACGCCCTTGAGCCGGACCGTCAGCATCACCCCTTCGTCACGCTGGAGGAACGGTGGCTCGGCAACGTTCTTGCGTACAGAAAGGTGTTGCTGGGACTGCTGCACATGCCGCAGGGAAAAGAAGTCGGCATTGCTGCGCAGGGCGGCGAAGCGCTGGCGCAGCAAGGCGGTCATTTCGAACATGCAGGAACCTCCGTGAGTACGGTGGTTCCCCCTCAGAACCACTCGTCGTGCATGCCCAGGCAGGTGTCGTCGCGGGCCTCGAGCAATGCCAGGTCATTATGGCAGCCCGGCACTTCCCAGGTCAGGAAATAACGCGCGGCCTGCAACTTGCCCTGGTAGAAGTCCCGGTCCGCCGGATTGTCGCGGGCCAGGCCCTGTTCGGCGTGGATCGCCTGTTCCAGCCAGCGCCAGCCGATCACGCAGTGACCGAAGGCCTTGAGGTACAGCGCCGAATTGGCCAGGGCACTGTTGACCCGGCCCTGGGCCAGGTCGCCGAGCAATTCCAGGGTCACGCTTTGCAGGCGTACCTGCAACTGCTCCAGGGGCATGCGCAGGGGGTCCAGGCTGCTGAACTGGCAGGCACGCTCGCAGGTGCCGGCGGTCAGGCGCACCAGTTGCTTGAGCCCGGCGCCGCCATTCTGCGCCAGCTTGCGGCCGAGCAGGTCGAGCGACTGGATGCCGTGGGTGCCTTCGTGGATGGGGTTCAGGCGATTGTCGCGGTAATACTGCTCGACCGGGTACTCGCGGGTGTAGCCGTGGCCGCCGAGGATCTGGATCGCCAGTTCGTTGGCCTTGAGGCAGAACTCCGAAGGCCAGGACTTGACGATCGGGGTGAGCAGGTCGAGCAACTCGTGGGCCTGCTGGCGCTGGGCCTCGGTCTCGCCGCTCTGGGTGTCGTCGAACAGGCGCGCCGCATACAGGCCCAGGTCGAAGGCGCCTTCGACATAGGCTTTCTGCGCCAGCAGCATGCGCTTCACATCGCTGTGGCTGATGATCGGCACGGCGGCGGTGGCCGGGTCCTTGTTGTCCGGCAGGCGTCCCTGCGGGCGTTGCCGCGCGTACTCCAGCGAGTACAGGTAGCCGGCGTAGCCGAGCATCACCGCGCCCATGCCGACGCCGATGCGCGCCTCGTTCATCATCTGGAACATGCAGGCCAGGCCCTGGTGCGGCTTGCCGACGAGGTAGCCGACGCACTGGCCGTTGTCGCCGAAATTCAGCGCGGTCGAGGTGGTGCCGCGCCAGCCCATCTTGTGGAACAGACCGGCCAGCAGCACGTCGTTGCGCGGCCCGAGGCTGCCGTCGGCGTTGACCAGGTACTTGGGCACGGTGAACAGCGAGATGCCCTTCACCCCCGGTGGTGCGTCCGGCAGCTTGGCCAGGACCATGTGCACGATGTTCTCCGACAGCTCGTGGTCGCCGCCTGAAATGAAGATCTTGTTGCCACGCAGACGGTAGCTGCCATCGCCGGCCGGTTCGGCGCGGGTGCGGATGTCGGCCAGCGACGAGCCGGCGTGCGGCTCGGTCAGGGCCATGGTGCCGAAGTAACGGCCGTCGATCATCGGTTGCAGGAACAGGCGTTTCTGTTCGTCAGTGCCGAAGCTCTCGATCAGGTTGGCGGCGCCCATGGTCAGGAACGGGTAGGCCGTGGTGCCGGCGTTGGCGGCCTGGAAGTGGGCGAAGCAGGCCTGCGACAACAGGGTGGGCAACTGCATGCCGCCGACCTCGAAATCGCGGGTGGCGTTGAGAAAACCGGCTTCGAGGAAGGCATCGACGGCGGGTTTCACCTCGGGGATCAGGATCGCCTTGCCGTTCTCATAGCGCGGCTCGTGCTCGTCGTTCTTGCGGTTGTGCGGCGCGAAGTACTTCTCGGCGATGGTCCGGGCGGTGGTGAGCGCCGCGTCGAAGGTTTCGCGAGTGTGTTCGGCAAAACGCGGGCGTTGGGTGAGGGCCTCGGCGTCGAGCACTTCGTAGAGTTCGAAGGCCAGGTTGCGGGCGCTGAGCAGGGTCTCGGGCATGACGGCAGTCCGGTCGATGAGATCGGTCGAGTGTAGGAACGGGGTGCTGAGGTGACCAGCAAGATTGATGAGGGTGATAGCGAGGGACAGGTCCATGTCTGGACGCCATGCCGTTGGGAAATTTCATGCAGGTATCTGGGAAAGCATGCCTTGATGGCAGAAGGGCGAAAAATCTAATCAAGTTCCTTCGTAGTGTACGAGTACAAGGAAGGTCATCGTTGAGGTGGAGAGAGAAGAGTCCGCAGCGTCAACTTCAATTATGCTGGGCCGGCATGGATGGTTTTTATATTTTGTATTATCTGCAAGGCAGCCTTCGGCGAGGCGATGTGCCGTATCTCACTGATATAGACAATATTATTTTATTGGGATATAGCCACAGCGACTTTGCCATGGTCATGGGGGCAATGGGCTTGATCGCGCATTTTTCCGTCATCGTGACGTGTGTCTTGTTCGCTGTGGGTTGGAGAGTGGGCTGTTACTTGGCGATGGTGCAGATTCCATTTCGTGTTGTGTTTTTGATTCCTTCAATCTCCACGCTATTGCTTTGGCCCAGGTGGATTACAGATTATGTCCCTTGGTTCATGTTGGTAGTCGGCTCAGAAATAGTGAAAGTCTGGAGCTTGTGGTGGTTATCTCGGGTTAAGGGACGCAAGAGGGGTGGAGTAAGTGCTTCGCGGCCTTGAACGGTAATTTGTCCATGGGCTAATTGCAGGGCAGCATAACGATCTGCCGATCGTCATCAAGCTGGCGTTATTACCGGTCGCAGCGCCGTTGACGCTCAACGCGCACTCGTCCGCCAGGCACTCCAGGGCAATGGAGGTGTCGTCCGAGGGCAGGCCATGGACACGCTCACGTTGGCATTCCGAATATTCCTGCAACATGTACAGATTGGAACTACAGGATTTTTTGGCTGCGTCGGGGTTCTATGGGGGACTACTGCATCAGGACTTTTCCCATGTCTACAAGTACCCTTCCCCCGGCATCGAGCGATGACAATCGGCTAATAAGCCGTGAGCCGATGTTCTTTGTGGTTTCAATAAAAAAGCTGTTCATCATGACTTTCTTCACGTTGGGTCTGTACTCGTTTTACTGGTCCTGCCGTAATTGGATGTTTTATCGGCAAGCCACAGGAGAAAACGTCGACCCTGTCTGGCGAAGCCTGTTGAGCGTGTTTTCCTTTTACTTGTTGCTGAGTTTGGTTGACCGTCGGATTCGATCCACGGGGCGGCAATATGCATGGTCGCCAGCACTGTTGAGTGTGGGTGTTATGCTCGCGGCCGCGTCACCGTCAGTGCTGCTTCATATCAGTGAGCATACATATGGAAGGGTCCCGGTTTCGGAAGTACTGGTTGTACTGATTCCGCTGGGTGTTATGTGCTTCTGGATAATTGGTCGGGCTCAGCAAGCAATCAATTATTGCGAGTTCGATCCTGTGGGAAGGGGCAATACAGAGCTATCGATGACAGAGTTGGTCTGTGCGTTGCTGGGAGCGTTGTGTTGGGTGGCGTTGGTAATGATTGGGATTCTCAGTATGTTGTTAGGCATATTTGACTGGTGACGAGTTCAAGTGCGCTGAGTGATATGCAGGCTTGGCACGAAGGCGATTCGGGGCAAAAAGCATCGCGGGGGGAGCCCCCCCCAACACGGAGGGGCGGGGGTGCCCCCCCAGAAAAAAGCAGGGGGGGATAAAACCAGAATAAAAAAAAACCCCGTAA
>NZ_JALRNF010000282.1 GCF_030272895.1 Pseudomonas sp. BGr12 | reverse complement strand
TGCACGTTGTCTGGCGCAGTGAACTGCACGGTGCCAGTGCTCTGACCGACACCGATGACGATCTGCTGGCCATTGGTCAGGTTGATCACCAACGGGGTGCCAGTGACCGGCGCGCTGACAGTGGCGGTGTAGGTGATCACGCCACCTTCGCCGATGGTGCTGACATCAGCGGTCAACTTGACGGTCGACGGGTCGATGGT
>NZ_JALRNF010000281.1 GCF_030272895.1 Pseudomonas sp. BGr12 | reverse complement strand
AGGTTGATCACCAGCGGCGTGCCAGTCACTGGGGCGCTGACAGTAGCGGTGTAGGTGATCACACCACCTTCGCCGATGGTGCTGACGTCGGCAGTCAGTTTCACCGTCGACGGATCGATGGTGTCGTTGACCTCGGTAACGGCTGGAGTGTTATCCACAGCCAGATTTTCGAAGTCGCCGCCACTGGTGCCGGTGATGGT
>NZ_JALRNF010000280.1 GCF_030272895.1 Pseudomonas sp. BGr12 | reverse complement strand
CGCATCTTCGAAATCAGAGGTTGGCGCTGCCTGGCTGACGCCATCGCGGGGCAAGCCCGCTCCTACGCTTGCTCTTCATGCGCGTTATTTCAGGCGCCGCAAAATGCGACTTCAGGAGGCCGAGTGGAGGTGCCTGTAGGGGCCGTGCGCAGCACCTTCGGCGTCAGCCGAAGAACGCGAGCCGTAGACTTGGCGAAGCAAG
>NZ_JALRNF010000279.1 GCF_030272895.1 Pseudomonas sp. BGr12 | reverse complement strand
ACCGCCATGACCATCACCCTCAGCAATGGTGAGTCCATCACCATCGCTGCCGGTGAAACCAGCGGCAGCGTCACCGTCGCCGCGCCGGACGATGACGTCTACATCGACGCCGGTCAGGTCGAAGCTACCATCACCGGCACCAGTGGCGGCGACTTCGAAAATCTGGCTGTGGATAACACTCCAGCCGTTACCGAGGTCAACGA
>NZ_JALRNF010000278.1 GCF_030272895.1 Pseudomonas sp. BGr12 | reverse complement strand
ATTCGAACCTCCGACCGCTCGGTTCGTAGCCGAGTACTCTATCCAGCTGAGCTATGAGTGCAGGGTTGGCGCTTGATAGACCAGGTCACCTCTGGTTACAGCTGAAGCAATTTTCGCTAGGAACACTGCTTCGTCGTATGGTGCACTCAGGAGGATTCGAACCTCCGACCGCTCGGTTCGTAGCCGAGTACTCTATCCAGCTGA
>NZ_JALRNF010000277.1 GCF_030272895.1 Pseudomonas sp. BGr12 | reverse complement strand
GCGATGCATCGTTTCACTGCTGAGTTCGGGATGGGATCAGGTGGTTCCAATGCTCTATGGTCGTCAAGAAATTCTGTGTGCCGGTCCGTCCAAGGTGACGTGCCAGCGAATTCTTGATGCTTCTACTTTAAAGACAAAACCCCTACCTGCGTACGCAGATAGGGGTTTCGGAATTTAATCTTGACGATGACCTACTCTCACATGG
>NZ_JALRNF010000276.1 GCF_030272895.1 Pseudomonas sp. BGr12 | reverse complement strand
TGAACGGTTTTGGTGGTAATGACCTGCTCGATGGTGGCAGTGGTTATGACTATCTCTTTGGCGGCCAGGGCAACGACTCATTGCTCGCGGGCGACGACAGCAATGGCAGTTATCTTGTGGGCGAGGAGGGTGATGACGTACTGACCGGCAGCAGCGGTGTGGACACCATGTTCGGTGGCAGTGGCAACGACACGCTCGAAGGCGGTAG
>NZ_JALRNF010000275.1 GCF_030272895.1 Pseudomonas sp. BGr12 | reverse complement strand
CATGTCGAATTCCCGGCAGCTTTACCTGCCGAAAAGTGTCAACCATGTCCCCGCACACCTGTCCACCCTGTGTCCGGTCCATACACAAAGCCAAAGTGCGTAACGGCCCGCTCTTGCTCTTGCGATTGCTCTTGCTCTTCATGCACGTCAGTTCAGGCGCTGCAGAATGCGACTTCAGGAGGCCGAGTGGAGGTGCCTGGAGGGGCCGTGCG
>NZ_JALRNF010000274.1 GCF_030272895.1 Pseudomonas sp. BGr12 | reverse complement strand
CTACCGCCTTCGAGCGTGTCGTTGCCACTGCCACCGAACATGGTGTCCACACCGCTGCTGCCGGTCAGTACGTCATCGCCCTCCTCGCCCACAAGATAACTGCCATTGCTGTCGTCGCCCGCGAGCAATGTGTCGTTACCCTGGCCGCCAAAGAGATAGTCATAACCACTGCCACCATCGAGCAGGTCATTACCACCAAAACCGTTCAACGTATC
>NZ_JALRNF010000027.1 GCF_030272895.1 Pseudomonas sp. BGr12 | reverse complement strand
AGTAGGCCGCCGTAAAGGCGGAAGGGGCCGGCAGCGTCGCTGCATGGAATGGATAAGCCCGCAGACTCGACACCCAAACCCAAGCCCAAGCCCAAGCCCAAGGAACCTAGTTCCCGGAATTCCGTGAAGAACCATAAAAAAGGCCACCCGAAGGTGGCCTTAATCACTAGAGAGAGTGTTCGAACTTACACTGCCGCAACCGGACGCATGTAAGAGATCGGTGCCGTACTGGCATCTTCGAATGTCACCACTTCCCAGGCATCAGTTTCCTCGATCAGCTTGCGCAGCAGCTGGTTGTTCAGCGCGTGTCCGGACTTGTAGCCCTTGAACTCGCCGATCAGGCTGTTGCCCAGCAGGTAGAGGTCGCCGATGGCGTCGAGGATCTTGTGCTTGACGAATTCGTCTTCGTAACGAAGACCGTCTTCATTGAGCACACCGTCCTTGTCGACCACGATGGCGTTTTCCACACTGCCGCCGAGCGCGAGGTTGTGCTTGCGCAGGTACTCGATATCGCTCATGAACCCAAAGGTACGGGCGCGGCTGACTTCCTTCACGAACGAGGTGCTGGAAAAGTCCACGCTGGCACTCTGGGTCCGATTACGGAACACCGGGTGATCGAAATCGATCTCGAAACTCACCTTGAACCCGTCGAACGGCAGGAAAGTGGCGCGCTTGTCGCCGTCTTCCACTGTCACTTCGCGCAGGATGCGGATGAACTTCTTGGCTGCGTCCTGTTCTTCCAGGCCGGCAGATTGAATCAGGAATACAAAGGGCCCTGCGCTGCCGTCCATGATCGGCACTTCGGACGCGGAGAGCTCGACGTAGGCGTTATCGATGCCCAGGCCAGCCATGGCCGAGAGCAGGTGCTCTACCGTGTCTACCTTGGTCTCGCCGTTGACCAGCGTGGTCGACATGGTGGTCTCGCCGACGTTGGCCGCGCGGGCGGGAATTTCCACCACGGGGTCGAGGTCGGCACGGCGAAATACGATGCCGGTATCCACAGGTGCAGGTTTGAGGGTCAGGTAAACCTTTTCCCCGGAGTGCAGGCCGACACCTGTGGCACGGATAATATTCTTCAGGGTGCGTTGTTTAATCATGGCATTGGCCGCTTCAGCGCAAATTGCGAACTGGTATCAACAAAGGCTGAGGATAATACCAGACCCGGCCTTTGCTGAACACCAATCACCCTTATACCCCTGATAAATTTCATCAATCGGCCTGACGACGCAGGAATGCCGGGATGTCCAGGTAGTCCAGATCGTCTTGCGGATTGAGTTTCGCAGCAGCGGCAGCACCGGCATGAGCCTGGTTGCGCATCACGGTCGGACGCTCCAGGTCACGGTAGTTCACCGACGGCTGTTCCTGGCGTACCGGCGCAGGCGCGGCGGTTTGCATGGCAGCGGCCTGCATGGTGTTGTCGATGACCTTGACCGGCTTCTCGATCTTCGCGCCCAGGCCCGTGGCAACCACGGTCACGTGCAGCTCGTCACGCATGTCCGGATCGATAACGGTACCGACCTTGACCATGGCGTGATCGGAAGCGAAGGCTTCGATGATGCTACCGACGTCGGAGTATTCACCCAGCGACAGGTCAGGACCTGCGGTGATGTTGACCAGGATGCCGCGGGCGCCCTGCAGGTTGACGTCTTCGAGCAGCGGGTTGCGAATCGCCGCCTCGGTCGCTTCACGCGCACGGTTCGGACCGCTGGCGCAGCCGGTACCCATCATCGCCATGCCCATTTCGCTCATCACGGTGCGCACGTCGGCGAAGTCGACGTTGATCATGCCCGGACGCTTGATGATGTCGGAAATACCGCGAACGGCACCGGCCAGCACGTCGTCGGCCTTGGCGAAGGCGGACAGCAGGCTGGCGTCCTTGCCCAGGATGGTCAGCAGCTTCTCGTTCGGGATGGTGATCAGCGAGTCGACGCTGTCAGCCAGGGCGCGGATGCCTTCATCGGCGATCTGCGAGCGCTTGCGGCCTTCGAACGGGAACGGACGGGTCACCACCGCAACGGTGAGGATGCCCAGCTCCTTCGCCACTTCGGCGATGATCGGCGCAGCACCGGTACCGGTACCGCCGCCCATGCCGGTGGTGATGAACACCATGTTGGTACCCTGCAGTACTTCGGCGATGCGCTCGCGATCTTCCAGGGCAGCCTGACGGCCGACTTCCGGATTGGCACCGGCACCCAGGCCCTTGGTCACGCCGGTACCCAGTTGCAGGATGGTACGCGCGCCGATGTTTTTCAGCGCCTGAGCATCGGTGTTGGCGCAGATGAACTCGACGCCTTCGATGTTGCTCTTGACCATGTGATTAACGGCGTTGCCACCGCCGCCACCGACACCGATCACTTTAATGACCGGACTTTGCGGGACGTTGTCTACGAGCTCGAACATTTTCCCTCTCCTTTCAGTTCTCTAGTTTTCGCGCCTACTACTACTGCTTTGAAACTTTAAAAGTTGCCCTGGACCCAGCGTTTGAGACGTTCAAACGCTGGCGCCTTCGGTTCATCGCCATAGCTGTTGCTGCTGTTACCGGTCAGGGTCACGCCGTCGGACTGCTTTTGCAGGCCATAGGTCAGCAGGCCCACACCGGTGGAATAAATCGGGTTGCGCACGACGTCGCTCAGGCCCCGAACGCTATGCGGCACGCCCAGGCGTACCGGCATGTGGAAAATCTCTTCGGCCAGCTCTACCGCACCTTCCATCTTCGAGGTGCCGCCGGTCAGGACGATGCCCGCAGGCACCAGGTCCTCGTAGCCGCTACGACGCAGCTCGGCCTGGATCAGGGTGAACAGCTCGTCGTAGCGCGGCTCGACCACTTCGGCCAGGGCCTGGCGCGACAGCTCGCGCGGCGGACGGTCGCCGACGCTTGGCACCTTGATGGTTTCGCCGGCACTGGCCAGCTTGGCCAGGGCGCAGGCGTAACGGATCTTGATCTCTTCGGCGTACTGGGTCGGAGTACGCAGGGCCATGGCGATGTCGTTGGTCACCTGGTCGCCGGCAATCGGGATTACCGCGGTGTGACGGATCGCGCCTTCGGTGAAGATGGCGATGTCGGTGGTGCCGCCACCGATGTCCACCAGGCACACGCCCAGTTCTTTCTCATCGTCGGTCAGCACCGAGTAGGCCGAAGCCAGCTGCTCGAGGATGATGTCGTCGATTTCCAGGCCGCAGCGACGCACGCACTTCTCGATGTTCTGCGCAGCATTGACGGCGCAGGTCACCACGTGGACCTTGGCTTCCAGACGCACGCCGGACATGCCCAGTGGCTCGCGCACGCCTTCCTGGTTGTCGATCACGTAGTCCTGCGGCAGGGTGTGCAGCACCCGCTGGTCGGCCGGAATGGCGACCGCCTGGGCGGCGTCGAGGACGCGTTCCAGGTCCGCCGAACTCACTTCACGGTCGCGGATGGCGACGATGCCGTGGGAGTTCAGGCTGCGGATGTGATTGCCGGCCACGCCAACGAAAGCCGAGTGAATCCGGCAGCCGGCCATCAGCTGGGCTTCTTCCACCGCGCGCTGGATCGACTGCACGGTCGATTCGATATTGACCACCACGCCCTTCTTCAGCCCGCGTGATGGATGGGTGCCGATACCGACGATCTCCAGGGTGCCGTCGGCCGCGACTTCGCCGACCAGCGCCACTACCTTGGAGGTGCCGATATCCAGCCCGACGATCATTTTGCCGCTATGCGCATTTGCCATGGTCCTGCCTCTCTCTAATTCTTCGCAACGGCGGGTTGGGCCGTCGTCGGTGCAATCGGTTCCCGCCAGCCAACGGCCAGGCCATTGGCGTAACGCAGATCGATGCGGGCGATGTTCGTGATCTGTTCTTTGAGTGTCTTGTCGTAAATGGCAATGAAGCGGCGCATCTTTTCCACCAGATGATCACGTCCCAGCAGCAATTCGATGCCCGGTCCGGCGCTGCCGGCGCCCGTGGTCAGAAACCAGCTGCCACGCTCGCGCAACTCCAGCCGTGCAATCGAAAAGCCCATTGGCCGCAACATCTGGCTCAGTACCTGATATTGCTGCATTACTTGTTGCTGCGCCCGCTGCGGCCCGAACAGCTGCGGCAGGTGCTCGTAGTTGGCCAGCTCGCGCGGGGTGAAGGCCTGGCCCTGGTTATTGAGCAAGGCTTCTTCGCCCCAACGCGCCACCGGCAACTGTTCTTCCAGGCGGATCACCACCTCGTCCGGCCACACCCGGCGAACCTCGGCGTGGGCGATCCAGGGCATCTGCTCCAGTTCCGCACGCATGCTGGCCAGGTCGACGGTGAAGAAGCTGGCCGCCACATAGGGGGCGATTCGCTGCTGCACCGCCTGCTGGCTGATGTAGCTGAGGTCGCCCTGCACGGCGATCTTGGTGATCGGCCGGTCGGCGTAGGGCATCAGGCGTTGCGCGCCTTCATAGGCGCCAAAGCCTGCGGCCACCAGCAGTACCGGCCAGAGCAGTCGCTTGAAAATGCTGAAGTTGGCCTTGGGCAGGCGCGCCGACAGTGGCTCCTTGGCCACCATCCGGCTGGCACCACGCGGCACCGGCTTGCTACGGCCGGTGGCGGGTTGCTGATGACGTAACATCGCGCCTTGCATGGGCTTAACCTCGCGACTCTACGCTGGCTGCCAGGATCGCCAGCACCAGTTGCTGGAAATCGAGGCCGGCCGCGCGCGCCGCCATAGGGACCAGGCTGTGATCCGTCATGCCTGGTGCGGTGTTGACTTCGAGCAGCCAGAAACGCCCCTGCTCGTCCTGCATCACGTCCAGCCGACCCCAGCCAGCGATGCCGATGGCGTCGCAGGCGCGGGCGGTCAGGTCGATCAGCTCCTGTTCCTTGCTCGCCTCCAGACCGCACGGAATGCGGTACTGGGTATCGTTGGCGATGTACTTGGCGTCGTAGTCGTAGAAGGTGTGCGGGGTACCCAGGGCGATCGGCGGCAACACCTGGCCGCGCAGTACGGCGACGGTGAACTCCGGACCGTGGATCCACTGCTCCACCAATACTTGCGAGTCGTAGGTAGCGGCGTCTTTCCAGGCGGCGATCAATTCGTCGACGCTGGTCACTTTCGCCATCCCGATACTGGAACCTTCATGGGCCGGTTTGACGATCAAAGGGAAGCCCAGTTCCGCGCCCGCAGAAATACAGTCAGCCTCGCTGCTCAGCACCGCGTGACGCGGGGTCGGAATGCCCAGGCTCTGCCACACCTGCTTGGTGCGCAGCTTGTCCATGGCCAGTGCCGAGGCGAGGATGCCGCTGCCGGTATAAGGGATGCCCAGGCATTCGAGCAGGCCCTGCATGCTGCCGTCTTCACCGCCACGACCGTGGAGGATGATGAAGGCGCGGTCGATCTTCTCGCTTTGCAGGCGGTCGAGCAGGTCGTCACCCACATCGATGCCCACCACGTCGACGCCAGCGCCACGCAGCGCTTCGATCACCGCGGCACCGGATTTCAGCGATACCGGACGTTCGGCGCTCTTGCCGCCATAGAGCACGGCAACGCGACCGAAGTCTTGCACGGCGAGGGTCGAATGCAGCTTGGCGTATTGGTTATCAGTCATTTCGACTTCCCCTGACTGGCAACGGCACCAGCGAACAACGGACTCTTGAGTAATTGCGGGGCCAGGCCACCGATGTCACCGGCGCCCTGGCACAGCAGGATGTCGCCGGCGCGCAGCAGCGGCTTGACCAGCGGCGCCAGCTCGATGCCGCGCTCGATGTAGATCGGGTCGAGCTGGCCACGCTGACGGATGCTGTGGCACAGCTGGCGGCTGTCGGCACCGGGAATCGGCTCTTCGCCGGCCGGGTAGACCTCCATCAACAGCAGGACGTTGGCATCGGCCAGGACCTGGACGAAATCGTCGTACAGGTCGCGGGTGCGGCTGTAGCGGTGCGGCTGGTAGACCATCACCAGGCGGCGCTCCGGCCAGCCACCGCGCACGGCCTTGATCACCGCGGCCACTTCGGTCGGGTGATGGCCATAGTCGTCGACCAGCATCACGCTGCCACCGTCCACCGGCAGTTCGCCGTAGACCTGGAAGCGTCGCCCTACCCCCTGGAAGCCCGACAGGCCCTGGACGATGGCTTCGTCGCTGATGCCTTCGTCGGTGGCAATGGCGATGGTCGCCAGGGCGTTGAGCACGTTGTGGTTGCCCGGCATGTTGACCGACACATCCAGCGGCTCGCGGTCGCGGCGCAGCACGGTGAAGTGGGTCTGCATGCCCGACTGGCGAACATTGATCGCACGTACGTCGGCTTCTTCGCTGAAGCCGTAGGTGACCGCCGGCCGCTTGACCTGCGGCAGGATCTCGCGCACCACCGGGTCGTCCAGGCACATCACCGCCAGTCCGTAGAACGGCAGGTTGTGGAGGAACTCGACGAAGGTTTTCTTCAGCTTGTTGAAGTCGCCTTCGTAGGTCGCCATGTGGTCGGCGTCGATGTTGGTCACCACCGCCACCAGCGGCTGCAGGTGCAGGAAGCTGGCATCGCTCTCGTCGGCTTCGGCGATCAGGTAGCGGCTGGTACCGAGCTGGGCATTGGTGCCGGCTGCATTGAGGCGGCCACCGATGACGAAGGTCGGGTCCAGGCCACCGGCGGCGAACACCGAGGCCAGCAGGCTGGTGGTGGTGGTCTTGCCGTGGGTGCCGGCGACGGCGATGCCGTGGCGGTAGCGCATCAGTTCGGCGAGCATTTCGGCACGCGGCACCACCGGAATGCGTCGCTCAAGGGCGGTGGCCACTTCCGGGTTGGCGGTGTTGATCGCGCTGGAGACCACCAGTACATCGGCGCTGGCAGCGTTCTCGGCGCGGTGGCCGATGAAGATCTCGGCGCCGAAGGACTCCAGGCGCTCGGTGACCGGCGAGGTCTTGAGGTCGGAACCCGACACCTGGTAGCCCAGGTTCAGCAGCACCTCGGCGATCCCGCACATGCCCACGCCGCCGATACCGACGAAGTGAATGCGGCGGATGCGGCGCATTTCCGGTTGTGGCATGGCTTTCTGGCTCTCAACCATGGGCCACCTCCAGACAGATATCGACCACGGTGCGGGTGGCCGCAGGTTTTGCCAGGCGCCGGGCAGTGGCGGCCATGGTGGTGAGTTTTTCCGGTTGCATCAGCACCTCGTTCAGGCGTTCAGCGAGTTCCGCTGCGCCGGTTGTCGCTTGTGGCATCAGGAAGGCAGCGCCTTCGCGGGCCAGATAATGGGCGTTGTGGGTCTGGTGATCGTCGATGGCATGGGGCAAGGGCACCAGCATCGATGGCAAGCCGGCCGCAGCCAGCTCACTGACGGTCAGCGCGCCTGCGCGGCAGACCACCAGATCGGCCCAGCCATAGGCTTGGGCCATGTCCTTGATAAACGGTTCGACCTGAGCCTCGACGCCAGCCTCACGGTAGCGCTGGGCGGTAATCTGGTCGTGCTGCTTGCCGGCCTGGTGGAATACCTGCGGACGAATGTCCTCAGGCACCCGGGCCAGGGCCTGGGGCAGCAGTTTGTTCAGCGGTTCGGCGCCCAGGCTTCCGCCGAGCACCAGCAAGCGTGGCTGACGCGCGCCCAGGGGCTCGCGCGGGGTGTCCATGAACAGCTCGCTGCGCACCGGGTTGCCGGTGGTGCGCAGTTTGTCCGAAGCACTGAAAGTGCCGGGGAAAGCTTCGCAGACTCGGCCGGCCAAGGGCACCAGCAGCCGATTGGCGGTACCGGCGCGGGCATTCTGCTCATGCACTACCACAGGCACGCCGCAGAGCCTGGCGGCCACGCCGCCGGGGCCGGTCACATAACCGCCGAAGCCAACCACGCAGACCGGCTTGAGCTGACGCATGATGCGCCGGGCCTGGAGCACGGCCTTGACCAGGGTGAACGGCGCCTTGAGCAGCGACAGCTTGCCCTTGCCACGCAGGCCGGTGACATTGATCAGGTGCAGTTGCAGGCCCGCCTGGGGCACCAGCTCGTTCTCGATGCCACGCGGGGTGCCCAGCCAGTGCACGGTGTAACCGCGGGCCTGGAACTCACGGGCACAGGCCAGCGCCGGGAACACGTGGCCCCCGGTGCCGCCTGCCATGATCAGTACGTTCTTGCCGTTAGCGGCCATGATGCGGCTCCTCGGCAAAATCGCTCTCGTTGAATTCGTGTTCTTCGCTCCCCAGGTGGGTGCGACTCTCCCATTCGATCCGCAGCAACAGCCCGACACAGGCGCAGCAGATCACCAGGGAGCTGCCGCCGTAGCTGAGGAACGGCAGGGTCAGGCCTTTGGTCGGCAACAGGCCGACGTTCACGCCGATGTTGATCAGGAATTGACCGATCCACAGGAACGCCAGGCCGAAGGCCATGTAGGCGGCGAAGAACTGTTTGGCTTTCTCGGCCCACAGGCCGATGTACAGCGCACGCACGGTAACGAACACGAACAGCGCCACGGTCACCAGCGAGCCGACCACCCCCAGCTCTTCGGCCAGTACCGAGAACACGAAGTCGGTGTGCGCTTCAGGCAGGTAGAACTGCTTCTGGACGCTGTTGCCCAGGCCTACGCCCAGCCACTCGCCACGACCGAAGGCGATCAGCGCCTGGGTCAGCTGGTAGCCGGAGCCGAACTGGTCGGACCAGGGGTCGGTAAAGGTAACCAGTCGTGCCATCCGGTACGGCTGGGCCTGGACCAGGACGAACACCGCGCCCACCGCCAGCAGCACCATCAGGCTGAAACGGAACAACCCCACCCCGCCGAGGAACAGCATCGCCGCTGCCGCGCCCATCATCACCACGGTGGCACCGAAGTCCGGCTCCATCAGCAGCAGGCCGGCCATGGGCAGCAGCACGATGAACGGCTTGAAGAAGCCCATCCAGCTTTCGCGTACTTCCTTCTGGCGGCGCACCAGGTAGCCGGCCAGGTAAATGACCACGAAGACCTTGGCAATTTCCGAAGGCTGCACGTTGAAGAAACTGAAACCGATCCAGCGCATCGAACCGTTCACTTCACGACCGATGCCCGGCACCAGTACCAGCACCAGCAGGCCGAAGGCGCCGACCAGCATGGTGAAGCCCATCTTCTGCCAGGTGGCAATCGGGACCATCATGGTGACGATGCACGCCCCCACACCGATGAGGACGTACACCAGGTGGCGGAACATGTGGTACAGCGGGTTGCCCGATTGCGCCGCGGCCACTTCCGAAGAGGCCGAGGTGATCATCACCAGGCCAAGCCCCAGCAACGCCAGGCAACCGGCGAGCATGGCAAAGTCGAGGTCGATGCCACGTCCGCTGACCAGCGGTGACGGATAGGGCTTGATGATGCCGAAGATCATGCCAGCCCTCCCACGGCCTGGGCGAACAGGCGCCCACGCTCTTCAAAATTCTTGAACATGTCGAGGCTGGCGCAGGCCGGCGACAACAGCACGGCATCGCCCGGCCGGGCCTGGGCAGCAGCTTGCTCCACCGCTTCGTCGAGGGTCTTGACCCGGATCAGTGGCACGCTGTCGCCCAGCACTTGGGCCAGCCGCTCGGCGTCACGGCCCAGCAGCACCACGGCGCGGCAATGGGCGGCGACCGGCGCACGCAGGGCGGAGAAATCGGCCCCCTTGCCATCGCCACCGGCGATCAGCACCAGCTTGCCGTCGATATCGGCGCCCAGGCCTTCGATGGCGGCCAGGGCGGCACCGACGTTGGTGGCCTTGGAATCGTCGTAATAGTTCACGCCGTTGCGCTCACGCACCCACTGGCAACGGTGGGCAAGACCGGCGAAGGTGCGCAGGCTCGACAGCATGGCCTCCATCGGCAGGCCGACGGCATGGCCCAGCGCCAGCGCCGCCAGGGCGTTGGACTGGTTGTGGGCGCCACGGATCTTCAGCTCGCGCACCGGCATCAGGTTCTGGAATTCGAATGCCAGGTACTTCTCGCCGTTCTCTTCACGCAGGCCGAAGGCCTTGAAGTCCGGGGTATTCAAGCCAAAGGTCCAGCACGGTTGGCCCTCGGCCAGCAAGGGACGGCTCAGGGCATCCTGGCGGTTGACCACCACCTGACGCGCGCCACGGAAGATCCGGTGCTTGGCCAGGTGATAGGCCGGCAGGCCGCTGTAGCGGTCCATGTGGTCTTCGCTGACATTGAGCACGGTCGCCACTTCGGCATTGAGCTGGTCGGTGGTCTCCAGCTGGAAGCTGGACAGCTCCATCACGTACAGCTCGACGTCGTCGCTGAGCAGGTCCAGCGCCGGGGTACCGAGGTTGCCGCCCACGGCCACGCGCTTGCCGGCCGCAGCCGCCATCTCGCCGACCAGGGTGGTGACGGTGCTCTTGGCGTTGGAACCGCTGATGGCAATGATCGGCGCCTTGGCATTGCGGGCGAACAGTTCGATATCGCCAGACAGCTTCACCCCATGGGCAGCAGCCTGTTGCAGGGCCGGCGTGGCCAGGGCCAGGCCGGGGCTGACATACAGCTCGTCGGCGCGGCACAGGAACTCCACGTCCAGTTCGCCACAGCGCACTTCCACCTGCGGGTATTCGCGGCGCAGGGTTTCCAGCTCCGGCGGATGCTCGCGGGTGTCGGCGACCGCAAAGGCAACGCCCCGGCTCGCCAGGAAGCGAACCAGGGACATGCCGCTCTTGCCGAGGCCGACAACGATGCGGAAGTGGTCAGTAGCGATCAAGGACACGCGTTTCTACCTCAGTTTCAGGGTGGCAAGGCCGATCAGCACCAGAATCACGGTGATGATCCAGAAGCGGACGATCACCCGAGGCTCGGGCCAACCCTTGAGTTCAAAGTGGTGGTGAATCGGCGCCATGCGGAAGACGCGACGGCCGGTCAACTTGAAGGAGGCCACCTGGATCACCACCGACAGGGTCTCCATGACGAACACACCGCCCATGATGAACAGGACGATTTCCTGACGAACAATAACCGCAATGGTGCCCAGCGCCGCACCCAGTGCCAGGGCACCGACGTCGCCCATGAACACCTGGGCCGGATAGGTGTTGAACCACAGGAAGCCCAGGCCCGCGCCGATCAGCGCACCGCAGAACACGATCAGCTCGCCGGCGCCCGGCACGTAGGGAATCAGCAGGTATTCGGCGAATTTCACGTTACCCGACAGGTAGCAGAAGATACCCAGGGCGCCGCCGACCATGACCGTCGGCATGATCGCCAGGCCGTCGAGGCCGTCGGTCAGGTTCACCGCGTTGCTGGAGCCGACGATGACGAAGTAGGTCAGGACCACGAAACCGATCCCCAAGGGAATGGTGACGTCCTTGAGCATCGGCACGATCAGGGTGGTTTCGACGCTGCTTGGCGCGGTCACGTACAGGAAGATCGCCGCCCCCAGGCCGAACACCGATTGCCAGAAATATTTCCAGCGGCTCGGCAGGCCGCGGGAGTTCTTCTCGATCACCTTGCGGTAGTCGTCGACCCAGCCGATGGCGCCGAACAGCAGGGTGACGATCAGCACCACCCAGACATAACGATTGGTCAGGTCGGCCCACAGCAAGGTGCTGATGCCGATGGCCGAAAGAATCAGGGCGCCACCCATGGTCGGGGTGCCGGACTTGGACAGGTGCGACTGCGGGCCGTCATTGCGAACCGCTTGACCGATCTGGCGAATCTGCAGGGTACGGATCATCCATGGGCCCAGCCACAGGGCCAGCGACAACGCGGTCAGTACTCCGAGAATCCCGCGCAGGGACAGGTACTGGAAGACCGCGAAGCCTTTGTAGAACTGTTGCAGATACTCAGCCAGCAGCAGCAGCATTAATGTTTCTCCCCGCTGGAACCGCACAGCGCCGCCACGACGTTTTCCATCGCAGCGCTACGCGATCCCTTGATCAAAATAGTGGTGTTAGCAGCCTGCTCGTCGGCGCAAACGGCGGCGATCAGGTCGGCTTGATTAGCGAAATGTCGGGCATTGGCGCCGAACGCTGCTACCGCGTGAGCCATGTTAGGACCCACGGCATACAGTGCCGAAACCTTGTCTTTGGCGTACGCGCCTACCTGCCGATGCCCTTCCTCGGCCCACTGGCCCAATTCGCCGATATCCCCGAGCACCAGGACGGTGCGGCCGGAAAAGCCGGCGAGTATATCAACGGCAGCGCACATGGAGGTGGGGTTTGCGTTGTAAGTGTCATCGATCACCCGCACACCGTTGCCGGCCATCTGCACCACAGTGCGGCCCTTGACCGGTTGCACGTTGTTCAAGCCCTGGGCGATACCTTCAAGTGTCAGACCAAAGGCATGGGCAGCGGCTGCTGCAGCCAGGGCATTGGCGACGTTATGGGTGCCCAACAGGTTCAGTTGGACCCGCACCACGCCTTCGGCACTGTGCAGGTCGAAGGCCGGGCAACCGCGCTGATCGGCGGCGATATTGCCCGCGTAAAAGTCAGCGGCGGCGTTGTTCAGGGCGAAGGTCAGTACCCGGCGGTTGCCGGCGCGCAGCTTCCAGGTGGCGAACGCCTTGTCATCAAGGTTCAATACCGCCACGCCATCCTGACCCAGGCCTTCGAGGATCTCGCCCTTGGCTTCGACGATTTTCTCCGGGCCGCCGAACTCGCCGACATGGGCAGTACCGGCGTTGTTGATCAGCGCCACTTGCGGACGGGTCAGGCCGACGGTGTAGGCAATCTCACCGATGCGCGAAGCCCCCAGCTCGATAACCGCGGCGGTATGCTCCGGAGCCAGTTCGAGCAAGGTCAGCGGTGCACCGAGGTCGTTGTTCAGGTTGCCTCGGGTGGCCAGTACCTGGCCACGGGTGCGCAGGATGCTGGCCAGCATTTCCTTGACCGTGGTCTTGCCGCTGGAACCGGTGATGGCCGCGACCGGCTTGTCGAACGCCGCACGATTGAGCGCGCTCAGTTGACCCAGGGCCAGACGGCTGTCGGCCACCAGCAGTTGCGGCAGATCGCTGCCTGGCACTTCGCGTTCCACCAGGGCGGCAACGGCGCCCTTGGCTTTCACGTCGTCCAGATAGTCATGACCATCGAATCGCGGCCCGGCCAGGGCGACGAACAGTTGCCCGGCAACGATTGCACGGCTGTCGATGCTGACGCCGGTGAAGGTTGCATCGGCCGCCACCAGGCGACCCTGAAGGGGCGCGACCAACTGGCTGAGGGTCAATGGCTTAAGCATGGGGGGCCTCCCAGACAGCGAGGGCCTTCTCGGCCTCGACCAGATCGGAAAAATCGAGACGCTGACCGTTGATTTCCTGGTAGTCCTCATGGCCCTTGCCAGCGAGCACGATGACATCGTCGGCGCCCGCACTGGCAATGAGTTGGGCAATTGCCGGACCACGACCGCTGACGAATTCGACGACATCGGCCTTGGCAAAGCCCGGGCGAATGTCGGCGAAGATCTGCTGCGGATCTTCCGTACGCGGGTTGTCGTCGGTGACCAGTACCCGATCGGCCAGGCGTTCGGCCACTTCGGCCATCAGCGGACGCTTGCCGCGATCGCGATCGCCACCACAGCCGAACAGGCACAGCAGCTGGCCGCGGGCATGGGGACGCAATGCCTGGAGAACCTGTTCCAGGGCATCGGGGGTGTGGGCATAGTCGACCACCACCAGCGGCTTGCTGCCGCCACCCAGGCGCTGCATGCGCCCGATCGGCCCTTGCAGGGTCGGGGTGATCTTGAGAATTTCGTCCAGCGGATAGTCCAGCGCCATCAGGGTGCCGACCGCCGCCAGCATGTTGCTGAGGTTGAAGCGACCGAGCAGGCGACTGCGCAGGGTACGCTCACCCTGGACGGTAACGATCACCGCACGCACGCCATCGTCATCGAAATGCGCTTCGCGGCAGTACAGCGACGCTGCGCTGTCCTTGAGGCTGTAGCTGATCAGGCGCGACTCGACATGCTCGGTGGCCAGGCGGCGACCGAAATCGTCATCGAGGTTGACCACCCGGCAACGCAGGTTCGGCCAGGCGAACAGACGCGCCTTGGCGTCTTCGTAGGCCTGCATGCTGCCGTGGTAATCCAGGTGATCGCGGGACAGGTTGGTCATCACCGCGATGTCGAATTCCAGCGCCGCGACCCGGCCCTGGTCCAGGGCATGGGAAGAGACTTCCATGGCCACGGCCTTCGCCCCGCCCTTGCGCAGGTCGTTGAGGGTGGCCTGTACGGCGATCGGGTCCGGGGTGGTCAGGCGACCGCTTTGCAACTCGCCATAGAAGCCGGTGCCCAGGGTGCCGATCAGGCCGCAACGCTGGCCCAGTTTGTCCAGGGCCTGCGCCACCAGTTGGGTGACGCTGGTCTTGCCGTTGGTGCCGGTGACACCGACCAGGTCCAGCTGGCGGCTTGGCTCGCCATAGAAGCGACCGGCGATGTCCGACAGCTGGGCGATCAGACCCTTGACCGGGATCAGCGGTACTTCGGTGATCGGCAGCACGGTGGCGCCTTCGGCTTCGTAGGCAACGGCCGCTGCCCCGCGCTTGAGTGCGTCGGCAATGTGATCACGACCATCGACCCGCGCGCCCGGCACGGCCAGGAACAGGTCGCCCGGACGGATATTGCGGCTGTCCAGGGTCAGCTCACGGATCAACGGATCGCGGCTGGCCTGGGCGAAAAGCTTGCTCAATGGCATTGTCATTAACCGCGCCCTCCCTTGGCGGGCGCAGCATTGACCTGCTGCTGTGGAGTCGCCGGTGGCAGGTTGTCCGGCGGAACGTTCATCAGGCGCAAGGTGCCCGACATGACTTTGCTGAAGACGGGGGCCGATACCAGGCCACCGAAGTAGCCGCCCTTGCTCGGCTCATCGATGACCACGACCACGGCATAGCGCGGATCGCTCATCGGGCCGAAGCCGGCGAACAGCGAGCGGTAGGCGTTCTCGGTATAGCCCTTGGAGCCGATGGTGGCCTTACGGGCGGTACCGCTCTTGCCACCGACGTGGTAGGACGGCACCTGGGCACGGAACACACCGCGCGGCGCTTCGATCACCTGCTGCAGCATGCCCTGGATGGTTTCGGCGGTTTCCTTCGGCACCACCTGGGTCGACTCCGGCGCCTTGTCGACCTTGAGGATGCTCAGCGGCACCATCTTGCCGTCGTTGGCCAGGGCCGCGTAGGCGTGCACCAGTTGCAGCGCGGTCACCGACAGGCCATAGCCATAGGACAGGGTCGCGGTTTCGGCCTTGCGCCACTCGCGGTGGTTCGGCAGGTTGCCGACCCGCTCACCCGGGAAACCCAGGCCGGTGTACTGGCCCAGGCCCAACTGGGACATCACCCGGTAGATGGATTCGCCGCCGATGTCGAAGGCGATCTTGCTCATTCCGACGTTACTGGAGTTGATCAGGATGCCGGTCAGGTCGAGGATCGGACCTTCGCTCTTGGACACGTCACGAATGGTGTAACGCCCCAGCTGCAAGGTGCCCGGGTAGACCTCGACCTTGTCGGTCGGCTTCCAGCGCCCGCTCTGCAGTGCCGCACTCATTGACAACGGTTTTACCGTCGAGCCCGGCTCGAACACGTCGATGATCGCCCGGTTACGCATGGCGGCCGGGAACATGCTGCGGCGGTTGTTCGGGTTGTAGGTGGGCTGGTTGACCATGGCCAGCACTTCGCCGGTCTTGACGTCCATGATCACCAGGCTGCCGGCCTTGGCTTCCTGCTCGGCGATGGCGTTGCGCAGCTCGCGGGTCGCCAGGTATTGCAGGCGCAGGTCGATGGACAACGCCAAGGTCTTTCCGGCCTTGGCGTTTTTGGTTACCTGGATGTCTTTGATCAGCCGGCCGCGCCGGTCCTTGATGACCTGTCGCTTGCCGGGCACCCCGGCCAGCCATTCATCGTAGGCCAGCTCCACCCCTTCGCGACCATGGTCATCGAGGTCGGTAAAACCGACCATGTGCGCAGCGACATCGCCCGCCGGATAGAAACGACGGAATTCCTCGATGCCATAGACACCGGGGACTTTCAGGTCGAGCACCATCTGCCCTTGTTCCGGGGTCAGGCCACGGACCAGGTAGATGAACTCCTTGCCGGCATTCTGCTCCAGGCGTTGGGTCAGTTGTTGTGGATTCTGCTTGATGGCAGCGGCCAGTGCCGGCCAGCGCTCCTTGGATGCCTGCATTTCCTTGGGGTTGGCCCACAGGGTGGTCACCGGGGTACTGACCGCCAGCGGCTCTCCGTTACGGTCGGTAATCAGTCCGCGGTGCGCAGGAATCGGAATGTGCCGCAGGCTGCGGGCATCGCCCTGGCCCTTGAGGAAGTCTCGGTCGACCACCTGCAGGTCGATGATCCGCCAGGCGATCGCGCCGACCATCACCGCCAGCAGGCCGATGACCACGCGAAAACGCCACGGATAGAGTGCACCTTCGAGCTTCATCATGGCGCCACCATCCGTACTTCGTCGGCGGCGGGAATGCGCATCTGCAACTGCTCGCTGGCCAGGTTCTCGATACGGCTATGGGCCGTCCAGGTGCTCTGCTCCAGGATCAACCGGCCCCACTCGGCCTGGGCCTTGTCGCGCTCGCTCAGCTCACCGTAAAGGGTATTGAGCAGCTGACGGTTCCAGTGCGCGCTGTACGACACCGCCACCGAAGAAACGAGCACGGCAATGAACAGCAGAAGCATCAGGAAGCTTCCGCTTGGCAGCGGCTTGGCGAACAGGCGGCTCACCGCAGCTTCTCGGCAACGCGCATGACCGCACTGCGCGCACGTGGGTTGGCCTTGAGCTCGGCGTCGGAGGCGAACTGCGCCTTGCCGTGCACCTTGATCCGCGGTTCGAAAGGCTTGTGCTGCACCGGCAGGTTGCGCGGCAGGTTATCGGCTTCACCCTTGACCAGCTTGCGCATGAACAGTTTGACGATACGGTCTTCCAGGGAATGGAAGCTGATCACCACCAGGCGCCCGCCGACCTCCAGGGCATCGAGGGCCGCTTCGAGACCGGTTTCCAGGTCGCCCAGTTCGTTGTTGACGTGAATGCGCAGGCCCTGGAAGGCGCGGGTAGCCGGATTCTTGCCCTTTTCCCAGGCCGGGTTGGCGACCTTGAGCACTTCCGCAAGGTCGGCGGTACGGGTGAAGGGTTTCTCTTCGCGGCGCAGTACCACGGCACGGGCCATGCGCTTGGCAAAACGCTCTTCGCCGTATTCCTTGAAGACCCGGGCGATTTCTTCTTCCGCTGCGGTGGCGATGAACTCGGCGGCGCTGACGCCACGGCTCGGATCCATGCGCATGTCCAGCGGACCGTCATTGAGGAAGCTGAAGCCGCGCTCGGGGTCATCCAGCTGCGGCGAGGACACGCCGAGGTCGAGCAGGATGCCGCTGACTTTTCCAGCGATACCGCGCTCGGCCACTTCCGAACCCAGCTCGGCAAAACTGCGTTGCACAATGACAAAGCGGCCGTCTTCGGCCGCCAGCGCTTGCCCGGTGGCAATCGCTTGTGGATCTTTGTCGAAACCCAGCAGCCGGCCCTGGGGCCCGAGCTTGCTGAGAATCAGCCGGCTGTGCCCGCCGCGCCCGAAGGTGCCATCCAGATAGCAGCCATCGGCGCGTACGGCGAGAGCCTCGACGGCTTCGTCAAGCAGTACGGTGATGTGGTTAAAGCCGCTATCTATAGTCACAGGATCAAATCACGCAGTTCATCAGGCATGGCGCCCGGTTGTTGAATAGCTGCAAGGTCGGCTGCCGAAACCGCGTTCCAGGCATCCTCGTCCCACAGTTGAAATTTGTTCAGTTGCCCCACCAGCATTGCCTTCTTGTCGAGCTTGGCGTACTCGCGCAAACGCGGAGGCACCAGGAAACGCCCACTGCCATCCAGCTCCAGATCCACCGCATTGCCGATCAGCAGACGCTGCAGGCGACGGTTCTCTTCACGCAAGGACGGCAAGGCGCGTAACTTGGCTTCAATCAGTTCCCACTCATCGAGCGGGTAGACACACAGGCAGGGATCCACCGCATCGATGGTCACGATCAGTTGCCCGGAACTACGCGAATCAAGCTCGTCACGGTACCGGCTCGGCATAGCGAGACGGCCCTTGGCGTCGAGGTTGATGGCGTTGGCTCCGCGGAACACGGCTGCAAATCCCCACTTGTTAGCTTTTTTGTGTCAGAAAACCCACTTCGTGCCACTTTCTGCCACTTGCGCACACTATAGGAATCCGCCCACCACACCGTCAAGGCACGCCTATAAGGAAATCCCTTACAGATCGGAGATTTAGCGCGATGTAGGGCTATGAGGGAAAAAACCGAGGGGGAATTTTTGGCAAGAAAATCAAAGTCACTCAGGCGAATAGAGTGCACAGTTAAAGTAATTTATTAAGAGTAAGATTTTTTCGGCATTACAAAGACGCATCTGCTATCGATTCAAGCAGGAAGGGAGGTGGAGAGTCGATCTGTAAGCCGGGTTCTGTCGAGGACAGTCATTCCTCTACGACGGCCATCACTGGACGCCTTTAGCAACCTACCCGGTTCCAACGCGGGCCGCGCCATATGGAACCCTATTTGGTCTTGCTCCGAGTGGGGTTTACCTAGCCACGAACTGTTACCAGTCGTGCGGTGCGCTCTTACCGCACCTTTTCACCCTTACCGGCACCGAAGTGCTTAGGCGGTTGTTTTCTGTGGCACTTTCCGTAGGCTCGCGCCCCCCAGGCGTTACCTGGCACTCTGCCCTATGGAGCCCGGACTTTCCTCCCCCCTCTTTTGCGGAACAAAAGAAGGCAGCGACTGTCCGATCGACTCTCCGCCGCAAAGGTTAACGGTAGCGGCGCTCAAGAACAAGTAATAATGCACATAGTGGCATTGCGCAACTATTGTGCTTTCTGTTTTTCCAGCGCGGCCTGGTACAGCAGGTTCTTGCGCACTCCGGTGATTTCCGCCGCCAGGGCCGCTGCCCGCTTGAGCGGCATCTCCGCCAGCAACAGGTCCAGCACCCGCATCGCCTCGCTGCTGACCGCCTGCTCGCCTTCCGGCGCCGTCCAGCCAGCCACCAGCACCACGCATTCACCGCGCTGCTGATTGCTATCGGCCTCGACGAACGCGCACAGCTCACCCAGCGGCAGGCCCTTAAGGGTTTCGAAGGTCTTGGTCAGCTCCCGCGCCAGCAGTGCAGGGCGATCCGCGCCGAACACCTGCTGCATGTCTTGCAGGCATTCGAGAATCCGGTGCGGCGCTTCGTAGAAGATCAAGGTGCGTGGTTCTTCCTTGAGCTGGCTCAGGCGCGCCTTGCGTCCAACCGACTTGGCCGACAGGAAGCCTTCGAAAATGAAACGGTCCGACGGCAGCCCCGCGGCCGACAACGCCGCGATCAAGGCACAGGCGCCCGGCACAGGCACCACCTGGATACCTGCCGCGCGCGCCTGGCGCACCAGGTGATAACCAGGATCGGAGATCAATGGCGTACCCGCATCGGAAATCAGCGCCACATTGTCACCGGCCAGCAGGCGGGTGAGGAAGCGACTGCCTTCGTCGCGCTCGTTGTGCTCATGGCACGCCGCCAGCGGCGTATCGATGCCGAAGTGCTGCAACAGGCGGATCGAATGGCGGGTGTCTTCGGCAGCGATCAGGGCGACATCGCCGAGCACTTTCAGTGCCCGCGCACTCATGTCATCCAGGTTGCCGATGGGCGTGGCCACCACGTACAGCGTGCCAGCAGTGGAATGGGAAGCCCCTGGAACATCAGTCACAGCACACACCTGTCGTCTTGGTCAAAGCGCCATTGTAGCCCGACTGTCGGCAACAATGCGTTACCGGCAACGCCGCATGACCGCGCAGCACGGCCTATATTGAAGGATTAGCGCCACCAAGATCGCGCCCCGGCCAGCGCTTGGGTACAATTGCCAGTTAATTTGATCGAGTAACAGGACCCTTACATGATCGCTTGCCTGCGGCTGTTCACAGCCCTTTGCCTCGCCGCCCTGCTGGCAGCCTGCGCCAGCTCGCCCTCGTCGAGCCTCGGCGAACTGCCACGCACCCCGGACGCCAGCATCGAGCAACTGCTGGACCAGGCCGCCACCAGCAAGACCGCCGAAGAGGCAGCCCTGCTGCGCCTGAGCGCAGCCGACCTGGCCTACCGGCAAAAGGACAACGCCCGTGCGGCGCGCATCCTCGAGCAGGTGCCGATGGACCAGCTCAAACCGGCCCAGCAGATTTTCGCCAGCACCCTGAGCGCAGAGCTGGCCATGAGCCGCAACCAGCCGAAAGCGGCCCTGAGCGCCCTGAGCCATCCAAGCATGGAGCGCCTGGGTGAACTGCCGGACGAGCAACAGGTACGCACCCGCAGCGTGCAGGCCAACGTGCTGGAAGCCAACGGCCAGACCCTGGCCGCCGCCAAGGCCCGCGTCGAGCTGGCGCCCCTGCTCAGCGGCAACGCCGCCAGCGCCAACCAGGACGCCACCTGGAACCTGATGGCCGCCCTGCCCGTCGAACAGCTGCAAACGGTCAGCACCGGCGACGACACCCTGGCCGGCTGGGCCAGCCTGGCCCTGGCAGTGAAGAACGCCGGCACCCTGGAGCAACAACAGGTCGCCATCGAGACCTGGCGCAAACAGAACCCCGAGCACCCGGCCGCCCTGCAGCTACCGCTGCCACTGGTCAAGCTCAAGGAACTGGCCAGCCAGCCGCTGACCAAGATTGCCCTGCTGCTGCCTCAGGAAGGCCAGCTGGCCGGTGTTGCCCGCGCCCTGCGCGACGGCTTCATGGCCGCGCACTTCCAGGCCCAGCAAGCGGGCCAGAAGCCGCCTGCCGTCGAAATGTTCGACAGCTCGCGCATCACTTCCCTGGATGACTTCTATCGCCAGGCCCAGGCCTCCGGCGTGCAACTGGTCGTCGGCCCGCTGGAAAAGCCGCTGGTGAAAAAACTCGCCGCCTATCCGCAACTGCCGATCACCACCCTGGCCCTGAACTACAGCGATGCCGGCAAGTCTGGTCCGCCCCAGCTGTTCCAGTTCGGCCTGGCCGCCGAAGACGAAGCCCGCGAAGTCTCGCGCCGCGCCCATGCCGACGGCATGGTCCGTGCCGTCGCCCTGGTGCCACGTGGCGAATGGGGTGACCGGGTACTCAAGGCCTTCCGCCAGGACTGGGAAGCCAAGGGTGGCACCCTGCTCGCCGCCGAACACGTCGACCAGCCCGTGGCCCTGGCCCAGCAGATCGCTGACCTGTTCCAGCTGCGCCAGAGCGAAGGCCGCGCCAAGAGCCTGCAGGACACCGTCGGTGGCGCCGTTTCGGCCCAGCCATCGCGTCGCCAGGACATCGACTTCATCTTCCTCGCTGCCACCCCGCAGCAAGGCCAGCAGATCAAGCCGACCCTGAACTTCCAGTACGCCGGTGACGTGCCGGTCTACGCCACCTCACACCTGTACAGCGCCAGCGGTGACGTCAACCAGTACAACGACATGAACGGCATCCGCTTCTGCGAAACCCCATGGCTGCTCGACACCAGCAACGCCCTGCGCCAGCAGGTCGTCAGCCAGTTCCCGCAAGCCGCCGGCAGCCTAGGCCGCCTGTACGCCATGGGCATCGATGCCTACAGCCTGGCGCCACGCCTGAGCCAGCTCAAGGCCCTGCCGGACAATCGCATCGAAGGTTTCTCCGGCAGCCTGACCATGAACGCCAACCAGCGTATCGAACGCCAGTTGCCGTGGGCCGAGTTCTCCGGCGGCCAGATCATCCGCCTGCCCGACACTCCGCGCTGATGCCGGACAGTTCGCGCCAGCGTGCAGGCCAGGCCGCCGAGCGGCATGCCCTTGAATACCTTCAGGGGCAAGGCCTGCAGCTGCTGGCGCAGAACTGGCGGTGCAAACGCGGCGAGCTTGATCTGGTCATGCTCGACAGCGATACAGTAGTATTCGTCGAGGTCCGCTATCGGTTGCATGCGGACTTTGGCGGTGCGCTCGGCAGTATCGACGGGCGCAAGCAGGACAAACTGGTGCTAGCCGCCGAGTCTTTTCTGCACAAGGAAACACGCTGGGCCAACCATCCCTGCCGTTTCGACGTGATCGCCGTGCAAGGCAGGGGCCATTCGGGCCAGGCGCTTCAATGGCTGAAAAACGCCTTCGAATGCTGACTCCACCCCTGCACCTTCACCCCTACAACTTTTTTGCTCTTTGCTTCGCGGGCTGCACAGTCATGTGCCGGGACCTTTTCTGTACACTCCCGACACGCCCGACCAGCCGCCCTACTTAAGGTCTCACTGATGGACATGCAATCCCGAATTCGCCAGCTTTTCCAGGCCAGCATCAACACCAAGCAACAGGCGATGGAAGTCCTTGCACCGCACATCGAGCAAGCCAGTCAGGTCATGGTCAACGCGCTGCTCAACGAGGGCAAGATGCTCGCCTGCGGCAACGGCGGCTCGGCCGGCGACGCCCAGCACTTCTCCTCCGAACTGCTCAACCGCTTCGAACGCGAGCGCCCGAGCCTGCCGGCCATCGCCCTGACCACCGACAGCTCGACCATCACCTCGATCGCCAACGACTACAGCTACAACGAAATATTCTCCAAACAGATCCGCGCCCTGGGCCAACCGGGTGACGTGCTGCTGGCGATTTCGACCAGCGGTAACTCGGCGAACATAATTCAGGCGATCCAGGCCGCACATGATCGCGAAATGATTGTCGTAGCTCTGACCGGACGCGATGGCGGCGGCATGGCTTCGCTGCTGCTGCCTGAAGACGTCGAGATTCGCGTACCGGCCAACGTCACTGCACGTATCCAGGAAGTCCACCTGCTGGCGATCCATTGCCTCTGCGATCTGATCGACAGCCAATTGTTCGGGAGTGAAGAATGACCCCTAACCGCCTCGGCCTGATGGCCCTGACCCTGTGCCTGAGCCTGACCGGCTGCAGCTCGGTCCTCACCGCCACTCGCGACAACCCGATCGAAGACGATCGCGGCACCCGCACCTTCGGCAGCAAGATCGACGACTCGCTGATCGAAACCAAGGTCGCGGTCAACGTAGCCAAGGCCAGCCCGGACCTGGACAAGAGCTCGCACATCGTTGTCAGCAGCTTCAACGGCGTCGTCCTGCTGGCCGGCCAGACCCCGCGCGCCGACCTCAAGAACCTGGCCGGACAGGCCGCAGGCCAGGTCCAGCGGGTGAAGAAGGTCCACAACGAGCTGCAGGTAATGCCGCCCTCCTCGATCCTGGCGCGTAACAACGACGCCTGGCTGACCACCAAGATCAAGACCCAGATGCTCACCGACGCCAACATTCCCGGCACCCGTATCAAGGTGATCACCGAGAACGGCATCGTCTACATGCTCGGCCTGCTGACCCAACAGGAAGCCGCCCGCGCCACCAACCTGGTGCAGGGTGTGTCGGGCGTGCAGAAGATCGTCAAGCTGTTCGAGTACATCGACTGATCATCGCGGGGCAAGCCCGCTCCTACCCCTACTGTAGGAGCGGGCTTGCCCCGCGATAAGCCACTGTTCACCCCTGCACCTAGGAAATACCGATGAAAAACGGCCTGCTGCCAACCCTGCTGATTGGCGCCTTCGCCACCCTGGCCGGCTGCTCCACCCCCAGCCTGATCACCCTCAACGACGGCCGCGAGTTCCAGGCAGTCGACGCGCCGCGCTACGAGCGCAGCTCGGGGTTCTACGAGTTCAAGCAGCTGGATGGCAAAGTGACCCGGGTCAACAAGGACCAGGTCCGCACCATCAGCGACCTGTAAGCCGACCGGCAGACAGAAAAAAGGCGATCCTCATGGATCGCCTTTTTTGTTACTTCACCACCTTCAGGCTCGGACGCCCGGTAGGTCGTGGCGGCTGCGCATCTGGCGGACCGTCATCATCGGGCTCGACGCCGTCGTCGTCCTCGTATTCGTCATCCTCGAGCACCGGCGGCTCGAGCTCGAAGACCATGCCCTGGCCATTTTCCCGGGCATAGATACCCAGGATTGCGCCGGCAGGCACGAACAGGGTGTGGGCCACCCCGCCAAAACGCCCTTCGAAGCTCACAGCCTCGTTATCCATGTGCAGGTGACGCACAGCATTGGGCGAGATGTTCAGGACGATCTGGCCGTCGCTGGCAAAGCCCTGCGGCACCTGTACCGCAGGGTACTCGGCATTGACCAGCATGTGTGGGGTGCAGTCGTTGTCCACGATCCACTCATAGAGTGCACGTACCAAATAGGGGCGACTGGAGTTCATCGACAGCTCCTTAAAACCTAGCGCATTTCACGTTCAGCAGCGGACAGACTTGCCTGGAAGGCTTCACGGGCAAACTGTCGCTCCATGTAATCGAGCAGCGGCTTGGCCGGCCGCGGCAGCTCAATGCCCAGTACCGGCAATCGCCAGAGTATGGGCAGTAGACAACAATCGACCAGACTTTGCTCCTCACTAAGGAAACAAGGCTTGTCGGCAAACAGCGGCGACACGCCGATCAGGCTTTCGCGCAATTCCTTGCGTGCCTGCGCGCGGGCGGCCTCCTTGCTGCGCGGATCGAGAATCAGGTCGACCAGTGCACACCAGTCGCGCTGGATGCGGTGCATCAACAGCCGGCTGTTGGCTCGCGCCACCGGATAGACCGGCAGCAGCGGCGGATGCGGGTAGCGCTCGTCGAGGTATTCCATCACCACGGTCGACTCGTACAACGCCAGGTCGCGATCGACCAGGGTCGGCGCACTGCCATAGGGGTTCACTTCGACCAGCTTGGGCGGCAGGCGTCCGGGATCGACATTGATGATCTCGACGCTGACGCCCTTCTCGGCGAGAACGATGCGCACCCGATGAGAATAATGGTCAGCGGGGTCGGAGTAGCAGGCCAACCGGTTGGTCACGCCCATAGTGGTCCTCCTCGCAGATGAAATTATAGAAGCTACAAATGCAAACGCGCCCTGCAGGCACCTCCGTCGTCCAGAGGCGCCCCAGGGCGCGTTCAACTACCAGAAACTACTGCGTGATCAGTGCACGTCCTTCCAGTATTCGCGCTTGAGCAGGTAAGCGAATACGAAGAAGAAGGCCAGGTACAGCAGCACATAGGTGCCGATGCGCTGGCTTTCCAGTTTGACCGGGTTGGCCGAGTAGGCCAGGAAGGTCACCAGGTTCTTGACCTTCTCGTCGAACTGCTCTTCGGTCAGAGTACCGGATTTCGGCTCCACGGTCAGCTGGTCGCACGCTTCATGGGTCAGCGGCGTGCCGGTCAGCGGATCGTACTGCTTCTTGCCGTCGACCACAGTCTGCACCTGTTTGCAGCCAATCACCTGGTTGCCCTGCAGGCCAACCAGAACGTTGGGCATACCGACGTTCGGGAACACCTTGTTGTTCACACCCCACGGACGCGACGGGTCGGCGTAGAAGCTGCGCAGGTAGGTGTACAACCAGTCGGTGCCGCGCACGCGGGCCACCAGGGTCAGGTCGGGCGGCGCGGCGCCGAACCAGGCCTTGGCGTTTTCAGGTTGCATGCCGATCTTCATGTGATCGCCAATCTTGGCACCGGTGAACACCAGTTTCTCGAGCATCAGCTCGTGAGGGATGCCCAGGTCGTCGGCAACCCGCTCATAACGCTGGAACTTGGCGCTGTGGCAACCCATGCAATAGTTTGCAAAGGTCCGGGCACCGTCCTGCATGGCGGCCTTGTCGGCCAGATCGATATCGACCTTGTCCAGCACCAGGCCGTGTTCGGCCGCGAAGGTCAGCGTGGGCATCACTGCCAGAATCAATGCTGCAAATAGCTTTTTCATCAGCCAGTCACCCTTTCCGGAACCGGTTTGGTCTTCTCAAGCCTGGTGTAGAACGGCATCAGAATGAAGTAGGCGAAATACAGGAAGGTACATACCTGCGACAGCAACGTACGGCCCGGGGTCGGCGCCAGTACGCCCAGCACGCCGAGGATCACGAACGAGATGCAGAACACCACCAGCCAGGCCTTGCTCATCCAGCCTTTGTAGCGCATGGACTTGACCGGGCTGCGGTCGAGCCAGGGCAGGACGAACAGCACGGCAATCGCGGCGCCCATGGCGATAACGCCCAGGAGCTTGTCCGGAACCGCCCGCAGGATCGCGTAGAACGGGGTGAAGTACCAGACCGGGGCAATGTGCTCAGGGGTCTTGAAGGCGTTGGCCTGCTCGAAGTTCGGTTTTTCCAGGAAGTAACCGCCCATTTCCGGGAAGAAGAACACCACGGCGCAGAACACGAAGAGGAACACGACGACGCCGACGATGTCCTTCACGGTGTAGTAAGGGTGGAAGGCGATGCCGTCGAGCGGCACACCGTTCTCGTCCTTGAGCTTCTTGATGTCGACGCCATCAGGGTTGTTCGAACCCACTTCGTGCAGTGCCAGGATGTGCAGCACCACCAGGCCGAGGATGACGATCGGCAGGGCTACCACGTGCAGGGCGAAGAAGCGGTTCAGGGTGATGCCGGAGATCAGGTAGTCACCGCGGATCCACTGGGTCAGGTCGTCGCCAATCACCGGAATGGCACCGAACAGCGAGATGATCACCTGGGCACCCCAGTAGGACATCTGGCCCCATGGCAGCAGGTAACCCATGAAGGCTTCTGCCATCAGCGCCAGGTAGATCAGCATGCCGAACACCCAGACCAGTTCGCGAGGCTTCTGGTACGAACCGTACAGCAGGCCGCGGAACATGTGCAGGTAGACGACGATGAAGAATGCCGAGGCGCCGGTGGAGTGCAGGTAGCGCAGGATCCAGCCGTACTCGACGTCACGCATGATGTATTCGACCGAGGCGAACGCCTCTTCGGCCGACGGGGTGAAGCTCATGGTCAGCCAGACACCGGTGACGATCTGGTTGACCAGAACGAGCAGTGCCAGCGACCCGAAGAAGTAGAAGAAGTTGAAGTTCTTCGGTGCGTAATACTTGCTGAGATGGTCTTCCCACATCTTGGTCGCGGGGAAGCGGGCGTCAACCCAGTCCATGAACTTACTCATCACGCGTTCTCCTGATCGACGCCGACGACAATGATGTCGTCCGACTCATAAGAGTGCGGCGGCACTGGCAGATTGAGCGGCGCCGGCTGGGATTTGTAGACGCGGCCAGCCAGGTCGTAGTGGGAACCGTGGCACGGGCAGAAGTAACCGCCGACCCACTTGGGACCCAGGTCGACAGGGGCGACTTCAGGACGGAAGGTCGGCGAGCAGCCCAGGTGGGTGCACAGGCCGACCAGCACCAGGATTTCCGGCTTGATCGCGCGGTTTTCCGGGTTGACGTAGGTGGGCTGGACCGATGCTTTGGACTCGGGGTCGGAGAGGTCGCCAGTGATCTTCTTGAGGTTGCCGAGGATCTCCTCGGTGCGACGGACGATGAAGACCGGCTGGCCACGCCATTCAGCAATCATCTGCTGGCCTGGCTCAACCTTGGCGATATTGACCTTCACCGGTGCACCTGCGGCTTTCGCCTTGGCACTGGGGAACCATGACCCCACGAACGGGACCGCAGCCCCCACCGCTCCTGCAGCACCCACCACGGACGTGGCTGCTACGAGGAAGCGACGCCGGCCTGCATTGACGCCGTCATTGCTCATTCAGTCCTCTCCCATCAGCTTTATGGCCTGTTACAACAGGCATCTACTAAGTAATTTCTGAACTGCTAAAAGTTGCCGCATGGTAATGAAAAGACCCTTCTCTGACAAGGTGATTAGCCGTGGCAAAGGGCTGCATCCCTTATAGCACTTGACCTGCGTCTATGCGGCAAGTTGTCACAGCGAAAACCAACATGCTTTATTCAAGACATAAAAAAAGCCCGGTTCCACTGGAACCGGGCTTTTTTTGAACGCCGAAGCGAAATTAACGCTTGGAGTACTGTGGACGCTTACGTGCTTTACGCAGACCCACTTTCTTACGCTCGACTTCACGAGCGTCGCGGGTGACGTAGCCAGCACGACGCAGAGCGCCACGCAGGGTTTCGTCGTAGTCCATCAGTGCACGGGTGATACCGTGACGGATCGCACCAGCCTGGCCGCTGACACCACCACCGATAACGGTGACGTAGATGTCGAACTTCTCGGTGGTCTCGGTCAGTTCCAGCGGCTGGCGAACGACCATGCGCGCGGTTTCACGACCGAAGAAGGTGTCGAGAGGACGGTTGTTGATGGAGATGTTACCGGTACCTGGACGCAGGAAAACGCGAGCGGTTGCGGTCTTGCGACGGCCAGTGCCGTAATTTTGAGTCGCCGACATAATGAACTATTCCGTTAAATCTTCAGTTCTTGGGGCTGCTGAGCAGTATGAGGGTGAGTAGCGCCCGCATAGACTTTCAGCTTACGGTACATGTCGCGACCCAGCGGGTTCTTCGGCAGCATGCCTTTAACCGCGGTCTCGATCACGCGCTCTGGGGCCTTGGCGATCAACTTCTCGAAGTTGATTTCCTTGATACCGCCCGGGAAGCCGGAGTGGGAGTAGTACATCTTGTCCGAAGTCTTGGCACCAGTGACACGGATCTGCTCGGCGTTGATGACGACGATGTAGTCGCCGGTGTCAACGTGAGGAGTGTATTCTGGCTTGTGCTTGCCACGCAGACGGCTAGCGATTTCGGTAGCCAGACGACCCAGGGTCTGACCAGCGGCGTCAACTACGAACCAGTCGCGCTTTACTGTTTCCGGTTTAGCAGTAAAAGTTTTCATTCTTTAAAGCCTCAGGGGCCGCCCAGCGAAAATAAGACGGCGAATCTTACTGGATAGTGCGTACCTTGACAAGCAAGGACACAGCCGCACACGGACGCTATCGGGGGCTCGGGTCAGCGCGTCCAATATTCGGCAGGGTTCTTCTACGGGCGGGGCATCACTTCCGCACCGCGGAGAGGGGCTGAATTATCCAGATTGCGAAAAAAAATTCAACCTGCTTTTATGCTTCTTTTGCCAGGGAGAAGCCGATGGAATACCGCCAGCTGGGCCGTACCGACCTCAATGTCAGCGCCCTGTGCCTGGGCACCATGACCTGGGGCGAGCAGAACGAACAGGCCGAGGCGTTCGCCCAGATCGAACGCGCCAAAGCCGCCGGCATCAACTTCATCGACACCGCCGAGATGTACCCGGTGCCGCCCCGCCCGGAAACCTACGCCGCCACCGAACGGATCATCGGCAACTGGTTCAGGCAGCGCGGCGATCGCGCCGACTGGATCCTGGCCAGCAAGGTAGCCGGCCCCGGCAACGGCATCAGCCATATCCGCGACGGCCAGCTCAAGCACAACCGCCAGCACATCGTCGCCGCCCTGGACGACAGCCTCAAGCGCCTGCAGACCGACTGGATCGACCTCTACCAGCTGCACTGGCCCGAGCGCAGCACCAACTTCTTCGGCAAGCTGGGCTACCAGCACCTGCCCCTGGACCACTTCACCCCGCTGGAAGAGACCCTGGAAGTGCTCGACGAGCAGGTCAAGGCCGGCAAGATCCGCCATATCGGCCTGTCCAACGAAACGCCGTGGGGCACCATGAAGTTCCTGCAACTGGCCGAGAGCCGCGGCTGGAGCCGCGCGGTGTCGATCCAGAACCCCTACAACCTGCTCAACCGCAGCTTCGAGGTGGGCCTGGCGGAAATCGCCATCCGCGAACAGTGCGGCCTGCTGGCTTACTCGCCCCTGGCCTTCGGCATGCTGTCGGGCAAATACGAGAACGGCGCTCGCCCGGAAAAGGGCCGCCTGACCCTGTTCAGCCGCTTCTCGCGCTATTCCAACCCGCAGACCGTGGCGGCCTGCAGCCGCTATGTGAAGCTGGCCCGCGACCACGGCCTGGACCCGGCACAGATGGCCCTGGCCTTCGTCACCCGCCAGCCGTTCGTGACCAGCAACATCATCGGCGCCACCACCCTTGAGCAGCTGGACAGCAACCTGGCCAGCCTCGACCTCAAGCTCTCGGACGAGCTATTGGCAGCTATCGAGGCCATTCACCAGGACCAACCCAATCCGGCGCCATAAGCCTGGCGGGAGAAACGGTCGGTGGGAGCGGGCTTGCCCCGCGATGCGATGTGACTGACAAACGCAATCGCGGGGCAAGCCCGCTCCCACTAGAACCGAGGGTAGACACAACGGCCAAAAAATAAGACGATCCAGCCGGTGATTGACCACTCTACCCTATAAGAATAAAGAAAATGATGTTTACCCAACCCTCCGCGTCCTTGCGGCGCGTCAGCATCCTGGCCATCGACAATGTGTTCGCTTCGACCCTGATGCAGGCCAAGGACTTCTTCCACCTGGCCAGCCTGCGCTATGGCAAGCAACTGGGACTGGGCCTGCAGCCCATGTTCGAGACCCGCCTGGTGAGCCCCGACGGCCAGCCGGTGCGCAGCTTCAGCGATGTCCTGCTACCGGTGGACAGTGGCCTGGAACAGGCCGATGTGATCATCCTGCCGGCCTTCTGGGACGACTTCGACGCCCTCTGCCAGCGCTACCCCCAGGTACTGCCCTGGCTGCGTGACCAGCACGCCCGTGGCGCAGTGCTCTGCGGCGAAGCCAGTGGTGTGTTCTGGCTGGCCGAAGCCGGGCTGCTCGACGGCAAGGAGGCGACCACCTACTGGCGCTTCTTCAACCAGTTCGCCGAACGCTTCCCCAAGGTCAGCCTGAACCCGGACAAGCACCTGACCGACGCCGACAACCTGTATTGCGCAGGCGGCACCACTTCGGCGTGCGACCTGTACATCTACCTGATCGAGCGCTTCTGCGGCGCCAACGTGGCCCAGGCCGTGGCCCGCGACATCCTCTACGAAGTGCAGCGCAGCTATACCCCGGGGCGCATGGGTTTCGGCGGGCAGAAACTGCACCAGGACCTGATCATCCTGCAGATCCAGCAGTGGCTTGAAGAGCACTTCGCCGACAAGTTCCGCTTCGAGGACGTGGCGCGCAACCATGGCATGAGCATCCGCAACTTCATGCGCCGCTTCCAGAGCGCAACCGGCGACAAACCGTTGCATTACCTGCAACGGCTGCGGATCGAGACAGCCAAGGGCTTGTTGTCGGGTACGCGCAAGAGCATCAAGACCATCAGCTACGAGGTCGGCTACGACGATGCGAGTTTCTTTGCGCGGCTGTTCAGGCAGCACACCGAGTTGTCGCCGAACCAGTATCGGCAGCAGTTCATGCAAGAGGCGTAAACAGCATCGCCGGCTACGCCAGCTCCCACAGAGGCCAGATCCGAACCTTGTGGGAGCCGGCATAGCCGGCGATGTGGTATTACCAAGATTAAGGCTTGTGCGCCCGCGCCAGGAACTCGTGGGACTGCATTTCCAGCAAGCGGCTCAGGGTCCGCTGGAACTCGAAGGTCAGGCGCCCGCCGGTGTACAGGTCCTTGAGTTCGACTTCAGCCGAGATGATCAGCTTGACGTTGCGGTCATAGAACTCATCGACCATGTTGATGAAGCGCCGGGCGATGTCATCGGTGGTCACGCCCATCTGCTCGACGTCGCTGAGCAACACGGCGTGGAAGATCTTGCCCAGTTCGATGTAGTCGTTCTGGCTGCGCGGGCCGTCGCACAGTTCGCGGAAGTCGAACCAGGCCACGTCGTCACAGGTGCGCAAGGCACGAATCTCGCGGTTCTCGACGATCAGTACGTCGTTCTCCACCGCCTGGGTGCATTCCGGCGTCAGGGCCCGGAAGCTCTTGCGCAGGCTCTCGTGGGCGGCTTCGTCCAGCGGGAAGTGGAACAGTTCGGCCTGCTCCAGATGACGCAGGCGATAGTCGACGCCACTGTCGACGTTGACGATGTCGGTGTTCTGCTTGATCAGGGCAATGGCCGGCAGGAAGCGCGCACGTTGCAGGCCGTCCTTGTACAGGCCGTCCGGCACGATGTTGGAGGTGGCCACCAGGGTCACGCCGTTCTTGAACAGCTCCTCCATCAGGGTGCCGAGGATCATCGCGTCGGTGATGTCCGAGACGAAGAATTCGTCGAAGCAGATCACCCGTGCTTCATCGGAGAAGCGCTTGGCGATCAGGGTCAGCGGGTTCTTCTCGCCCTTGAGCGATTTCATTTCGTCGTGCACGCGCTTCATGAAGCGGTGGAAGTGCGTGCGCATCTTCTGCTTGAACGGCAGCGCTTCGAAGAAAGTATCGACCAGGTAGGTCTTGCCGCGCCCTACCCCACCCCAGAAGTACAAGCCCTTGACCGGTGCCTGCTCCTTCTTGCCGAACAACTTGCCGAACACGCCTGGCTTGTTGTTCTGCGCCGCGATCAGATCGTCGTACAGGCGCTGCAGATGACGCACCGCTGTTTCCTGCGCCGCGTCATGGAAGAATTCGGGACGTTTCAGATCTGCTTGATATCGTTCTAGGGGCGTCATAATTCGTTAGCAAGGCAACAAAAGCGGGCCGTCACTGTAGCGACGGCCCCGGATAATGGCAATCAGACTTGCGTCAGGCCGTTTCAGTCCTGCGGCTGCAGCGCCGCGCGCAGGCTCTCGATGGCGGCATCGCGCGCGGCCTCGTCGGCCAGCTGCGGACCGTCGGCTACGCACTCGCCTTCCAGCCATAGGCTGAAGCCCAGGCCTTCGCAGCGCACATCCAGCTCACCACCCTGCTGCAGCTGCTTGCTCACCGCACCGGCGGTCTTGCCATCGGCGAAGTTGCGCGACAGCAGCAGTTGCTCGCCATCGGCTGCCAGCAGACGGAAGCGGAAGCTGCCGTCGTCTTCGCGGAAGCTGACGAAACGCGCTGCCTTGGCCGCTTTCTTCTTGACCTGGGTGGCGCCCTGCTCGATCGAGCGGAACGAACGCAGGCCGACCGCTTCACGCAGTTGCTCGAGGAACGGGGTGGCCACCTTGCGCGCTTTCTGCGCACCGGCCAGGAGGATGTCTTCCAGGTCGCCCGGGCGGCTGATCAGCTGGTGATAGCGCTCGCGCGGCTCGCTCAGTTGGCCGTCGAGCAGCTGGAACAGACGCTGCTTGGCTTCGCCCCAACCCAGGCCCTGCAGCAGCTCGCTGCGAAACTCCTCGGCTTGCGCCGGGGTGGCGAAGGCCTGGAACAGGGTGAACAGGTGCGAATTGTCCGGATCCTTGGCTTCGCCCGGGGCACGGGAGTCGGTGACGATGCGCGAGATCGCATCCTTCATGTCCTTGGCGCTGCTGAACAACGGAATGGTGTTGTCGTAGCTCTTGGACATCTTGCGCCCGTCCAGGCCCGGCAGGGTCGCCACGCTTTCCTCGATCACCGCCTCCGGCAGGGCGAAGAACTCCTTGCCCTGGCCGAACAGGTGGTTGAAGCGCTGGCCGATGTCGCGGGCCATTTCCACGTGCTGGATCTGGTCGCGGCCGACCGGCACCTTGTTGGCGTTGAACATCAGGATGTCGGCGGCCATCAGCACCGGGTAGCTGTACAGGCCCATGCTGACACCGGCATCCGGGTCTTCACCGTTCTCCAGGTTCTTGTCCACCGAGGCCTTGTAGGCGTGGGCGCGGTTGAGCAGGCCCTTGGCCGCTACGCAGGTCAGCAGCCAGGTCAGCTCAGGGATCTCGGGGATGTCGGACTGGCGATAGAAGGTCACGCGCTCCGGGTCCAGGCCACCGGCCAGCCAGGTCGCGGCGATTTCCAGGCGCGAGCGCTGGATGCGCTGCGGGTCATCGCACTTGATCAGGGCGTGGTAGTCGGCCAGGAAGTAGAACGAGTCGACACCCGGCTCGCGGCTGGCGAGGATAGCCGGACGGATGGCACCGGCGTAGTTGCCCAGGTGAGGCGTGCCCGTGGTGGTGATACCGGTAAGGATGCGCGTAGTCATGGATAATCGCTTATCAGGCTTGTATCAATTCGAAAGGCGCGGCAGCACCAGTTCCTTGAGGTCGGTGAGCTTGCCATGGAAAAAGTGTCCGCATTCTGCCACTTTCAGCAGCTCATGGGGGCGTGCAAGTGCGTCGGACCAGTCGTAAACGATCTGCGGATCGATCACTTCGTCGGTATCCGGCTGGATCACGCTCAGCGCACACGCCTGTGGCAGCGTATCCTGGTCCCTGAGGCGCATCACCGCCGGGGCCACCATGAACAGGTGCTTGAGCGCGATGTCATTGGCTTCCAGGCGCCCGCCGAGGCTGGCGGCGACGAAACCACCGAAGGAGAAGCCCATCAGGGTCAGCGGCAGTTGCGGGTGCTTGTCCAGCAGCCACTTGGCCGCCGCCTGGGCATCGTCCACTTCACCGCTGCCCATGTCATGGCTGCCGGCACTGGCGCCGACGCCCCGGTAGTTGAAGCGCAGGGTGATGAAACCTGCATCGCGGGCGGTGCGTTGCAGCATCGACACCACCTTGTTGGTCATGGTGCCACCCTGTACCGGGTTGGGGTGGCACAGCAGCACCACGCCGCGGGCGTCGGCGACATCAAGGTACAAGGCTTCCAGTTGGCCGACCGGGCCATCGATGAATACGGGGGTTTCGCGGATAAGCAAGGATAAACTCCGTGACCTCGGAAAGGGTCGACTCGTCTAGCTGAATGATTCTGTCTGAGATATTTGCGATCGTTCGCGGTATACAGCGCAGGTCCGAGCCGTTAACGTAAAGCAAAGCCGTTTATAGAGGAAGGACTCGTGGAACTCTCGCTCTTAGTTTGGTTGTTGCCGACCCTGGCCCTCGTCGTGGGCGTCGTCGTTGGTTTCCTGGTCGCCCGCCTGCTGCCCAATGCGGCACCGAGCAGCACCCAGCGGCAGCTGGATGATATCCAGGAACGTTTCGACAGCTACCAGAACGAGGTGGTGACTCACTTCAACAGTACGGCTGCGCTGGTCAAGAAACTGACCCAGAGTTACCAGGAAGTCCAGGATCACCTGGCCGATGGCGCCAACCGCCTGGCCCTGGACGAACTGACCCGCCAGCGCCTGCTGGCCGCCCTGCACTCGGAGGCTGCCCAGGCCCCGCGTGATCGCCTGACCCCACCCCGGGACACCGAGGTGCCACGCGACTACGCGCCGAAGGCACCCAACGCGCCAGGCATGCTCGACGAGCATTACGGGCTCAAGCGCTGATAACACGAACCCCGCCGATTGGCGGGGTTTTTTGTTGGGGCCATCGCGGGGCAAGCCCGCTCCTACAGAAGCGTTAGTTCAACTGTACCAGGGGGCCTGACCAACCCTGTGGCCATAGCGCTCCAACGCCCGGTCCAGCACCTGCCGCTCGACACTCCCCTGTCCAACCAGGGTGTGCAGGCTGGCCACCACGACACTGTAGCGATCCACCTCGAAAAACCGGCGAAGCTGCTGCCGGGTATCACTGCGCCCAAAGCCATCGGTGCCCAGGGTGACATAGGGCGCCTGCACATACTCGGCGATCAGCTGCGGCCAGGCGCGCACGTAGTCGCTGGCGGCGATCACCGGTGCGCTGCCCTCAAGGCAACGCTGCACATGACTGGCGCCTGCACTGTCCTGCCCAAGTCGTCCGAGCCGCTGGATATCCCGTGCCTCACGCGCCAGCTCGCTGAAGCTGGTGACGCTGAACACCTCACTCTCGACCTGCCAGTCGGCCGCCAGCAGCTCACTGGCCGCAATCACTTCGCGCAGGATCGCACCGGAGCCCAGCAGGCGCACGCGCCCCCTGGCATCCGCCACGCGCTGTTCGACATAACGGTACATACCGCGCAAAACCTCTTCGTGCACCTGCTCGGGCAGTGACGGTTGTGGATAGTTTTCGTTCATCACCGCAACGTAATGGAACTCGTCCCGTTGCTCGCTGAGCATGCGCCGCGCCGCATGCTCGAGGATCACCGCCAGTTCGCCGGCAAAACACGGCTCCCAGGCGCGGCAATTGGGCACCATCGAAGCCATCACCAGGCTCGAGCCGTCCTGATGCTGCAAGCCTTCGCCGCCCAGGGTGGTACGCCCGGCGGTGGCGCCGAGCAATAACCCGCGGGCGCGCTGGTCGGCTGCCGCCCAGATCAGGTCGCCCACGCGCTGGAAGCCGAACATCGAGTAGTAGATGTACACCGGCAGCATCGGCTCGCCATGCACCGCATAGGACGTTGCCGCCGCCACCCAGGAAGAAATCGCCCCGGCTTCGGTAATGCCCTCCTCCAGCAACTGACCGTCCTGGGCCTCCTTGTAGGACAACAACGAGCCGGCATCCTCAGGCTCATAGCACTGCCCCAGGGGCGAATAGATACCAATCTGCCGGAACAGGCTGGCCATGCCGAAGGTGCGCGCCTCGTCGGCCACGATCGGCACCACCCGCGGCCCCAGCTCCGGCGCCTTGAGCCAGGCACCGAGCATGCGCACCGCGGCCATGGTGGTGGACATTTCCTTGCCTTCGGCCTGCAGGGCAAAGCCGCCCATGGTCGCCAGCGCCGGCACGGCTATCGGGCGCACTTCACTGCGCCGTGCCGGCAAGGGTCCGCCGAGGGCCGCTCGGCGCTCCCGCAGATAGCGCATTTCCGGGCTGTCTTGGGCCGGGCGATAGAACTGCAACTGCTCGACCTGGCTGTCACTGAGCGGCAGGTGGAAGCGGTCGCGGAAGGCCAGCAGGGCCTGCACGTCGAGCTTCTTGGCCTGGTGCGCGGTCATCCGCGACTCGCCGGCAGCGCTCATGCCATAACCTTTCTTGGTCTTGGCCAGGATCACGCTGGGGCGGCCCTTGCAGGCCCGGGCGGCGGCGAAGGCCGCGTGCAACTTGCGAAAATCGTGACCTCCACGCTTGAGCGCGTTGATCTCGGCCGAACTCATGTGCTCCACCAGCTTCTGCAGGGCCGGTTGCTGGTTGAAAAAGTGTTCGAGGTTATAGGTGCCGTCCTTGGCGCCCAGGTTCTGGAACTGGCCATCCGGTGTCGCCGCCAACTGGCGCAGCAACACATGCTCGGTGTCGCGGGCGAACAGCGCATCCCACTCCGAGCCCCAGAGCACCTTGATTACGTTCCAGCCGGCGCCGCTGAACAGCGCTTCGAGCTCCTGGATGATCTGGCCGTTGCCACGCACCGGGCCGTCCAGGCGCTGCAGGTTGCAGTTGACCACGAAGGTCAGGTTGTCCAGTTGCTCGCGCGCCGCCAGGGTCAGGCCGGCAATGGATTCCGGCTCATCCATCTCGCCATCGCCGAATACCCCCCAGACATGCCGCTGCGCGGTGTCGGCCAACTGACGATTGTGCAAGTAGCGCATGAAGCGCGCCTGGTAGATGGCGTTGATCGGGCCGATGCCCATGGAGCCGGTGGGGAACTGCCAGAAGTCCGGCATCAACCAGGGGTGTGGATAAGAGCACAGCCCCTTGCCCGCCACTTCCTGGCGGTAACTGGCCAGCTGCTCCTCACTCAAGCGCCCTTCGAGAAACGCCCGTGCATAAATGCCCGGCGCCGAATGGGGCTGGAAGAACACCAGGTCGGCCGTGCGTCGCTCGCCGCCGCTGTCGCCACGAAAGAAGTGCTGGAAGCCGACCTCGAAGATTTCCGCCGCCGAGGCGTAGCTGGCAATATGGCCACCCAGGTCGCCATAGGCGTGGTTGGCCCGCACCACCATGGCCAGGGCGTTCCAGCGCAGGATGCTGGTGATGTGCTCCTCAAGCTCCAGGTCGCCCGGGTAGGCGCCCTGCTGCTCCACCGACAAGCTGTTGCGGTACGCCGAAAAGGGCTGCACGCCATGTTCCACGCCCAGCTCGCGAGCATGGGCCTGCAATTGCTGGAGGAGGAATCGTGCGCGCTCCGGGCCGCAGTGGCGCAGGGTCGACTCCAGCGCCTCCAGCCATTCGGCGGTCTCACCCGGATCGCTGTCGACTTGTGGATCGTCCCCTATTGGCCGCGGCACAGCATCGCCAGGCACAAGGCTCATCATCGCCACCATCGTATTGACCTCTTCCGTGAGGGTTCAGGCGCAGGCTTTCAGCGCCTGTTCGATATCCGCCAGCAGGTCGTCGATGTCCTCCAGGCCCACCGACAACCGCACCAGCCCCTCGGAGATGCCATAACGGGCACGCTCTTCTGGGGTATAGCTGGAATGCGTCATGCTCGCCGGGTGCTGGGCCAGGGACTCGGCATCGCCCAGGCTGACGGCGCGGCTGAACAGTTGCAGGGCGTTCATGAAGCGCCGTCCCGCAGTGATGCCGCCCTTGAGTTCGAAGGCGAGCATGCCGCCGGGCAGGCGCATCTGCTGCTTGGCCAGCTGGTACTGGGGAAAGCTGGGCAGGCCGGGGTAGTTGATCAGCTCCACGGACGGGTGCTGCTCGAGGAACTCGGCGATGACCTGGGCATTGCTGCAGTGGCGATCCATGCGCAGGTTCAGGGTTTTCATGCCGCGCATTAGCAAGGCGGCGTCCTGGGGCGACATCACGGCACCGGTCATGTCCTTCAGCCCTTCCAGGCGAATCCGGTCCACCAGTGCCTTGCGTCCGACTACCAGGCCGGCGGTGATATCACCGTGGCCACTGAGGTACTTGGTGGCCGAATGCACCACCAGGTCGGCGCCCAGTTCCAGCGGACGCTGCAAGTAGGGGGTGCAGTAGGTGTTGTCGACCACCAGCTTGATGTCGTGCGCGTGGGCCAGCGCGGCCACCGCAGCGATATCGGCCATCTGCATATTAGGGTTGGCCGGGGTTTCGAAGTAGATGACCTTGGTTTTACTGCTGATCGCTGCCGCAACGGCCTCAAGGTCGGTCAGGTCCACATGCCGGACCTCGACCCCGAACTCACCGATGCCGTGGTGCAGGAAGGCGAAGGTGCAGCCGTAGAGCGTGCGCCCCACCAGCACTTCATCACCGGGACGTAGCAGGGTCCATAAGGTCGCCGTGATCGCGCCCATGCCCGATGCCAGCGCCAGGCCGGCTTCGCCGCCTTCGAGGGACGCCATCCGTTGCTCCAGCAAGGCCAGGGTGGGGTTGGAGATGCGACTGTAGAAGTGTCCACCCTCTTCCCCGGCAAAGCAGGCCGCGCCGTATTCGACTGTAGGAAAAGCGAAGGTGGCCGTCTGGTAGACCGGGGGCACCAGCGCCCCTTGATGAGCCAGCGGGTCATAGCCGTGATGGATGGCACGGGTAGCAAAACCTGAATCCTTGGTGGAGCCGCTCATGACAACAGCCTCTTGTGGTTTGTTATAAGCTTATGCCACTGAGGTGCTGAATTTTTTCCAAATGTGACCACCCTTACCCGGGGTTGTTGATAAAAAAACAGTGATTCCAGGCCACGGAGGGCAAACCATGCCTACCGCCATCGACCGTACCGACCGCGCCCTGCTCGCCGCCTTGCAGGACAATGCCCGGCTGACCATTTCCGAACTCGCCGACAACGTCGCCCTGACTACCTCGCCCTGCTGGCGGCGGGTCAAGCTGCTGGAAGAAAACGGCTACATCACCGGCTACCAGGCCATCCTCTCACCCAAGGCCCTGGGCTTTGGCGTGACGGCCTTTGTCAGCATCATGATGGATTCGCACAACAAGGACATGGCCCGGGCCTTCGAGCAGCGGCTGATGGAGATTCCCGAGATCGTCGCCTGCCACAACATCTCCGGACGCTACGACTTCCTGCTAGAGGTCCTGGCGCGGGACCTGGAGTCGTTCGGCGAGTTCGCCCGGGAAGTGCTGCAGTCGTTGCCGGGGGTGAAGGAGATTTATTCGAGCTTTTCGTTCAAGGCGGTGAAGGAGAAGCGGGTGATTCCGGTGTCGGAAAAACACATTTGAGCAGGCTGCTTCGGCGCAAGCAGCGCTGGTAGGAGCGGGCTTGCCCCGCGATTGATATCACCGCCGCATCGCGGGGCAAGTCGGGTCGCCGCACCGCCGTTCCTACAGGGCCGGAGTTTGGTTCGGGCAACAAAAAACCCCACCGAGGTGGGGTTTTCCGTTCAGGGCTGACGCTTAGATCGCACCACGCTGACGCAGCAGCTCCAGCACCTGCTTGACGCCCTCTTCCAGGCTGACGCTCTGGGTGTCGATCACCAGATCCGCATCCAGCGGTACGTCATACGGGAAGCTTTCACCCGGGATGTTGTCGCCACCGGCGGCATACAGGCCCTGCGGGTCACGCTCGCGGCAGGCCAGCGGCGAAGCCTGGACGTAGACGGTGAGCAGGCGCTCCTTGCCGATCAGGGCCTTGGCCTGTTCGCGGCCTTCGGCATCCGGGGCGACGAAGGCGGCCAGGGTCAGCAGGCCGGCTTCGTTGAACTGGCGCGCCACGTGGGCGGCACGACGCCAGTTCTCGGTACGCCCGGCACGGTCCTGGGGCAGGCCCTTGTTCAGGTCGTGGCGCAGGTTCTGGCCATCGAGCACATAGACCGCACGGCCCATGTCGAACAGCTTGCGCTCCACGGCGTAGGCCAGGGTGCTCTTGCCCGCACCCGACAGGCCGCTGAACAGCACGGTGGCCGGTTGCTGGCCGAAGCGCAGGGCACGCTCTTCGGTGTCCACATGCGCCAGCTTGCCATGCTGGCCAACGGTACCGTGCGGCACGACCGGTGGCGCGATGATCATGCCGGCGCCGACGGTGCCGTTGGTCAGGCGGTCGATGATGATGAACGCACCGGTGGTGCGGTTGCTGTCATAGCCGTCCAGGGCGATCGGTGCGTCGAGGCTGACCTTGACCTTGCCGATCTCGTTCAGTTGCAGGGCACTGGCAGCGCCCTGCTCCAGGGTGTTCACATCAACCTTGTGAGTGATGCTGGCGATCGAGCCCGGCACATAGCTGGTGGCGCGCTTGATGTCGTATTTCTTGCCCGGCAGCATCGGCTCTTCGGCCATCCACACCAGCATGGCGTCGAACTGGTCGGTCACCGGCGGCACGTTGTCGGCATGCACCAGCAGGTCGCCACGGGAGATGTCGATCTCGTCTTCCATGGTCAGGGTCACGGCCTGGCCGGGACCGGCGTTCTCCAGCTCACCTTCGAAGGTGACGATGGATTTGACCCGGCTGCTCTTGCCCGACGGCAGTACCACGATCTCGTCGCCCTTGTGCACCACGCCGCTCGCCAGGGTGCCGGCAAAGCCGCGGAAGTTCAGGTTCGGACGGTTGACGTACTGCACCGGGAAACGCAGGTCGGTGAAGTTGCGGTCGGCCGCTACTTCCACGGTTTCGAGGATTTCCATCAGCGCAGGGCCGGTGTACCACGGCGAACGCTCGCTGCGGTTGACCACGTTGTCGCCCTTGAGCGCCGACATCGGTACGAAGTGCAGGCTGCTCGGGGTCATGTTGATGGCTTCGGCGAACGCCAGGTAGTCGGCCTTGATGCTCTCGAACACGCCTTGGTCGAAGCCCTTGAGGTCCATCTTGTTGACCGCGACGACGATGTGCTTGATACCCAGCAACGAGGCGATGTAGCTGTGCCGGCGGGTCTGGGTCTGCACGCCGTAGCGGGCGTCGACGAGGATGATCGCCAGGTCGCAGGTGGACGCGCCAGTGGCCATGTTGCGGGTGTACTGCTCGTGACCCGGGGTGTCGGCGATGATGAACTTGCGCTTGGCAGTGGAGAAGTAGCGGTAGGCCACATCGATGGTGATGCCCTGCTCACGCTCGGCCTGCAGGCCGTCGACCAGCAACGCCAGGTCGATGTCGTCACCGGTGGTGCCGACTTTCTTCGAGTCGCGGGTGATGGCTTCCAGATGGTCTTCGTAGATCATCTTCGAGTCGTGCAGCAGGCGCCCGATCAGGGTGCTCTTGCCGTCGTCGACGTTACCGCAGGTAAGGAAGCGCAGCAGTTCTTTACGTTCGTGCTGGGCCAGGTAGGCGAGGATGTCCTCGCTGATCAATTCGGATTGGTGCGACATGGTCTGACCCTAACTTAGAAATAGCCTTGACGTTTCTTGTCTTCCATGGAGCCGGCACCATCGTGGTCGATGACGCGGCCCTGGCGCTCGGAAGTGCGCGTCAGGAGCATTTCCTGAATGATGTCGGTCAGGGTTTCAGCCTCAGACTCGACAGCGCCCGTCAACGGGTAGCAGCCAAGGGTACGGAAACGCACTTTCTTCTTGACGATGCGGGCCTTTTCTTCATCCGAGAGGTGCTCGAGGATGCGCTCGTCATCGATCATGATCAGGGTGCCGTTCTTCTCGATCACGTCACGCTCGGCAGCGAAGTACAGCGGCACGATCGGGATGCCTTCGAGGTAGATGTACTGCCAGATGTCCAGCTCGGTCCAGTTCGACAGGGGGAAGACACGGATCGATTCGCCCTTGTTGACCTTGCCGTTATAGACGTTCCACAGCTCCGGGCGCTGGTTCTTCGGATCCCAGCGGTGCTTGCTGTCGCGGAACGAGTAGACGCGTTCCTTGGCCCGGGACTTTTCTTCGTCGCGGCGGGCACCACCGAAGGCGGCATCGAAACCATGCTTGTCGAGTGCCTGCTTCAGGCCCTCGGTCTTCATGATGTCGGTGTGCTTGGCACTGCCGTGGGTGAAGGGGTTGATGCCCTGGGCGACGCCTTCTGGGTTGACGTGAGTGATCAGCTCCAGGCCCATTTCCTCGACCATCTTGTCGCGGAAGCTGTACATCTCCTGGAATTTCCACTGGGTGTCGACGTGCATCACCGGAAACGGCAGCTTGCCCGGGAAGAAAGCCTTGCGCGCCAGATGCAGCATCACGGCCGAGTCCTTGCCGATCGAGTACAGCATCACCGGGTTATCGAACTCGGCGGCCACCTCACGAATGATGTGGATGCTCTCCGCCTCCAACTGTTTCAAATGCGTCAGTTTGTCGACCATGGCTACTCACGGAAATACGATCTTATGGACGGCCAGCGGGCCGTGTTCGAGCGGGTCACTGTATCACAGCACTCGATTCTATTTAGCCGCCCAACTAGAACGAAACAGTATAAGAATATACCCTGCCGTTTGAGCCTCAGATCGGGTTCGGACAATCGATGAACAGGTGCTCCAGGGCAAAGCGTCGGGCCAGGTAATCACCCAACGCCTGCACGCCGTAACGCTCGGTGGCATGGTGACCGGCGGCGATGAAGCTGATGCCGTTTTCCCGGGCACTGTGGAAGGTCTGCTCGGAGGCTTCGCCGCTGAGGAACAGGTCGACACCGGCGGCAATCGCCTGGTCGATGTAACCCTGGCCGCCCCCGGTGCACCAGCCGACCCGACGAATCACCTGCTCGCCTTCGATCACCAGCGGCTCGCGGCCCATCACCTCTTGCACCTTGCGGGCGAAGTCGCGCGCCGACATCGGCTCGGCCAGCGAGCCGACCAGACCGACGACCCGCGGGTTGTCCGGGTCCAGCGGTCCTTCCACGGTGATATCCAGCTGGCGGGCCAGTTGCACGTTGTTACCCACTTCCGGGTGCAGGTCCAGCGGCAGGTGATAGGCCAGCAAGCTCAGGTCGTTCTTGAGCAGGGTCTTGAGCCGGCGCTGTTTCATGCCGGTGATGCAGGGGTTTTCGCCCTTCCAGAAGTAACCGTGGTGCACCAGCACCAGGTCGGCCTCGGCTTCGACCGCCGCATCCAGCAAGGCCTGGCTGGCGGTGACGCCGCTGACGATGCGGGTCACCTGCGGACGCCCTTCCACCTGCAGGCCATTGGGGCAGTAATCCTGGATTTTTGCGCTGCCAAGGTAGCGTTCGGCTTCCTCGACCAGGGTGCTCAGGGCAACAGCCATGAAAAGACTCCTCAAATCAGGTTCAGCGCGGCACAAGGCCCCGTATAATGGCTGCCATTATGGGCCGTCGCCGGGTTTGGGGAAACCGACGGCAGTTGCCCGGGGGTATCCGACGTTGGCCTTCGTGGTGCTTTGGCAGTTCCTGCCCAGGCCTTGCCACAGTATGATCGCGCGCGTTCACGCTCCCGGCTGTCCACGGCCCTCTGCCAACTCCCAGGATTTGTTCAATGTTCAAGGCTTTGCGTTACTTTGCCTGGCCACTGCTGGTCGGTGTGCTGATCGCCCTGTTGATCATCCAGCGTTTTCCGCAATGGGTCGGCCTGCCCAGCCAGGACGTCAACCTGCAGCAGGCGCCGCAGACCACGCGGATCATGCAGGGCCCGGTGTCCTATGCCGACGCGGTCAGCAATGCCGCCCCGGCGGTGGCCAACCTGTACACCACCAAGGTGGTCAACAAGACCGCCCACCCGCTGTTCGAAGACCCGCAGTTCCGCCGCTTCTTCGGTGACAACCTGCCCAAGCAGCGGCGCTGGGAATCGAGCCTGGGTTCGGCGGTGATCATGAGCCCGGAAGGCTACCTGCTGACCAACAACCATGTGACCTCCGGCGCCGACCAGATCGTGGTGGCGCTCAAGGATGGCCGCGAAACCCTGGCACGGGTCATCGGCAGCGACCCGGAAACCGACCTGGCCGTCCTCAAGATCGACCTGAAGAACCTGCCGTCGATCACCATCGGCCGTTCCGACAACATCCACATCGGCGACGTCGCCCTGGCCATCGGCAACCCCTTCGGCGTCGGCCAGACCGTGACCATGGGCATCATCAGCGCCACCGGCCGTAACCAGTTGGGCCTGAACAACTACGAAGACTTCATCCAGACCGATGCCGCGATCAACCCGGGCAACTCCGGTGGCGCGCTGGTAGACGCCAACGGCAACCTGACCGGCATCAACACAGCGATCTTCTCCAAGTCCGGCGGTTCCCAGGGCATCGGCTTCGCCATTCCGACCAAGCTGGCGCTGGAGGTGATGAAGTCGATCATCGAACATGGCCAGGTGATTCGTGGCTGGCTGGGCATCGAAGTGCAGCCGCTGAGCCAGGAACTGGCGGAATCCTTCGGCATGCAAGGGCGTCCGGGGATCGTGGTGGCGGGGATCTTCCGCGACGGCCCGGCGCAGAAGGCCGGCCTGCAACTGGGTGACGTGATCCTCAGCATCAACGGCGAACAGGCCGGCGATGGTCGTCGCTCGATGAACCAGGTGGCGCGGATCAAGCCCAACGACAAGGTGGCGATCCAGGTCATTCGCAACGGCAAGGAGCTGAAGCTGACCGCCGAGATCGGCCTGCGTCCGCCGCCTGCGCCGGTGACCAAGGAAGAAGACTGATACCGGGTAGGAGCGGGCTTGCCCCGCGATGACGTCTGGACAGACAACGCAGATGTGTTGCCAGAACCGGCTTCATCGCGGGGCAAGCCCGCTCCTACAGTGCACCGTTAAAGCCAGAGGCCTCAGTGCAGGATCTGGCTCAGGAACAGCTTGGTCCGCTCATTCTGCGGCCGGTCGAAGAAGTCGTCCGGCGCCGCCTGTTCGACGATCTCACCCTTGTCCATGAAGATCACCCGGTTCGCCACGGTTCGGGCAAAGCCCATTTCGTGGGTCACGCAGAGCATGGTCATGCCGTCTTCGGCCAGGCTGACCATGGTGTCGAGCACTTCCTTGACCATTTCCGGATCGAGCGCCGAGGTCGGCTCGTCGAACAGCATGATCTTCGGTTTCATGCACAGCGCACGGGCAATCGCCACCCGCTGCTGCTGACCACCGGACAGCTGTCCCGGGTACTTGTTGGCCTGCTCCGGAATCCGCACCCGCTCAAGGTAATGCATGGCGATTTCCTCGGCCTTGCGCTTGGGCATCTTGCGCACCCACATCGGCGCCAGGGTGCAGTTCTGCAGGATGGTCAGGTGCGGGAACAGGTTGAAGTGCTGGAACACCATGCCGACTTCACGGCGGATCGCTTCGATCTGCTTGAGGTCGTTGGTCAGTTCCACGCCATCGACCACGATGCGGCCCTGCTGGTGCTCTTCCAGGCGGTTGAGGCAGCGGATGGTGGTGGACTTGCCCGAACCCGACGGTCCGCACAGGACGATACGTTCGCCCTGGCGCACATTCAGGTTGATGTCCTTGAGCACGTGGAACTGGCCGTACCACTTGTTCACGCCCTGCATCTGAATAATGCCTTCAGGGCTCACAGGCTGTTTGATCGCTTCACTCATGGGAACACTCCTAACGCTTGTGGCCTGTGTCCAGCTTGCGCTCCAGATGCATGGAGTAGCGGGACATACCGAAACAGAAAATCCAGAAAACCAGGGCGGCGAACACGTAGCCCTCGGTCGCCATGCCCAGCCAGGTAGGGTCGGCAGCGGCTTGCTTGACGCTGTTGAGCAGGTCGAACAGGCCGATGATGATCACAAGGCTGGTGTCCTTGAACAGGGCAATGAAGGTGTTGACGATGCCCGGGATCACCAGCTTCAGGGCTTGCGGCAGGATCACCAGGCCCATCGCCCGCCAGTAGCCCAGGCCCATGGCCGCGGCCGCTTCGTACTGGCCTTTGGGAATAGCCTGCAGGCCGCCGCGTACCACTTCGGCGATGTAGGCCGACTGGAACAGGATCACCCCGATCATCGCCCGCAGCAGCTTGTCGAAGCTCATGCCTTCGGGCAGGAACAGCGGCAACATCACCGACGACATGAACAGCACGGTGATCAACGGCACGCCCCGCCAGAACTCGATGAAGGTCACGCAGACCACCTTCACCGCCGGCATGTTCGAGCGCCGCCCCAACGCCAGCAGGATGCCCAGCGGCAAGGCGCCGACGATGCCCACGGTGGCGATCACCAGGGTCAGCATCAGGCCGCCCCACTGGCTGGTCGGCACCGTGGCCAGGCCCAGGAAGCCGCCATGCAGCAGGGTGTAGGCAATGATCGGGTAGGCCACCAGGAAGCACAGGCCGTAGATCGCCTTGCGCGGGAAGCGCGAGACGAACAGCGGCGCGGCGCCGATCACCGCCAGCCACACGGTCAGGTCGACCCGCCAGCGCAGTTCGGTCGGGTAGTAGCCGTACATGAACTGGCCGAAGCGCTGCTGGATGAACACCCAGCAGGCGCCTTCCTTGGTGCAGTCGGCACGGGTGGTGCCGACCCAGTTGGCGTCGAAGATCGACCACTGCAGCAGCGGCGGTACGATAAGCCATACCAGGTACAGGGCAAACAGCGTCAGCAAGGTGTTGAGCCAGCTGGAGAACAGGTTGCTGCGCATCCAGGCCAGCACACCGACGGTTTTCACCGGTGGCGGCATATCGGGTTTGAATACATGGGAAGTCATGCGCGTGTCCTCACCGCTCGATCAGCGCAATGCGCTTGTTGTACCAGTTCATCAGCAGCGAAATGCTGATGCTGATGGCCAGGTAGACGCTCATGGTGATGGCGATCACCTCGATGGCCTGACCGGTCTGGTTGAGCACGGTACCGGCGAACAGCGAGACCATTTCCGGATAACCGATACCGGCCGCCAGCGAAGAGTTCTTCGCCAGGTTCAGGTACTGGCTGGTCAGCGGCGGGATGATCACCCGCAGCGCCTGGGGAATGATCACCTTGCGCAGCGTCGGCCCTTCACGCAGTCCCAGGGAACGGGCGGCTTCGGTCTGGCCATGGCTGACCGAACGGATGCCCGAACGCACGATCTCGGCAATGAACGCTGCGGTGTAGATGGTCAGGGCCAGGGTCAGGGCCAGCAGCTCGGGGATCAGCACCCAGCCACCGACGAAGTTGAAGCCCTTGAGCTGCGGCATTTCCCAGTGCAGGGGGGCACCGAACAGCAGCACGCACAGCGCCGGAATGCCGAAGAACAGGAACAGGCCGACCCAGAACTTGTGAAACGGCTCGCCGGTGGCTTCGAAGCGCCGGTTGGCCAGGCGCACCATCACCACGATGGCGACGATAGCCAGCACCAGGCTGACGACGAATGGCCAGAATCCTTCGGCCACGGAAGCACCGGGCATGTTCAGGCCCCGGTTGCTGATAAAGAAGGCGTCGTTGATGTTGATACTGCCCCGCGGTCCCGGCAGGGTCAGGAACACCGCGAAGTACCAGAACAGGATCTGCAGTAGCGGTGGAATGTTACGGAAAGTCTCGACATACACCGTGGCCAGCTTGTTGATCATCCAGTTCGGTGACAACCGCGCCACACCGATGATGAACCCCAGCAGGGTCGCCAGGACGATACCGATAAAGGTCACCAGCAGGGTGTTGAGCAGGCCGATGACGAATACCCGGGCATAGCTGTCCTGCTCGGTGTAGGGGATCAGGTGCTGGGCGATGCCGAAGCCGGCGCTGCGCTCGAGAAAGTCGAAACCCGAGGTGATGCCCCGGTGTTGCAGGTTGGTCTGGGTGTTGTGGAACAGGTACCAGCCCAGAGCGACCACCGCGACCACGGTGATGATCTGGAACAGCCACGCACGCACACGTGGATCGCTCAGGGATAGCCCCTTGGGTGCGCCGATTTGATTTTGCATGTAATGCCCCGGAGAAAAGGGAGTCGAACAACCTGCGGCGGCCCATTGCCGCCGCAGGTGCAGCCATCAGCGCACAGGCGGTGCGTACTGGATGCCGCCGTTGTTCCACAGGGCGTTCAGACCACGGTCGATCTGCAGTGGGGTCTCCTTGCCGAGGTTCTTCTCGAACACCTCGCCGTAGTTGCCGACCTGCTTGACGATCTTCACCACCCAGTCCTTCGGCAGTTTCAGGTCCTTGCCGTATTCGCCGTCGGCACCGAGCATGCGCGCCACGTCAGGGTTCTTGGTGGACTTGGCTTCAGCCTCGACGTTCTTGGAGTTGATGCCCATCTCTTCGGCATTGAGCATGGCGAACAGGGTCCACTTGACGATGCTGAACCACTCTTCGTCGCCTTTGCGCACCACCGGGCCCAGGGGCTCCTTGGAAATGGTTTCCGGCAGTACCACATAGTCGGCTGGCGCGGCCAACTTGGAGCGCTGTGCGTACAGCTGCGACTTGTCGGAAGTCAGCACGTCGCAACGGCCGGATTCCAGCGACTTGGCGCTTTCGTCGGAGGTGTCGAAGGTGATCGGGGTGTACTTCAGGCCATTGGCGCGGAAGTAGTCGGAGACGTTGAGTTCGGTGGTGGTACCGGCCTGGATGCAGATGGTTGCGCCGTCGAGCTCCTTGGCGCTGGATACGCCCAGCTTCTTGTTGACCAGGAAACCGATGCCGTCGTAGTAGGTAACACCGGCGAACACCAGGCCCATGCCGGCGTCGCGGGAGCTGGTCCAGGTGGTGTTGCGCGACAGCACGTCGACTTCACCGGACTGCAGCGCGGTGAAGCGCTCCTTGGCGTTGAGCTGGCTGAACTTGACCTTGGTGGCATCGCCGAACACCGCTGCGGCTACCGCGCGGCAGACGTCTGCGTCGATGCCGACGATGGTGCCCTTGGCATCCGGTACCGAGAACCCCGGGAGGCCGTCGCTGACACCACACTGGACGAATCCCTTCTTCTGTACCGCATCCAGGGTTGCGCCCGCCTGTGCCAGACCACTGATACCCAGTGCGGTAGCAGCGGTAACCACTGCCAGGGTGGATTTCAACATCTTCATTCAAACCTCCAGTTTTGCTCTTGTTGTATTGAGCCGGAATTGCACCGCACCCTTATGAGGCGCATCCGACCCGTGTTGGCTTGTTTTTGGGTCAATTGGCGCAATGCGCTGTTCTGTGACAGCCTTGGGAATCGCTAACGGGTGTTACCGTCCAAAACGTGTAACCTCGCATCGGAATGTTCATAGCAAAGCGCGTACCACAGTCAGAGGCTTAAGCGTTTCAGTGCGCGTCAAGCAATAAAGTTTCAGCCGTGCGACATCTTTTTCTTTGTTTCACCCGGCGCGCCTTGTTTTCATGCACTCGATCAACTATGTGCGCACTCTTTCGGAGCAGTCATGACCAACCCGCTGATTCTCGAACCACAAAACACCGCCGATGCCTGTGTCATCTGGTTGCATGGCCTGGGGGCCGATCGCTACGACTTCCTGCCGGTGGCCGAGGCCCTGCAGGGTGGACTGCTGAGTACCCGTTTCGTCATGCCACAGGCGCCAACCCGCCCTGTTACCATCAATGGCGGGTACGAAATGCCCAGCTGGTACGACATCAAGGCCATGACCCCGGCGCGGGCCATCGACCAGGACCAGCTCGAAGCCTCGGCCGACCAGGTCATCGCCCTGATCAAGGCCGAACAGGCCAAGGGCATCAGCCTCTCGCGGATCTTCCTCGCCGGTTTCTCCCAGGGCGGCGCGGTGGTGCTGCACACCGCCTATATAAAGTGGCAAGAGGCCCTGGGCGGCGTGCTGGCCTTGTCGACCTATGCACCGACCTTTGCCGACGACACCCAACTGACCGCCTGCCAGCAACGCACCCCAGCCCTGTGCCTGCACGGCGTGCACGACCCGGTGGTGATCCCGTCCATGGGCCGCACCGCGTTCGAACACCTCAAGCGCTGGGGCGTCGACGCCAACTGGCAGGAGTACCCCATGGAGCACGAAGTGCTGCAGGAGGAGATCCAGGACATCTACAACTGGCTGAGCAAGCAGCTGCGCTGAAGGCAGCGCTGTAGTTGTCGGTGCAATCCACTACGCCGCGCCCGAATCTTGCTTTACACTGCCCGGCGTACATTCCTTAACCAATTGATGAGATGACCGTGCTCAAAGCACTCAAGAAGATGTTCGGCAAGAGCGAGGCTGAGCAACTCGCCCCCGAAGCCGCCGCCCCTGTGACGCCGCCACCGGCGCCGGCCCAGGCCCAGGCCCCTGCCCCGGCCGCCCCGCTCACTGCCGAGACCGAGGCAGCCAAGCCTGCACGCGCCGAAAAGCCTGCCGAGCCCAAGCCGCGCCGGGAGCGCAAGCCAAAACCGGCAGCCTCCACCTGGAAGCTGGAAGATTTCGTGGTCGAGCCCCAGGAAGGCAAGACCCGGTTCCATGACTTCAAGCTCTCGCCAGAGCTGATGCATGCGATCCACGACCTGGGCTTCCCGTACTGCACGCCGATCCAGGCCCAGGTGCTGGGCTACACCCTGCGTGGCAAGGACGCCATCGGCCGGGCCCAGACCGGCACCGGCAAGACCGCGGCCTTCCTGATTTCGATCATCACCCAGCTGCAGCAGACCCCGCCGCCCAAAGAGCGCTACATGGGCGAGCCACGGGCGCTGATCATCGCCCCGACCCGCGAACTGGTGGTGCAGATCGCCAAGGACGCCGCGGCGCTGACCAAATACACCGGTCTGAACGTGATGACCTTCGTCGGCGGCATGGACTTCGACAAGCAGCTCAAGGCCCTCGAAGCCCGTCACTGTGACATCCTGGTGGCCACCCCAGGCCGCCTGCTGGACTTCAACCAGCGCGGCGAAGCCCACCTGGACATGGTCGAGGTGCTGGTGCTGGACGAAGCCGACCGCATGCTCGACATGGGCTTCATCCCCCAGGTCCGGCAGATCATCCGCCAGACGCCACCCAAGAGCGAACGCCAGACCCTGCTGTTCTCCGCCACCTTCACCGACGACGTGATGAACCTGGCCAAGCAGTGGACCACTGACCCTGCCATCGTCGAGATCGAGCCGGAGAACGTGGCCAGCGAAACGGTCGAGCAGCACGTCTATGCCGTGGCCGGCAGCGACAAGTACAAACTGCTGTACAACCTGGTGACCGAAAACAAGTGGGAACGGGTGATCGTCTTCGCCAACCGCAAGGATGAAGTGCGACGCATCGAAGAACGCCTGGTGCGTGACGGCGTCAATGCCGCCCAATTGTCGGGCGACGTGCCCCAGCACAAGCGCATCAAGACCCTGGAAAACTTCCGCGAAGGGCGCATCACCGTGCTGGTCGCCACCGACGTGGCCGGTCGTGGCATCCATATCGACGGCATCAGCCATGTGATCAACTTCACCCTGCCGGAAGATCCGGACGACTACGTTCACCGTATTGGTCGTACCGGTCGCGCCGGTACCAGCGGCGTGTCGATCAGCTTCGCCGGTGAGGACGACTCCTACCAGTTGCCGGCCATCGAAGAACTGCTGGGCCGCAAGATCAGCTGCGAGATGCCGCCAACCGAGTTGCTCAAAGCGGTACCGCGCAAGCATCACTGATCGCGGGTCACCAACAAAAGGCATCGCGGGACAAGCCCGCTCCTACGGTAGGAGCGGGCTTGCCCCGCGATGCTTTTTGCATTTTCGGATCGGCTGATATTGCCCAAATAAACAAAAAGTCCATAATAGACAAAATAGTTCATTTGGAGTTTCGCATGTCCGCGCCTCTCGTCATCGATCAACAGCTCGCCCGCCAACTGCTCGCCCAGGTGGATGTTCCGCAGATCCTGCGCAACCTGTTCCGTGATCTTGCCGCCGGACAAGCGGTGCAACCGCCCCAGCAACTGGTGGAATTTCCCCAGGGCCAGGGCGACTTCATCAACTATGGCGGCGTGCTGGCCAACGAGCGCGTCTATGGCTTGAAGACCTCGCCCTACATCGTCCGCGAGCAGGGCCCACTGGTGACCGCCTGGACCCTGCTGATGTCCATGGACAGCGGCCAGCCGCTGCTGCTGTGCGACGCCGGCGAGCTGACCACCGCGCGCACCGCCGCCGCCACCGCCGTGGCCGTCGACAGCCTGGCCCCGGCCAGCGCCCGGCGCCTGTGCGTGATCGGCAGCGGTCCGATTGCCCGCGCCCACCTGCACTACATCCGCAGCCTGCGCGACTGGCAGGACATCCGCCTGTTCTCGGCCAACCTGGCCCAGCACACCGACGAACAGCGCCAGGCCCTGCGCGACCTCGACCCACGCCTGGCCCTCAGCGACAGCCTCGAGCAGGCGACCGATGACGCCGATGTGATCCTGCTGTGCACCTCGTCGCCGAGCCCGGTCATCGACCCGCGCACCTTGAGCAAGCCGGCACTGATCACCTCGATCAGCACCAATGCCGTGCGCGCCCACGAAATTCCACCCGCCTGCCTTGGCGAAATGGAGGTGTATTGCGACTACCGGGTAACCACCCCGGGCAGCGCCGGTGAAATGCGCATCGCCGCCGAACAGCACGGCTGGCAGCCCGAGGCGATTGTCGGCGACCTCGCGCAACTGGTCAGCGGCCAGGCGCCTGCTCCGAGCTACCAGCGCCACGCCTTCTTCCGCTCCATCGGCCTGGGGCTGGAAGACATCGCCCTGGCCAATGCGCTGTACCAACTGCAGCGCAAGCGCTGAGGAGAGACTCATGCAACAGGCTGACTACATCATCATCGGTGCCGGCATCGCCGGCGCCTCCACCGGCTACTGGCTGGCGGCCCATGGCCGGGTAGTGCTGCTCGAACGCGAAGCGCAACCCGGCTATCACTCCACTGGCCGTTCGGCAGCGCTCTACACCGCCGCCTACGGCACCCCCCAGGTGCGCGCCCTGACCCTGGCCAGCCGCGACTTCTTCGATCACCCGCCGGCAGGCTTTGCCGAGCATCCGCTGTTGACGCCGCGTGGGGAAATGACCGTGGACTTCAACGGCGACCCGCAGGAACTGCAACGCCAGTACCAGAGCGCCAAAGCCTGTGTGCCCCAGGTCGAACTGCTCGACGCCGACCAGGCCTGCGCGCGCCTGCCGGTGCTGCGCCGCGAAAAAGTGCATGGCGCACTCTATGATCCGAGCGCCAGCGACATCGACACCGACGCCCTGCACCAGGGCTACCTGCGCGGCATCCGCCGCCAGCAGGGCGAAGTGCACAGCGATTGCGAAGTGCAGCGCCTGGAGCGCGATGCCGATGGCCACTGGCAGGTGCATACCAACCGCGGCAGCTTCAGCGCCCCCGTGCTGATCAACGCCGCCGGTGCCTGGGCCGACCAGATCGGCGCCTTGGCCGGCGCCCAACCCCTGGGCCTGCAACCCAAGCGCCGTGCCGCCTTTATCTTTGCCGGCCCCGAAGGTATCGACAGCCATGCCTGGCCGATGTTGGTCAGCCTCGACGAGTCGTTCTACATGAAGCCCGACGCCGGCATGCTGCTCGGCTCGCCGGCCAATGCCGACCCGGTCGAGCCTCATGACGTGCAGGCCGAGGAGCTGGACATCGCCATGGGCATCTACCAGATCGAGGAAGCCACCACCCTGAGCATCCGCCGCCCTACCCGTACCTGGGCCGGTTTGCGCAGCTTCGTCAGCGACGGCGACCTGGTGGCCGGTTTCGACCCACAAGTACCAGGCCTGTTCTGGGTCGCGGCGCAAGGCGGCTACGGCATCCAGACCTCGCCGGCCATGGGCCAGGCCAGCGCCGCCCTGGTGCGCGGCCAGGCGCTGGGCGAGCACCTCGAAGGCTTCGGCCTGAGCGCCGAGGCGCTGTCGCCCCGCCGCCTGCAGGGATGACGCACCGCCGCGATTGCGGCACACTCGCAGCGCCCTTGAAACAAGGGCGCTGACACCGCCTGGAGCCTGCCTGAATGTCGCTACCCCGCCCCGATCCTGCCCTGGACAACTACCGGGCCATCGCCGATGCCATCGCCACCCTGTTCTTCCCCCACGCCGAGGTGGTGCTGCACGACCTGCGCAGCCAGAAGATCGACTACATCGCCAACAACCTGTCCAAGCGCGAGATCGGTGACGATGCGGCGCTGGAGGACATGCTCGAGACCGGTAGCGAGGAAACCAACATCGGCCCCTACGAAAAGCTCAACTGGGACGGGCAGAAGATCCGTTCGCTGAGCACGGTGCTGCGCGACGGCGCCGGCAAGCCGGTTGCGGTGCTGTGCATCAACCTGAATATTTCCCTGTTCGAGAACGCCCGGGCGGCGCTGGAGCTGTTCCTCTCGCCCAACCGGCTGATCCCGCAGCCCGATGCGCTGTTTCGCGACGACTGGCAGGAGCGCATCAATACCTTCCTCAACAGCTGGCTGCGCCAGCGCCAGTTGAGCCTGAATGTACTGACCCGCGACCACAAGCGCGAGCTGGTGCTGGCCCTGCACGCCGAGGGCGCGTTCAAGGGCAAGAGTGCGGCCAATTACGTGGCCAATGTGCTGGGGATGGGGCGGGCGACGGTGTACAAGCACCTGAAGGAACTCAAGGCCTGAAAGCGCTTCAGGCCTTGAGCCGGGCGATCAGTCGCCGTAGATGTCGGTCTTGAAGTACTTGGACTGGATCTTCTGGTATTCGCCGTTGGCGCGAATGGCATCGATGGCATTGTTCAACTGGCTGACCAGCTCGGCATTGCCCTTGCGCACGGCGATCCCGGCGCCTTCACCGACGTATTTCGGGTCCTTGAGCTCCGGGCCGACGAAGGCATAATCGGCGCCCCGCGGCATGGACAGGAAGTCGTCCAGCGGGATGGTATCGGCGAAGATCGCATCCACCCGTCCGGACGCCAGGTCCATGTAGATTTCTTCGTTGTTGCTGTAGCGCTTGATGGTGATGCCCTTGGGCTCCATCACCTCGGTGGCGTAGCGATCGGTGGTGGTGGCGCGCTGCACGCCCACGGTCTTGCCCTTGAGGCTGGCGTACTGGTCATCGACCACCGCGCCTTTCTTCATCACCAGCCGCGACGAAGTGAAGTAGTACTTGTGGGTGAAATCCACCGATTTCTTACGGTCCTCGTTGATGGTCATCGACGACAGCGCGGCGTCGATCTTCTTCACCTTCAGCGAAGGAATCAGGCCGTCGAACTCCACCTCTTTCCACTCGCACTTGACCTGCATCTGCGCGCACAAGGCATTGCCGATGTCGTAGTCGAAACCGACGATCTCGCCCTTGTCGGTCTTCGAGGCAAAGGGTGGGTAGGCGGCTTCGATGCCAATACGCAAGGTTTTCTCGGCGGCGAACAGATTGCTGCTGGCCAGGAGGCTCAGGACCAGACCGCTGATCAGGGTGGACTTCTTCATGAGGGTCTCTCTCGCTCGTTATTGGAGGTGTGTTGCAAGACAGAAGAAAGGAATGGCAAGGCGTTTTGTACTTTGAAATCCATACTGGACTTTTCTGTACGAAAACTCAACAGCGGAATTCAAGCACATCGGGATCGCACTGTGGGAGCTGTGGGAGCTGTGGGAGCTGGCGAAGCCTGCGATCGAGCGCGCAGCGCTCGTGATCCTTAGATTGTGTCAGTGCTAGCCTCTCGCAGGCTTCGCCAGCTCCCACAAAGACAATCGCTCCTGCAGGAGCCGGGTCAATTACCAGCGCCCTGCCGCGTCCTCGTCGCTCTGCTTGCCCTCGACCCAGCGGTCCCCCGCTGCGGTCTGTTCCTTCTTCCAGAACGGCGCCCGGGTCTTGAGGTAGTCCATGATGAAATTGCAGGCGTCGAACGCCGCCTGGCGATGGGCGCTGGCCACGCCGACAAAGACGATCGGCTCGCCGGGCTCCAGCGCGCCGATGCGGTGCAGCACCTCGACCTTGAGCAGCGGCCAGCGCTGCTCGGCCTCGACCACGATCTTGGCCAGGGCTTTCTCGGTCATCCCCGGATAGTGTTCCAGGAACATCCCCGCCACCTCCAGGCCATCGTTGAAATCACGCACGTAGCCGACGAAGCTGACCACCGCCCCCACACCAACGTTGGCGGCATGCATGGCGTTGACCTCGGTGCCTGGATCGAATGCCGCTTGCTGTACGCGTACCGCCATGCTCAACCTCCGGTCACGGGTGGGAAAAAGGCAATCTCATCGCCCTCCTCCAGCGCTTCATCGAGCTTGCACAGCTCCTCGTTACGCGCACACATCAGATTCTGCTCGGCCAGCACCGCATAGTCCCCGCCCTTGGCCACCAGGGCCTGGCGCACGTCGTCGAGCACGGCAAAACTCCCCTCGAGACGCTCGCTGTCGAGCCCCAGCAGTTCGCGATAACGGGCGAAATACATGACCTTGACCTTCATTCGCCCTCCACCTTGTAATGACCGCTCTTGCCACCGGTCTTCTCCAGCAGGCGCACCTGCTCGATGACCATGCCCTTGTCCACGGCCTTGCACATGTCATAGATGGTCAGCGCCGCGACGCTGGCAGCAGTCAGTGCCTCCATCTCCACCCCGGTCTGCCCGGCCAGTTTGCAGCGGGCGAGGATACGCACGGCATCCTGCCCGTCGGCGGTCAGCTCGACCTTGACGCTGGTGAGCATCAGCGGGTGACACAGCGGGATCAGGTCGCTGGTTTTCTTCGCTGCCTGGATGCCGGCAATACGCGCCACGGCGAACACATCCCCCTTGGGGTGCTCGCCGTCGACAATCATTTGCAGGGTTTGCGGGAGCATGCGCACCCGCGCTTCGGCCACGGCCTCGCGCGCCGTCACGGCTTTTTCGGTGACGTCGACCATATTGGCCCGACCTTGGGAATCGAGATGAGTCAGCACAGCTCTGCTCCTGTGAAGGGAGCACAGAGTGTAAACCCAAGGGTCAGGTTTTCGCAGCGAAAAAACCGGGCGGCAGGGCCGCCCGGTGACTGGTGGTTACAGGTGCGATTCGGCGTATTCGGCCAGGATCGACCGCGGCACGCCCTGCAGGGTGATGTGCACGCCGTTGGGGAAGTCCTTGAAGCGCTCGGTCAGGTAGGTCAGGCCCGAGCTGGTAGCGGACAGGTAGGGGGTGTCGATCTGCGCCAGGTTGCCCAGGCAGATCACCTTGGAACCGGCACCGGCACGGGTGATGATGGTTTTCATCTGGTGCGGGGTGAGGTTCTGGCACTCGTCGATCAGGATCAGGCTCTGCTGGAAGCTGCGACCGCGAATGTAGTTCAGGGATTTGAACTGCAGCGGTACGCGTTCGAGGATGTAGTCGACGCTGCCATGGGTGCTTTCATCATCCATGTGCAAGGCTTCGAGGTTGTCGGTGATCGCCCCGAGCCAGGGCTCCATTTTTTCCGCCTCGGTGCCCGGCAAAAAGCCGATCTCCTGGTCCAGCCCCTGCACGCTGCGGGTGGCGATGATGCGCCGGTAGCGCTTGCTGACCATGGTCTGCTCGATGGCGGCGGCCAGGGCCAGGATGGTCTTGCCGGAGCCGGCGGCGCCGGTCAGGTTGACCAGGTGGATGTCCGGATCGAGCAGGGCGAACAGCGCCAGGCTCTGGTGGATGTCGCGCGGTTTCAGGCCCCAGGCTTCCTGGTGCAGCAGCGGTTCCTGGTGCAGGTCGAGCAGCAGCAGTTCGTCGTCCTTGATGCCCTTGATCCAGCCGACGAAGCCCTGCTCGTCGATGATGAACTCGTTGATGTGCACCGCCGGCAGGTTGTCGATCATTTGCACCCGATGCCAGGTGCGACCATGGTCCTGGCGGGTCTCGACCTTGCTGACCCGGTCCCAGAACGATCCGGTGACGCTGTGATAGCCCTTGGACAGCAGGGAAACGTCGTCAACCAGTTGGTCGGTGCTGTAGTCCTCGGCCGCGATCCCGCAGGCGCGGGCCTTGAGGCGCATGTTGATGTCTTTGGTCACCAGCACCACGTCCAGGTCCTTGCGCCGGCTACGCAGCTCAAGCAACTGGTTGATGATGATGTTGTCGTTGAGAGTCTCCGGCAGCAGGCGGTGCGGCTCGTTGCGCGGACTCATCAGGATCGACAGCAAGCCCTTGGGCCCGCTCTTGCCCCGCTGGATCGGCACGCCCTGCTCGACATCGGCAGGCGAGGCATCGCCCAGGGTCTGGTCGATCAGGCGGATGGCCTGGCGACATTCGGCGGCGACGGTGTGCTTGCCGGTCTTGAGTTTGTCGAGCTCCTCCAGCACCGTCATCGGTATGGCGACGTGGTGCTCCTCGAAATTGAGCAAGGCGTTGGGATCGTGGATCAGTACATTGGTATCGAGCACATACAGGATTGGCTTGTGGGAGGAAGTGGTGCGTCCTTGGTCATCCATACTCGGTCACCTTTGTCGGGGCCTGACGACGCAATACCAAAACGGTGCTGCGCCGAGAAGTGGCCGCCGTTCTCCCCTGTACCGCGTCGTTACGGTCGGGAAGCTCCCACAGATCAAGGTGCCCAGTGACGCCACCTGTGCTGCAGGGTTCGGCGGTCTGTCTTCTTGATACCGCAAAACCCATTACCGAAAAAAGCATTTTTACGCATTTTTGAAGTTTATTTTTCGCCATGACAAATAGCCCTTGGCGCAGGGCCAATGCACCGCTACAGTCATAAATCAGGCCCTGTGAATTGCATGTAACTTTTTCTTGCTGAGTAACCTTTCCACTCGTTATTTCAGCTTTTGCCGACAAAATGCCGGCAATCTTCCCAACCAATCCCCGTCTGCGCCGTGCGCTTGAGCAACCAGGCCACGGCTTCCTGCGCCTTGGGTTGGCCATCATGAAACTGGATCACGCCACGTCGCCACAGCAGCATCAGGGTCAGCACCCGCTGCGCCGATTGTTCGGCACTTAACCCGCCCTGGTCCTGTGCATCGATATTCCACAGCACCACTTGCAAGCCCTGGCTGGCGAAGAACCCCTGGCTGTCGGCCCGACGCTGGCCATAGGGTGGCCTGAACATCGGCACATACTGCTCGGGCAGGTCCGCCTGAACCCGCGCCTGGCTGCGCAGCACCGAGTCCTGCCAGTCCTGCCACTGCCCGTGGGAGCGGTATTGCCAGCCTTGGATGCCCACGCACTGGCCACGGTAGAGCGTGCGCAGATCGGCCAGCGAAGTCTTGTCGCGGCGCGTCTGCAGGCTGTTGCCGAGCACGAAGAAGGTGGCCGCGAGCTTTTGCCGACGCAGGTAGTCGGTCAGCCTATCGGTACTGCCGCCGATCGCCCCCGGTCCCGAGTCGAAGGTCAGCATGAACAGCCGGTCGTTGAGCTCGTCGCCGCTGCGCTCCTGGTCCGAATAGCGCTCAATCTCGCTGGCGGTCTGCGGGAACAGCGCGGCCTTGCGCAGCAGCTCATTGAGGTACAGCGTGTGAAACTCGCTGGCGGGCCCGGCCCAACCGGCATAGAAGGAGTCACCGGCCACCACGAACTTCACCGCCTGCTGGCGCAATTCGGCCTGACCATCGATGGCATAGCAGAACGAGGCATCCTGGTCGCAACTTTGCTGCGCCAGCGCGTAGTTGCGCCACAACTGTTGCCACAGGCGCTGGCGCACCTGGTTGATCGATACCAGGTTGATCTGCCGCAGCCCCAGGCGCGCGGCCAGGGTCGGTTCATCCAGCGCCTCGCTGGCCTGCAGGGCGTGGGCAAAGCCAAGGATCTCGGCACGCGAGGCGACATCGAACAGGGCCGGGCTGTCGAGCTGCTCCGGCCAGTGGCTACGGTCGAACGTCGCCAGCGGCAGCGGCGCGGCGTGGGCGGCAAGGCTCAACAGCCCGCTCAGAAATACAAAGGCAATGCGCACGATCGGGCTCCCCGGTTTCCTCGCCGCGCACTATAGCGTCAAGCGTCGGGATGGTCTGTGGCTATCGACGTCATAGCTGGAGATCACAGCCCCCGCCCCGTAGAATCGCCCCCACGATTTCAGGAGCCCGACCGATGCTGACGGTGATTTCCCCCGCCAAGACCCTCGACTACGACACCCCGCCCGTGACCCAGCGCTACACCCAGCCGCAGTACCTGGACGACTCCCAGGAGCTGATCGTGCAACTGCGCGAACTGTCGCCGGCGCAGATCAGCGAGCTGATGCACCTCTCCGACAAGCTTGCCGGCCTCAACGCAGCGCGCTTCGGCAGCTGGACCCCGGCCTTCACCCCGGACAACGCCAAGCAGGCGTTGCTGGCGTTCAAGGGTGACGTCTACACCGGGCTCGATGCCGAAACCCTCAGCGAAGACGACTTCAGCTACGCCCAGGACCACCTGCGCATGCTCTCGGGCCTGTACGGCCTGCTGCGCCCGCTGGACCTGATGCAGCCCTACCGCCTGGAAATGGGCACCAAGCTGGCCAACGCCCGCGGCAAGGACCTGTACGCCTTCTGGGGCACGCGCATCAGCGAATGGCTGAACCAGGCCCTGGCCGACCAGGGCGACGACCTGCTGCTCAACCTCGCCAGCAACGAGTACTTCAGCGCGGTCAAGCGCAGCGCCTTGAAGGCGCGGATCATCAACACCGAGTTCCGCGACTTCAAGAACGGCCAATACAAGATCATCAGCTTCTACGCCAAGAAAGCCCGCGGGATGATGAGCCGCTTCGTGATCCAGGAGCGCATCAATGACCCCGAGCGGCTCAAGCAGTTCGATGTGCAGGGCTACTACTACAGTGCCGAGCAGTCGAAGCCGGACAACCTGGTGTTCCTGCGCGATCATCCGGAGGAATAATACCTACCTGTAGGAGCGGCGGTGCGACGACTCGACTTGCCCCGCGATCAGATGCGTGGACGTTGCCCGCCTCATCGCGGGTCAAGCCCGCTCCTACAGAACCCGTGAAAACGCCAATTTTATGGCGCCATAAATTCGCCAACATCTCTTTTATTGCAAAACGCCATAACCCCCGCCCGTAATTTTTTGACGAATTTCGAAAAATTTTTTCGATACTGGCACAAAAATATCCCTCCCCGAGTTCGTCCTTTATATACAGGGATGAAACTAGCCCGTGCCATCAAAGTGGAAGTAATGGCACTTGAAAAAATATTTAAAAATCTTTCACGGTCGCCGAACCCGCCTCGGAACTTATCCCCTCGACCATCGCTCATAGCACCCGTAACGATTCTCCAGCCCAGTGTGAGAGATGACCTACAACACTGCTGGAACTGCACAACGGTTGTGCACCCAGCAACTTTTGACTTGAGTGTCGACGACTGAAGCCCAGTCGAACCCAGGAGATACGCGCCCGACAGAATCGTCCTAGTGGTTGATTTCAAAGGATTTTATCCACTTGAAAGAGCAAGCACTGCAGCGCCGGAGAACCGGTCTGCAATAAAGACGGCTGCAGTAAAGGGCACGCCATTAATTATTGGATATTAACTGCCAATATTGAGTGCAGCGTATTTCGCACTCCACATTTATATGCCTGCGCACGGTGAAGTGACATCTTCTTGCCACTAACTCCGCTCGCCCAGACATTGCTGGTTAATCAACCCGGCCTGGCTCTGCTAGTTGAGTCGGCATGATAAACACATGAGGTGATAGCGATGCGTATCAGCATCTTTGGTTTGGGTTATGTAGGTGCAGTCTGTGCAGGCTGCCTGTCCGCACGGGGTCACGAAGTGATTGGCGTGGATGTGTCCAGGACCAAGATCGACCTGATCAACCAGGGCAAGTCGCCCATTGTCGAACCCGGGCTTGAAGCGCTCCTGCAGCAGGGCATCGCCACCGGCCGCCTGCGCGGCACCACCGACTTCGCCGCGGCCATCCGCGACAGCGACCTGTCGATGATCTGCGTCGGTACGCCGAGCAAGAAGAACGGCGACCTGGGCCTGGAGTACATCGAGTCGGTGTGCCGTGAAATCGGCCTGGTGTTGCGCGAAAAAGCCAGCCGCCACACCATCGTGGTGCGCAGCACCGTATTGCCGGGCACCGTCAAGAACGTGGTCATCCCGATCCTCGAAGACTGCTCGGGGAAAAAGGCCGGCGTCGATTTCGGCGTGGCGGTCAACCCGGAATTCCTGCGCGAAAGTACCGCGATCAAGGACTACGACCAGCCGCCGATGACTGTCATCGGTGAACTGGACACCGCCAGCGGCGACATTCTGCAATCGCTGTACGAAGAGCTCGATGCGCCGATCATCCGCAAGGCCATCGAAGTGGCCGAAATGATCAAGTACACCTGCAACGTCTGGCACGCGGCCAAAGTGACCTTCGCCAACGAGATCGGCAACATCGCCAAAGCGGTCGGCGTCGATGGCCGCGACGTGATGGACGTGGTCTGCCAGGACAAGACCCTGAACCTGTCGCAGTACTACATGCGCCCGGGCTTCGCCTTCGGCGGCTCGTGCCTGCCCAAGGACGTGCGCGCCCTGACCTACCGCGCCAGCAGCCTGGACGTGAAGGCGCCGCTGCTCAACTCGCTGATGACCAGCAACGAGTCCCAGGTGCAGAACGCCTTCGACATCATCGAAAGCCACGACAAGCGCAAGATCGCCCTGCTCGGCCTGAGCTTCAAGGCCGGCACTGACGATCTGCGCGAAAGCCCCCTGGTGGAACTGGCCGAACGCCTGATCGGCAAGGGCTACGAGCTGAACATCTACGACAGCAACGTCGAGTACGCCCGTGTCCATGGGGCCAACAAGGACTACATCGAGTCGAAGATCCCGCACGTCTCGTCGCTGCTCAATGCCGATTTCGACCAGGTCATCCACCACGCCGACGTGATCGTACTGGGCAACCGCGACGAGAAGTTCCGCGCCCTCGCCCAGCAAGCCCCTGAAGGCAAGCAGGTCATCGACCTGGTCGGCTTCATGAGCAAGGCCACTTCCCCGGCCACCCGCACCGAAGGCATCTGCTGGTAAGCCGGCAGGCGCGGGGCCTTCGGGCTCCGCGCACCACCTCCCCCCTACTGGATACGGATGCAGAACATGCAAAGGCTCAAGCACGGCCTGCTACAGGTCGCCGGATGGCTGTTCTACGTGAGCCTGCTCATGTCGATCGCCCTGGCCTTGCCCAACTCGATTTTCGACCCCGACTCGAAGGACTTCATCTTCCTCGTCGGCGCCGTCGGCATCTGGCGCTATTCCATGGGTGCCACGCACTTCGTGCGCGGCATGCTGTTCCTCTACGTGGTCTACCCGCTGCTGCGGCGCAAGGTGCGCAAGCTGGGCAGCGCCGCGGACCCGTCGCATGTGTACCTGATGGTCACCAGTTTTCGCATCGATGCCCTGACCACCGCCCAGGTCTACAGCTCGGTGATCCGCGAGGCGATCGCCTGCGGCTACCCGACCACTGTGGTCTGCTCGCTGGTGGAAATGTCCGACGAACTGCTGGTGAAAAGCCTCTGGGAAAAATTCAATCCGCCAGACCGCGTCACCCTCGACTTCGTGCGCATTGCCGGCACCGGCAAGCGTGACGGCCTGGCCTATGGCTTTCGCGCCATCTCCCGCCACCTGCCGGACGAGAACGCCGTGGTGGCGGTGATCGACGGCGACACCGTGCTCGGCGAAGGCGTGGTGCGCAAGACCGTGCCCTGGTTCAAGCTGTTCGCCAATGTCGGCGGCCTGACCACCAACGAATTCTGCGAAGTGCGCGGCGGCTACATCATGAGCGAGTGGCACAAGCTGCGCTTCGCCCAACGCCACATCAACATGTGCTCCATGGCCCTGTCCAAGCGCGTGCTGACCATGACCGGGCGCATGTCGGTGTTCCGCGCCGCGGTGGTGACCAACCCCGAGTTCATCGCCGACGTCGAGAACGACTCGCTGCAACACTGGCGCCTGGGCCGCTTCAAGTTCCTCACCGGTGACGACAAGTCCAGCTGGTTCAGCCTCATGCGCCTGGGCTACGACACCTTCTACGTGCCGGATGCGGCGATCAACACGGTCGAGCACCCGCCGGAAAAAAGCTTCATCAAGGCCAGCCGCAAGCTGATGTACCGCTGGTATGGCAACAACCTGCGGCAGAACTCCCGGGCCCTGGGCCTGGGTATCCGCCGCCTGGGCCTGTTCACCAGCGTGGTGCTGTTCGACCAGCGCGTGTCGATGTGGACCAGCCTGCTGGGCCTGACCGTCGCGGTGATCGCCAGCCTCAAGTTCGGCCCGGCGTTCCTGCTGGTGTACCTGCTGTGGATCGGCATCACCCGGCTGATCCTGACCATCATGCTGCTGTGCTCGGGCCACACCATCGGCCCGGCCTACCCGCTGATTCTTTATTACAACCAGATCGTCGGCGCGATCATGAAGATCTACGTGTTCTTCCGCCTCGACAAGCAGTCCTGGACCCGCCAGCCCACTGCCCTCAAACGCGACCTCGCCAGCTTTCAACAATGGTTCAACACCTGGTCCTCCCGGACCATGACCTTCTCGGCGGCCAGCATCTTCATTGCTGTGCTGTTCATGGTCGTGTGAGCCGGAAACCGATTGGATTAAACAGGAACAAATCGCCATGAATACCGCCGTGAACGTCAATGTCGTGCATGAGTCCGAAGCCCAGCGCCAGCACGCCCGGGTGCGCATCCCGGCCAAGTTGCGGTACCTGGGGGCCAGCCGCGAAACCCTGGAAGTGAAGGTCGACGACCTGTCTGCCGGGGGCCTGAGCTTCCATGCCAAGCACCCGCTGAAAGTCGGCGAAGTGCTGCGCGGTCGCCTGCAGTTCACCGTCGACAAGCTGGGGCTGGCCATGGACATCGAGTTCCAGGTGCGCTCCTTCGACACCTCCAGCGGCCGCACCGGCGTGCAGTTCCAGAACCTCGAACCACGCGACATCGCCACCTTGCGGCACATCATCACCTCGCACCTGTCCGGCGAGCTGATCACCATTGGCGATGTGCTGAGCACCCTGCAACGCGACAACTTCACCAAGGCGCGCAAGCACAAGGACAGCAACGACGGCATGAGCGCCCTGGGCCGCCTGCGCGCGGTGACCTTCAGCCTCGGCGTGTTCGTGGTCGGGGTGGCGGCGTTCGGCTTCATCGCCAAATCGGTGTACGGCCTGTACTTCGTCAGTCATGCCCAGGCCGGCGTGGTCAGCGTACCGACCACCAACGTCACCATGCCGCGCGACGGCACGCTGCAGAGCCTGGTGGAGAACGGTGGCAATGTGCTCAAGGGCGCACCGCTGGCCTCCTTCAGCACCAGCATGCTGGACATGCTCAAGGGCCACCTGGACGACCAGCAACTTGAGCCGGCCAAGGTCGAGGAACTGTTCGGCAAGCAGTTGAGCGGCACCCTCACCAGCCCCTGCGATTGCGTCGTCGCCCGCCAGCTGGTGGACGACGGCCAGTACGCGAGCAAGGGCCAGGTGATCTTCCAGCTGATTCCACGCACCACTACCGCAACGGTTGAAGCACGCTTCAGCTACCGCCAGTTCGACGACGTCCAGCCCGGCACCCGGGTGCACTTCACCGTGGCCGGCGACGACGAGCGCCGCAGCGGCCAGATCATCAGCAGCACCAGCCTGAACAGCGCCGACCTGTCGTCGGACATCCGCGTGCAGATCAAGCCGGACGACGCCCTGCCCAGCGAGCTGGCCGGACGCCCGGTGGCAGTGGACAGCAATCGTGGCCCGTCGCTGGACTGGCTGATCGACAAAGCCGTGGCCCGTGGGCTTTGATAAGGGGTTGCCTGTGAATATGCTCAATACCCCCCCTGTGGGAGCGGGCTTGCCCCGCGATAGCCATAAGCACTGCACGGACTTCATCGCGGGGCAAGCCCGCTCCCACACTGTCCTTGGTCTGATGCTGGCTATCAGCCTGGCCGGTTGCGCCGGCCTGCCCGACCAGCGCCTGGCCAACGAAGCGCTCAAGCGCGGTGACACGGCCCTGGCCGAACAGAATTACCGGCAACTGGCCGACCTCGGTTACAGCGAAGCCCAGGTTGGGCTGGCCGATATCCAGGTGGAAACCCGCGACCCGGCCAAGCTCAAGCAAGCCGAGGCGGCCTACCGCGCTGCCGCCGATATTTCGCCCCGCGCCCAGGCTCGTCTCGGCCGCTTGCTGGCAGCCAAGCCTCAGGCCACCGAGGCCGAGCGCCAGGAGGCCGAAACCCTGTTGAAAAAGGCCTTCGCCAATGGCGAGGGCAACACCCTGATCCCGCTGGCCATGCTCTACCTGCAATACCCGCAGAGCTTCCCCCGCACCAGCGCCCAGCAGCAGATCGACCAGTGGCGCGCCGCCGGCTACCCCGAGGCGGGCCTGGCCCAGGTGTTGCTGTACCGCACCCAGGGCAGCTACGACCAGCATCTGGATGAGGTCGAGCGGATCTGCAAGGCCGCATTGACCCGCACCGATATCTGCTATGTCGAACTGGCCACCGTGTACCAAAAACGCGCGCAAGCCGAACAACAGGCCGCGTTGATCGAGCAGGTAAAAAGCGCCTACCAACGCGGCGCGATCCCGGCCTCCCGGGTCGACAGCGTCGCCCGCGTCCTGGCCGATCGCAGCCTCGGCCAGACCGATGAAAAAACCGCCCAGGCCCTGCTCGAACAGGTCGCGCCGGTCAACCCGGGGTCCTGGGTCAGCCTGGCGCAACTGCTCTACGACTTCCCGGAACTGGGCGACAGTGACCAGTTGATGGGCTACATCGACAAAGGCCGCGCCGCCGAGCAACCGCGCGCCGAGCTGCTGCTCGGTCGCCTCTACTTCGAAGGCAAGAGCGTGCCCGCCGATGCCCAGAAGGCCCAGACGCACCTGCAGAACGCCGCCAACGCCGGCGAAATCAGCGCCCATTACTACCTCGGTCAGCTCTACCGCCGTGGCTACCTGGGCAGTGTCGACCCGCAAAAAGCCGTCGACCACCTGCTCAATGCCGCCCGCGGTGGCCAGCTCAGCGCCGACTACGCCCTGGCCCAGTTGTTCAGCGAAGGCCACGGCATCCGCCAGGACCTGGTCAACGCCTGGGTCTTCATCCAACTGGCACAAGCCAACCCCAGCGATCAGTCGCGGGCGCTGGCCGAGCAGCTCGACCAACAACTCACCCCGGCGCAGAAAGCCCAGGGCCTGCGCCTGCTGCTACAGGAGCGCCAGGCCCGTGGCGCCATGGGGCCCGGCCCCGGCGCCCTGGCCCTGCAAGCCGTGCAACAACCCGAACAAGGCGAGGACTCCCTATGACACTCAATCCGTGGATGAAAGCCGGCCTGGGCCTGGGCTTCGCCCTGCTCTGGTCGTGCCCGACCCTGGCAGCCATGACCGCCGAGAAGAACTTCGGCCTGGACGTGAAGATTACCGCCCAGTCCGAAGACGACCGCGACCTGGGCACCCGCTCCGGCGGTGACGTCAACGGCGTGGGTCTGGACCTGCGCCCCTGGGTCTACGGTGAACGCGGCAACTGGAGCGCCTTTGCCATGGGCCAGGCGGTGGCTGCCACCGACATCATCGAGACCGACACCCTGCGCCAGTCGGGTGACGAGGCCGAATCCGACAACGGTAGCGCCGATGGCCGCGAAGCCGACAAGAGCTACCTGGCCATGCGTGAATTCTGGATCGGCTACAGCGGCCTGACCGCCTACCCGGGCGAGCAACTGCGCTTCGGTCGCCAGCGCCTGCGCAATGAAGACGGCATGTGGCGCGACACCAATATCGAAGCGCTGAACTGGACCTTCGACACCACCCTGCTGCGCGCCAACCTGGGCGTGGCCGAGCGCTTCAGCGAGTACCGCACCGACCTCACCGAACTGGCCCCCGAAGACAAGGACCGCCTGCACGTCTACGGCGATGTCGCCACCCAGTGGACCCCCGGTCACTGGGTTGGCCTGCGCGCCCACCACACGCATGACGACGGCAACCTGAAAAACCCGGGCGAAACCGTCGACGCCCTGGACAAGACCCGCACCGGCGATCTCACCTGGCTGGGCCTTGAGGCCAACAGCGATGCCTACAACTGGCGCAACCAGAACCGCGTCAATTACTGGGGCAGTGTGACCTGGCTGACTGGTGATCGCGACAGCCTCAACACCACCACCGTGAACGGCGAACAGGTCGCCAGCGGCCAGCAGAGCGGCGACGTCAACGCCTGGGCCACGGACTTGGGTATCCGCCTGCGCCTGGACCCCAACTGGCAGGTCGGCGCCGCCTATGCCCGTGGCAGCGGCGGCGGTGGCAGCGACGGTTCGGGCAACTACGAGCAGACCGGTCTTGAGAGCAACCGCTCCAACTTCACCGGCACCCGCTCGCGCGTGCATCGCTTCGGCGAAGCCTTCCGCGGCGAGTTGGGCAACCTGCAGGCCGCCACCCTGTTCACCTCCTGGCAGCTGCGCGACGACTACGACGCCAGCCTGATCTACCACAAGTTCTGGCGCGTCGATGGCGACCAGAACATCGGCAGCAGCGGCATCAACGCGGTGGTCGACGACAACGGCATCAACCGTCCGCTGATCCAGGGCGAGAAAGACCTGGGCCAGGAAATGGACGTCGTGGTCACCAAGTACTTCAAGCAGGGCCTGTTGCCAGCCTCCTTGAGCCAGTCGATCGACGAGCCGTCGGCACTGGTGCGCTTGCGTGCTGGCGTGTTCAAGCCGGGTGACGCCTACGGCAAGGAAGCGGACTCGTACATGCACCGCGCTTTCGTCGACGTGGTCTGGCACTTCTGATGCCTGGAGTGCACTGATATGAGCCTTCAATCCAACGCCCTGCAACGCCTGCTGGCCGGCACCCTGCTGCTGGCCAGCAGCATCGCCCTGGCCAACAGCCAGGCCTCGGCTCCGCTCGCCAAGGGGCTGCAGCAAGCCAAGACCTACACGGTCAGCAGCGCGCCGATCGAGCCGCTGCAGATCCCGGCGCCGACCCTGCCGGACCTGTCGGGCTACACCGCCCAGGCCGTGCAGAAAAAGATCGAGCGCAGCCGCAAGGGCAAGGTTTCGGTGCGACGCATGCTGCAGGAAAACGCCCTCAAGGAATTCATCGGCGGCGACAACAAGATGGCCGAATGGGTGGCACGCCAGCACGGCATCCCCCAGGCGATCTTCATCGATGACGGTCATGTCGACTTCACCGAGCTGAGCAAGCGCGTGCCCAAGCAGTACCTGAGCGAAACCGCGCCAGGCGTGTACCTGGCGCGCCTGCCGATCGTGGTCGGGCAAAAGGGCGTGCTGGAGATCGACGCCAAGGTCAAGGAACTGCGCCTGTCCCAGGAGGGCGGTTCGTTCATCGTCAACGACGGCAAGCTGTTCGTCACCGACAGCAAGGTGACCGGCTGGCGCGAGAAGGACAACGGTCCGGCCACCTTCCGCTCGCCCAAGGAGTTCCGCCCGTTCCTGCTGTCCTGGGGCGGCACCGAGACCTACATCGTCAACAGCAAGATGGCCAGCTTCGGCTATGCCAAGTCCAAGTCCTATGGCGTGAGCATTTCCCAATACACGCCGAACATGGCCAAACAGATGGGCCGCCCGGAACCCACCGGCTGGATCATCGGCTCCGAGTTCAGCGACATGTGGTACGGCTTCTACTGCTACGAGACCAGCGACTTCGTGGTCAAGGACAGCACCTACCGCGACAACATCGTCTACGGCATCGACCCCCACGACCGTTCGCACCGGCTGATCATCGCCGGCAACACCGTGTACGGGACCAAGAAAAAGCACGGGATCATCGTCTCCCGCGAGGTCAACGACAGCTGGATCATCAACAACAAGAGCTATGACAACAAGCTCTCGGGCGTGGTGATCGACCGTAACAGCGTCAACAACCTGATTGCCTACAACGAGATTTATCGCAACCACACCGACGGCATCACCCTGTACGAAAGCGGCGACAACCTGATCTGGGGTAACAAGCTGATCAATAACCGCCGCCACGGCATTCGCGTGCGCAACAGCGTGAACATCCGCCTGTACGAAAACGTCGCCATGGCCAACGGCCTGGTGGGCGTCTACGGGCACATCAAGGACCTGTCCGACACCGACCGCGACATCGCCCTGGACCCGTTCGACACCAAGGTCTCGCTGATCGTGGTCGGCGGCGAACTGGCGGCCAATGGCAGCGGCCCGCTGTCGATCGACTCGCCCCTGAGCGTCGAGTTGTACCGGGTCTCGCTGCTGGCGCCGAGCAAGGCCAATGGCATCAGCTTCTCCGGCGTGCTGGGTGAGCGTCAGGACGAGATCCTCGACCTGATGGTGCGCCAGCAGAAAGCCGTACTGATCGACCCGGTCGAACGCCAGACCGAAATGGCGGATTGAGGAAGCCCACATGACCCCACACCTGATCAAACTGCTTGGCCTCGGCGCCGCCCTGCTGGCGACCGCCGACGCGGCCCGCGCCGCTGACGTACAGGCGCCGAGCTTTACCGCCGAGCCCTGCTGCCAGCTGTGCCCCGAGGCCCATGACGCCAGCCGCTACACCACCCGCTACCAACAGAACTTCACCACCCTGATACAGGCCCGGGGCGACTGGCTGTTCCGCACCCGCGAGGACCTGCGCACCGAGTTCGACACCACCCCGGCCGGCTATCGCCGCCTGCAGCAGTTGCACGATGCCTTCAAGGCCAGGGGCGTGGAGCTGGTGATCGTCTACCAGCCGACCCGTGGCCTGGTGAACCGCAACATGCTCAATCCGGCCGACAAGGCGGCCTTCAACTACGCCAAGGCCCTGGGCAACTACCAGGCCATGCTCGGGCGTTTCAGCAAGATGGGCTACCACGTGCCCGATCTCTCGCCGCTGACCAACGAGCAACTGGCGGCCGCCGACCAGGGCAAGGACTTCTACTTCCGTGGCGACCAGCACTGGACGCCGTACGGCGCCGAGCGGGCGGCGAAGATCGTCGCCGACACCGTGCACAAGATGCCGGCGTTCGCAGGCATCCCCCGGCGTGAGTTCGAGAGCCACAAGTCCGGGCGCATGGGCAAGACCGGCACCCTGCACAACGTCGCCGGGCAACTGTGCGGCACCAGCTACGCGGTGCAGTACATGGACCAGTTCGTCACCGAGCCCAAGGGCGAAAGTGGCGGCGACGACCTGTTCGGCGATTCCGGCAACCCGCAGATCACCCTGGTCGGCACCAGCCACAGTGGCAAGAACTACAACTTCTCCGGTTTCCTCGAACAGTACATCGGTGCCGACGTGCTCAACGTCGCCTTCCCCGGCGGCGGCCTGGAGGGCTCGATGATCCAGTACCTGGGCAGCGACGAATTCCAGAACAAGCCGCCGAAGATTCTCATCTGGGAGTTCTCGCCGCTGTATCGCCTGGACCAGGAAACCATCTGGCGGCAGATGCTCGCCCTGATCGACAACGGCTGTGAAGGCAAGCCTGCGCTGATGAAGGCCAGCACCGCCCTCAAGCCCGGCAAGAACGAGCTGATGGTCAACGGCAAGGGCGGCGTGATCAAGGACCTGGTCAATGGCCGCCACCAGCTGGACATCCGCTTCGAGGACACCTCGGTCAAGGTATTGCAAGCCACCCTGTGGTACCTGAACGGTCGCCACGAGGACGTGAAGATCGAGAAGCCGGAGACCTCCGACACCGACGGGCGCTTCGCCTTCCAGCTGCGCGAGGACGAGGACTGGGCCAGCCAGACCCTGCTCGCCGTGGAACTCCAGGGGCCGCAAAGCGGCAGCCAGAAGGTCGAGGCCACGCTCTGCAAACGCAAGTGAGTCACTTATGAACAGATTCAGCACAATCCCCACTTCTGTGGGAGCGGGCTTGCCCCGCGATTCAAGCGAACACAGCATCGCGGGGCAAGCCCGCTCCCACAAGGGGCGCTCCCACCGTTTCTGCGTATCGGTGCTCGCCCTGGCCCTGTTCGGCCCGCTCGCCCAGGCCGCCGGGCTGGTTCCGCCCCAGGGCTACTACGCCGGGATCGAGAAACTCAAGACCGGTGGCGGCTACAAATGCGAGGCCGTCCCCAAGCCCTATACCGGCAAGTTGCTGTTTCGCAGCAAATACGAAGGTTCGGACGGCGCCCGCGCGACCCTGAACAAGGCCTCGGAAAAGGCCTTCCGCGACTCCACCGCGAGCATTACCACGCTCGAGCGCGGCGTCAGCCAGCAGGTGATGCAGTACATGCGCGACGGCCGCCCGCAGCAGCTGGACTGCACCCTAGAGTGGCTGGGCACCTGGGCCCGTGCCGATGCGCTGATGTCCACCGACTACAACCACACCGGCAAGTCCATGCGCAAATGGGCCCTGGGCAGCTTGAGTTCGTCCTGGCTGCACCTGAAGTTCTCCAGGTCCCAGCCCCTGGCCGCACACCAGCAGGAGGCCGAACTGATCGAGAAGTGGTTCGCGCGCCTGGCCGACCAGGTGGTCAAGGACTGGAGCGGCCTGCCGCTGGCGAAAATCAACAACCACTCCTACTGGGCGGCCTGGTCGGTCATGGCCACGGCCGTGGTCACCGACCGCCGCGACCTGTTCGACTGGTCGATCAAGGAATACCGGGTGGCCGCCAACCAGGTCGACGCCCAGGGCTTCTTGCCCAACGAGCTCAAGCGCAAGCAGCGTGCCCTGGCCTACCACAACTATGCCCTGCCGCCGCTGGTGATGATCGCCAGCTTCGCCCAGGCCAACGGCGTCGATGTGCGTCCCGAGAACAACGGCGCACTCCAGCGCCTGGGCGATCGGGTGCTGGCCGGGGCGAAGGATCCGAGCCCCTTCAAGACGAAGAACGGCGAGAAGCAGGACATGCACGACCTGAAGGTCGATAGCAAATACGCCTGGCTCGAACCCTGGTGCAGCCTCTACCGCTGCAGCGCCGCTGTGCTGGAAAAGAAGCACGCCATGCAGCCGTTCCGGAATTTCCGCCTGGGCGGCGACCTGACCCGGGTCTATGACCCGCAGGCTGAACAGAAGAAATGAGGTAGGACCAATCGCCGGTCAAGCCCGCTCCCACAGGAGCGCGGCGAACCCTGTGGGAGCAGGCTTGCCCCGCGATGCTATTGAACGCTCCCCGCTGATTTTTCACGGGGGGTTTGGGGGGCTGCTGCCCCGACTGATAACGACAAGGAGAGATCGGGATGGTGTTCTCGTCCAACGTGTTCCTGTTCCTGTTCCTGCCGATCTTTCTCGGCTTGTACTACCTGAGCGGGCAACGCTATCGCAACGCACTGTTGCTGCTGGCCAGCTACATTTTCTACGCCTGGTGGCGGGTGGACTTCCTCGCCCTGTTCGCCGGGGTGACCCTGTGGAACTACTGGATCGGCCTGAAGGTCGGCGCCGCCGGCGTGCGCACCAAACCGGCCCAGCGCTGGCTGCTGCTCGGCGTTGCGGTGGACCTGTGCATCCTCGGCTACTTCAAGTACGCCAACTTCGGCGTGGAGAGCATCAACGCGATCATGACCTCCTTCGGTCTTGAGCCGTTCATCCTGACCCATGTGCTGCTGCCGATCGGTATCTCGTTCTACATCTTCGAGTCGATCAGCTACATCATCGACGTGTACCGCGGCGACACCCCGGCCACGCGCAACTTGATCGACTTCGCCGCCTTCGTGGCAATCTTCCCGCACCTGATCGCCGGCCCCGTGCTGCGCTTCAAGGACCTGGCCGACCAGTTCAACCACCGCACCCACACCCTGGACAAGTTCTCCGAGGGCTGCACGCGGTTCATGCAGGGCTTCATCAAGAAGGTGTTCATCGCCGACACCCTGGCGGTGGTCGCCGATCACTGCTTCGCCCTGCACAACCCCTCCACCGGCGACGCCTGGCTTGGCGCCCTGGCCTACACCGCGCAGCTGTACTTCGACTTCTCCGGCTACAGCGACATGGCCATCGGCCTGGGCCTGATGATGGGTTTCCGTTTCATGGAGAACTTCAAGCAGCCCTACATCAGCCAGTCGATCACCGAATTCTGGCGGCGCTGGCACATCAGCCTGTCGACCTGGCTGCGCGACTACCTGTACATCACCCTGGGCGGCAACCGCGGCGGCACCGTTGCCACCTACCGCAACCTGTTCCTGACCATGCTGCTGGGCGGCCTGTGGCACGGCGCCAACGTCACCTACATCATCTGGGGCGCCTGGCACGGCATGTGGCTGGCCATCGAGCGGGCCCTTGGCATCGACACCAACCCGCAGCGCTTCAACCCGATCAAGTGGGCCTTCACCTTCCTGCTGGTGGTGGTCGGCTGGGTGATCTTCCGCGCCGAGAACATGGAAGTGGCCGCTCGCATGTACGGCGCCATGTTCAGCTTCGCTGACTGGCAGCTGTCGGAACTCAACCGCGCCAACCTCACCAGCCTGCAGGTCGCCACCCTGCTGGTGGCCTACGCGACCCTGGCCTTCTTCGGCCTGCGCGACTTCTACCGCAACGCCAGGCCCGCGCCCAAGGCCAGCCCGGTGGCCGTGCAGGCCGACGGCAGCCTGAGCCTGGACTGGGGCCTGTACCTGACTCGCGCACTGGTGTTGCTGCTGTTCGTCGCCTCGATCCTCAAGCTCTCGGCGCAAAGCTACTCGCCGTTCCTCTACTTCCAGTTCTGAGCGAGCCGACCATGACCCGATCATTACGCAAACTCTATTCCCTGTTGTTCCTCGCCCTGTTGCTGGGCCTGGGCCTGTGGTCGCTGGGTGCCTTGAGCGGCTTCCAGCGCACGGCGCAGATGAGCGTGCTCGACGGCAAGCTGGCCAAGGCCGCCGAGACCCACTACGACGAGCAGTTCCCGCTCAAGCGCATCGGCACCAACCTGTGGGCGGCGCTGGACTTCACCCTGTTCAACGAAGGCCGTCCCGGCGTGGTGCTGGGCCGCGAGCACTGGCTGTTCAGTGACGAAGAGTTCAAGCCGATCGCCGGCAGCGACCAGTTCGAACAGGAGAACCTGGCGCTGATCCGTGGCGTACACGACACCCTGCAGCAGCGCGGCGTGCAACTGGTGCTGGCCATCGTCCCGGCCAAGGCGCGCCTGTACAGCGAGTACCTGGGTGAGCAGACCCCGTCCACCCTGCACAGCGACCTGTACAACGAGTTCCACGCTCAGGCACGCCAGGCCGGGGTGTTCGCCCCGGACCTGCTGGCGCCGCTGCAAAGCGCCAAGGCCCACGGCCAGCTGTTCCTGCGCACCGATACGCACTGGACGCCGATGGGCGCCGAAGTAGTCGCCCAGCAGCTGGCCGAAGCTGTCAGCCGGCAGAACCTGCTCAACGGCGAGCCGCAGCCGTTCGTCACCGAACAACGCCAGAGCGCCCCGTACAAGGGCGACCTGACCAACTTCCTGCCGCTCGATCCACTGTTCAGCAACCTGCTGCCACCGCCGGACACCCTGCAACAGCGCAGCACCCGCCCGGCCGAAAGCGCAGCACAAGACGGCGACGCCCTGTTCGCCGACAACCAGATCCCGGTGGCGCTGGTCGGCACCAGCTACAGCGCCAACGCCAACTGGAACTTCCTCGGCGCCCTGCAGCAGGCCCTGCGCAGCGACGTGGTCAATTACGCCGAAGACGGCCATGGCCCGCTGCTGCCGATGCTCAAGTACCTGCAGAGCGATGCCTTCAAGAGCAGCGCCCCACAGGTGCTGATCTGGGAGTTCCCGGAACGCTATCTGCCAATGAAGAACGACCTGGGCGACTTCGATCCGCAGTGGATCGCCCAACTGAAAAAAACCCGAACTGCCAACCAAGACCTGGCCCAGTCGTCCATCCGGACGCCACACTGAAGAGGAAATACCCATGACCTTGCACACCACCAAGCACCGCATCGCCAAAGCCTGCGCCCTGGCCGCAGGTCTGAGTCTGCTCTCGCTGCAGGCCTTCGCCGGCGCCGACGCCGCGCTCTACGGCCCGAGCGCGCCGAAGGGCTCGACCTTCGTGCGCATCTTTAACGCCGGCAACCAGGCGGTCAGCGCCAGCGTCGGCAACACCAAGATCAACGAGGTGGCCGCCCAGGCCAGCAGCGACTTCAGCTTCATGCCCCAGGGCGACTACAGCGCCCAGGTCGGCAGCCAGAGCGTGCCGGTCAAGCTCGCCTCCGATCACTACTACACCCTGGTCAACCACGCCTCGGGCACGCCGCAACTGGTCGAGGAACCGCCATTCAAGAACAAGCAGAAATCCCTGGTACGGGTGCAGAACCTCAGCGACCAGGCCCTGACCCTGAAGACCGCCGACGGCAAGACCGAAGTGGTCAAGGCGGTAGCCGCCAAGGCTCGCGGCGAGCGCGAGATCAACCCGGTCAAGGTCAGCCTGGCGCTGTATGAGGGCGACAAGAAAATCAGCGACCTCAAGCCCGTGGCCCTGGAGCGCGGCGAAGCCGCGGTGCTCTACGTCACCGGTTCCGGCAGCAACCTGTCGCCGGTCTGGGTCAAGCGCCCGGTATCGACCCGTTAATCACCTGCCTCTTTCAATCTTCGGAGAACTCTCATGATTCCAGTCATCCTGTCCGGTGGTAGCGGTTCGCGTCTGTGGCCCCTGTCGCGCAAGCAATTCCCCAAGCAGTTCCTGGCCCTGACCGGTGAGCACACGCTGTTCCAGCAGACCCTCTCGCGCCTGGTGTTCGAAGGCATGGACAGCCCCGTCGTGGTCTGCAACAAGGACCACAAGTTCATCGTCAGCGAGCAGTTGAGCACCCTGAAACTGCAAACCCAGGGCATCCTCATGGAACCCTTCGGGCGCAACACCGCCCCGGCGGTGGCGCTGGCCGCGATGAAGCTGGTCAACGAAGGTCGTGACGAGCTGATGCTGGTACTGCCCGCCGATCACGTGATCGACGACCAGAAAGCCCTGCAGCGAGCCCTGGCCCTGGCCACGGTGGCGGCCGAGCGCGGCGAAATGGTGCTGTTCGGGGTGCCGGCGACCAAACCGGAAACCGGCTACGGCTACATCAAGTCGAGCCAGGATGCCCTGCTGCCCGAGGGCGTCAGCCGGGTGGCGCAGTTCGTCGAAAAGCCGGATGAACAGCGCGCCGCCGAGTTCGTCCGCAGCGGCAACTACTTCTGGAACAGCGGCATGTTCCTGTTCCGCGCCAGCCGCTTCCTCGAAGAACTGAAAAAGCATGACCCGGATATCTACGACACCTGCCTGCTGACCCTGGAGCGCAGCGTCGAGGACGGCGACAACCTGAGCATCGACGAAGCCACCTTCGCCTGCTGCCCGGACAACTCCATCGACTACGCGGTGATGGAAAAGACCCAGCGCGCCTGCGTGGTGCCGCTGAGTGCCGGCTGGAGCGATGTGGGCTGCTGGTCGTCGCTGTGGGACGTGCACGAGAAGGACGACAACGGCAACGTCACCAAGGGCGACGTGGTGGTACAGGACAGCCGCAACTGCATGATCCATGGCAACGGCAAGCTGGTGTCGGTGATCGGCCTTGAGAACATCGTGGTGGTCGAGACCAAGGACGCGATGATGATTGCCCACAAGGACAAGGTCCAGGGCGTCAAGCAACTGGTCAACACTCTCAACGAGCAAGGCCGCAGCGAGACCCAGAACCACTGCGAAGTGTACCGGCCGTGGGGCTCCTACGACTCGGTGGACATGGGCGGGCGCTTCCAGGTCAAGCACATCACCGTCAAGCCCGGCGCCAGCCTGTCGCTGCAGATGCACCACCACCGTGCCGAACACTGGATCGTGGTGTCCGGCACCGCCGAAGTGACCTGCGACGAGAACGTGTTCCTGCTCACCGAAAACCAGTCCACCTACATCCCGATCGCCTCGGTGCACCGCCTGCGCAACCCGGGCAAGATCCCGCTGGAGATCATCGAGGTGCAGTCGGGCAGCTACCTGGGTGAGGACGACATCGAGCGCTTCGAAGACATCTACGGACGCTCGACACCGATCGAGCGCGGGATTTCGATCAAGACCATCGCTCAGTAAAACCCCATCGCGGGGCAAGCCCGCTCCCACAAGGTTGACACAAGACCTGTGGGAGCGGGCTTGCCCCGCGATGCTTTTTTGAGGCCCACCCGATTTCCAGTTAGGATAAAAGCTCACAGGCACTCAAGGCTTCATCCATGCTGATCGGCGCCCTGCTTATCCTCACCTGGCTGGTCCTGCTGCTGCGCTACCCGGCCAAGGCCCTGCCCATCTCCCTGGCTGCGGTGTTCGGCCTGGGGCTGGTTGCACTCTGGGTGGTCTGGCAGGACAACCGCGAAACCAAGCAGTTGGCACGCCTGGACCTGCGCCTGAGCTACGCCCCCGAACACTGTCCCGCCGACCGCCCGCTGCGGGTGCAGATGAAGAATGGCAACGACGTACCGCTGCTCAACGTACGCTGGCGCGTGGCGGCCTACGCACCGGGTGACAGCGTCAACCTCAGCGAAAACACCTACAGCGCCCCCCGCTACCGCGGCCCCGAGCTGCAACCTGGCGCCGACTGGAGCGACTGCCTGCCTTTGCCGCCGCTGCGTTCCGGGTATCGCCCGCAGTCCCTGGAGTTCCGCGCCGAACAGCTGCAAGGCAGCTTCGCCAACTAGTATTTTTGTCAGTTACCCCCTGCGCGAAAATGACGTTCAATCAGGCCAGTTCAATGCCGCCTGGAACAAGCATATGGGACAGCTCGTGGAGATCGGACCCTGCGACAGCGACAGGGTCAACCAGCTTTTGGGGTGCACTGCTCGCGTTCGACCGTCAGTGATCTTGCTGTATGCCAGGCACTGTCCGCCCTGTGAGCAGCTGCACCCGCAAGTCGAGCAGGTAGCCCGACTCACCCCCGAAGTGGACTTCTATGCCCTGGCCGCCGAAGGGCAACGCCTGCTGTGCAAGCAACTGGGTATTGTCGGCTTCCCGGCGCAAGTGTTCATCGATCGCAACGGTAACCGCAGCGTGGTGATGGGCAGCGACTGGAGGCATATCAACAAGGCACTCGATAAGCTGCTGGGAGTGCACGTATGATCGAGCCTTCCCCCTCTTCTGCGCTCAGGTTCGCTCATGCCCATTGTCCTCATCACGGGTTGTTCCAGCGGTATCGGTCGTGCCCTGGCCGACAGCTTCAAAAATGCCGGCTTCGAGGTCTGGGCCACCGCCCGCAAAGCCGGCGATGTGGCGCAGTTGCAGGCAGCCGGCTTCAAGAGTCGTGAACTGGACGTCAACGATGCCGATGCCCTGCAACGCTTGAGTGAAGAAATCCAAAGCGCCCATGGCGGCCTCGACATACTCATCAACAATGCCGGCTATGGCGCCATGGGGCCGTTGCTCGATGGCGGCGTCGAGGCCATGCGCCGACAGTTCGAGACCAATGTCTTCGCCCTGGTCGGCGTCACCCGCGCGCTGTTCCCGGCATTGCGCCGCAACAAGGGGCTGGTGGTGAATATCGGCAGCGTGTCCGGCGTGCTGGTCACCCCCTTTGCCGGCGCCTATTGCGCCTCCAAGGCGGCGGTGCACGCCCTGAGCGATGCCCTGCGCCTGGAGCTGGCGCCCTTCGGTGTGCGGGTGATGGAGGTGCAGCCAGGGGCCATCGCCTCGCAATTCGCCAGCAATGCCGGACGCGAAGCGGAACAGGTGATCGAGGAAAACTCGCCGTGGTGGCCGGTGCGCGAAAGCATCCGCGCCCGCGCCCGCGCCTCCCAGGACAAGCCGACCCCGGCCAGCGAGTTTGCTCAAGGCCTGCTCAAGGCAGCGCAGCAACCGCAGCCTCCGGCGTTGCTGCGCCTGGGTAATGGCAGCCGTGCCCTGCCATTGCTGCAAGCCTGGTTGCCCCAGGGCTTGCTGCAGCGGGTACTGAAAAAGCGCTTCGGCCTCGACGGCGTACTCTGATCAACCCTGTGCCGCGAGCTGCGCCGTCGGTTCGAACGACTGCCAGCCGCCGCCCAGCGACTTGTACAGGCCGACCAGCGCCTGGGACACCGCCGCCGAACTTTCGACCCATTGCTCCTCGCTGGCCAGCAAGGCGCCCTGCACGCTGAGCACGTTGAGAAAATCCACCGCCCCCTCCACGTACTGCTGCTGCGCCGTCTGCAAGGCAATGCGGTTCTGCCGCACCGCTTCGGCCAGCAGGTCGCGACGCAGCTGGCTGGCGTTGTACAGGCGCAGCACATCATCGATTTCGTGCCAGGCGCCCAGCACCACCTGTTGGTAGTGCAAGGCCGCTTCCTGCTGCTGGGCCTCGCGCAACTGGAGCACGCCACGCAGGCGCCCGCCTTCGAAGATCGGCAGGCTCAACTGGGGACCGATGCCGAAGCGCCGCGAGTCCCAGCCGCCGAAGTCGGACAGTTGCAGGGACTGGAAACCGACATTGCCCGACAAGCGAATACTCGGATAGAAGTCGGCCTTGGCCACACCGATACTGGCCGTGGCCGCATGCAGTTGCGCCTCGGCCTGGCGGATATCCGGGCGACGCTGGGCCAGTTCCGACGGCACGCCAATGGCAAAGCGCTGCTCTGGCGCCGGCATGGCGCCCGGTGCCAGCAGTTCGGCCTGCAAACTGCGCGGCGGCTCGGCGAGCAACAGGCTCAAGGCATTGATCAACTGTGCCTGGCGTTCCTCCAGGATCGGCAGGCGCGCCTCGATCGACGCCACCTGGGCACTGGCCTGGGCCACGTCAAGGGCGGTGGCGACGCCATCGCGCAAACGCATCTGCGACAGGCGCAGGCTGTGCCGCGAGACATCGAGGTTTTCCCGGGTCACGGCCAGGGTGCCCTGCACTGCACGCAGCTGGATGTAATCGCCGGCCGTCTCCGCCAGCAACGCCAGCAACACGCCACGCCGGTCGTTCTCGGCGACTTCGACCACGGCATCGGCGGCTTCGACCTGACGCCGCACCCGGCCCCAGAGGTCCAGCTCCCAGCTGGCGACCAGGTCGCCCTGCCAGAGGTTGAAAGCCGACTTGCCGCTGTGGCCTGAAGGATCGTTCAAGCCTTCGGCGCTGTTGCGGGCACGGCTGTAGCCCGCATTCAGATCGACCGCGGGGGTTTGCTCCGCGGCGATGCTGGTGCGCAACGCCCGGCTTTGCGCCAGTCGTGCCGTGGCGATCTGCAGGTCGAGGTTGCGCTGGCTGGCGCGCTCGACCAGGTCGCTGAGTTTGGCGTCATGAAAACTCTCCCACCAGCGTTGCTCCAGTGGCTCGGCCACCGCCTGACTGGGCGCGGGCGTTTCCTGCACGGGCGCCCAGGTGGCCGGGGCCTGGCTGGCGGGCGGGTGGAAGTCCGGGCCCAGGGTGCAGCCGGCCAGCAGGCTCAGCATCAAGGGACTGAGGGCGAACACAGGTTTCATCGGGCGCTGACCTCATTGCCGCTGGTGAGCGTGGCGCCGGTGTCGATTTTCGCCACCACCGACATGCCCACCCGCAAGCGCTGGAGCAAGGGCTGGTCGGCATCGAAGACGATCTTCACCGGAATGCGCTGGACCACCTTGGTAAAGTTGCCGGTGGCGTTATCCGGCTTGACTGCCGCGAAGGTCACGCCAGTGGCCGGGGCGATGCTCTCTACCCGGCCGTGCAGGTACTGGTCGGCGAAGGTGTCGACGCGGATCTGCACCGGCTGCCCGGGCTGTACATGGGTGAGCTGGGTTTCCTGGAAGTTGCCGACCACATAGGCCTGCTCCAGCGGCACCACCGACAGCAGCCGTGCACCCGGGTTGACGTAGGCACCGACCCGCACGGCGCGCTCGCCGACCATGCCGTCGATCGGCGCCTCGATGCGGGTATAGGACAGGTCCAGTTGCGCCCGTTCCAGGCTGGCCTGTGCATGCTTGAGGCCACCTTCGGCGCTGTCGACCTGGGCCGTGAGAATGTCCACCTGCTTGCGCGCAGCGGCCAGCGCCGCTTCGGAATTGGCCAGCCGGGCGCGGGCCTGGTCGACCCGGCTGCGCGCCTGCTGGGCGTTCTGCACGGTACCGGCGCCCTGCTCGGCCAGGCGGCTGTGGCGGGTCAGTTCATGGTTGGCAAAGGCCAGTTCAGCCTGGTCAGCGTTGACCGCCGCCAGGGCCTGGGCAATCAGCGAGGCCTGGCGCTCCAGGGTGGCGCGGGCGTTGTGGCGCTGGGCCGTGGACACCAGCAGTTGTGCCTGGGCCGCCGCCAGGGCGGCCTGGTAGTCACGGTCGTCGATCACCGCCAGCAATTGCCCGGCCTTGACCTGCTGGTTGTCCTCCACCAGCACCTGCTTGATGAACCCCGCCACCTTGGGGGCGATCACGGTGTAGTCGGCCGACACGTACGCGTCGTTGGTGCTCTGCTCGGCATCGCTGCCGAGCAATATCGGGCCGGCGATCGCGGCCAGCCCGGCGACCACCAGGGCGGCGACGATCAAGGCGGTTTTTCGATGTGTTGTTGTAGTCGTCATGTCGTTCTCTCAAGGCCACGAACCTAAGCCACCGCACGCGGCGGGTAGATCCGTGTAGGTACAAAAGGAATCAGCAGGATCAGCGCCGCGGCCAGCAGCGCCATGCACAGGTAGAGGTCGGCCGAAGTCAGCACCAGCGCTTGTTCGTGGATACGTTTGGCAAGGCCTGGGGCGCTACTGTCGGCCAGGGGTGAATTGCCCAGGCTGTCGACCAGCGCGTTGGAATGAAAATGCCGGCGCACTGTGGTCAGGGCTTCGAGCAGCCCGGTGGCGACCACCGAGGCCAGGCCCTTGATGGTGTTGAACCAGGCCGAGGCGAACGGCCCGTCCTGCGGGGTCATGCCACCGGTGGCGAGCATCAGCAGGGGGATCACCGACATCGGCTGGCCAAAGATGTGCAGCAGTTGCAGCAGGTAGAAGTTGTCGCGGATCCACACGCTGGTGAGCTGGGTGCCCAGGATGCACGACAACGACAGCATGCCCAGCCCCGTCGCCAGCACCCAACGGCAGTCCACCGCGCGGATATTGCACAGCGCGGCCACCAGCGGCAGCGCCAGCAACTGCGGCAGGGCCACCAGCAGCATCAAGGGGCCGGTCTGCACCGGACGATAGCCCTGAACCTGCGCCAGGTAGCTGGAAGGAATGACGATCGCCGCGGTGAGCACGATCAGCACGCCGAACAGCGTCACCAGAGCGTGGGTCAGGTTGCGGGTCTTGAGCATCTGCAGCTTGAAGAACGGCAAGGGCTCGGACCATTCATTGAACAGGAACAGCACCAGCAACAGCAGGCCACCGCCGAGCAGCCAGCAGATCAGCGGCGAGCTGAACCAGCCCAGGCGATCCCCCAGGGTCAGGCCGATCACCAGCGAACAGATGGCTGGCAATCCGAGCACCAGGCCGCGCCAGTCGAACTGCTTGAAGCGCTCCAGGCGCAGCGGATCCTGGGGCAGGCCCCAGGCCACACAGGCCATGGCCAGCAACGACGGCAGGATGATCTGCCAGAACGCCCACTGCCAGCCGACGTATTCGGTCCACAGCCCCGCCAGCGGCGTCCCCAGGTTCGGCCCGAACGTGGCAGTCAAGGCGTAGCCGGCCAGGCCATAGACCTTGATCCCCGGCGGCAGGAAACGCAGCGCGACGCTCATCAGCATCGGCGGCAAGGCGCCCGACGCCAGGCCTTGCAAGGTGCGCAGCAACATCAGGCTGGACAGGTTGGGCGCATAGGGTTGCAGCAGGCCCAGCAGGGCAAAGGCGGCGATGGCGCAGAGGGTGAAGCGGCGCAGGGAAAAGGTCGCCGCCAGCCATGGCGAAAAGGCCATGGCCGACACCGACGCCGCCGCGTAAACCGCGATCAGCCAGGCACCCTCATCGGCGCCGATGAACATCCCGCCACGGATATCGGCCAGCGAGGCCTTGGTGACCATCTCGTTGAGACCGGCGCACAGCACCGCCAGCAGCACACCAAGCAGGCCGACCACAATGCGCGTGCCGAAGGCTGCCGGCGCCGCAGGCGCAGCGACCGGTGTCGGCACCACAGGTAAAGGCGTCGCGGTCAGCGAACTCATGACAAACATCTCCGGGCTGGCAAGGAACCCGAAGAAGTTTACGAAGGGGCAATGTTAACGAAAATCGACATATTGACAGCTTACTAGTGCAGCAAACGCAATCCTCAGACCGGTTCGCTGCAGCAGGCCTTGAGTGTCTGGCGCAGCCAGCGGTGGGCCGGGTCGTTGTCGAAGCGTGGGTGCCAGGCCTGCATCACCGTCACCCGCTCCATCGGCAGCGGAATGGCGAACGAACGCAGCGGCAGGCCCAGCTTGCTGACGCTGCTGAGGATGTTGGCCGGCATGGGCAGCAGCAGGTCGGAGTCGGGCAAGGAGAACATCGCCGAGTGGAAGCTCGGGGTAATCAGCGCCACTCGCCGCTGCACCTTGTAGTGGGCCAGCTCGACATCGATCGGCCCGTTGGCCCGGCCACGGCGCGACACGCTGATCTGCGGGTAGGCGGCAAAGCGCTCGGGGGTGATCTGGGCGTCGAAAATCGGGTGGTCCTGACGCGCCAGGCCCACATAGAGGGTGTGGAACAGGCTCTGCATCTTGATCTCGGGCCCCAGGTCGATGGTCGAACTGACGATCAGGTCGGTGCGTCCGTCGCGCAGCACGCTATCGTCGTCGCCGACGCTTTCCGGCACGAAGCGCAACACCGTGCGTGGCGCCTGCTCATGCATCATGCGCAGCAGTTGCGCGCCATAAAGGGCGATGAACAGGTCATTGGTGCGGATGTTGAAGGCGCGGTCCAGGGTGCTCAGGTCGACCTCTTCACGGCTGCGGAACACCAGCCCGGCCTGCTCGACCAGGGCTCGCACCTGATCGTGCAGGGCCAGTGCCCGAGGCGTGGGCACCAGGCCACGACCGGCACGGACCAGGATCGGGTCGCCGATGGCCTCGCGGATGCGCCCCAGGGTCCGGCTCATGGCGGCCGGGCTGAGGTTCATGCGGCGCGCCGCGCCCACCACGCTGCCCTCGTCGAGCAGGGCGTCGAGGGCGACCAGCAGGTTCATATCCGGGATCTGCATTGCCAGGCATCCATGAGTAAGCGTGAAGAATGAGGGGATCTTAGCAGCTCGACTGCAGGCAGCAGCGTGCGCCGGACGCAATCACACAGTGCGCGGCAGGCCATTTATCCGCACCGGCGCTTGGCCAACAATGGGCGGCTCGACATTGCGCTTATGGAGTCCTGCATGCTCAGTCCGGTCCTGATTGCCATCGATGGTTCCAGCGTTTCCCGGGGATTGGTGGCACTCGCGCAACAGTTCTGCCAGCCGGACCGCCATCGCCTGCAAGTGATGCTGGCCGTCGACAGTGCCTTTGCCTTGAGCGAACCGATCAGCCTTTACGAGCAGCAGGAGTTTCCGGCGGCCACTGATGAACAGCGCCATGCCGATCAGGCGGTCGCGCAAACCTTGCATGACCTGCGGGCACTGGGCTTCGCCTGTGAAGGCAAGCTGGTTCAAGGTGAGCCGGTGGCGGCGATCGTGGCCGAGGCCCGGCGGCTCGAGTGCGCCTTGATCATCATGGGGCACCGCCACCTCAACCGGCTGGGACGGCTGCTGGATCCTTCGATCAGCAGCAAGGTCGTCGATCAGGTCAGGTGCCCGGTGCTGGTGGATTCGCGGCCGGCCTGAATCACCCGGGGCCGCGCTGCGGCCCATCGCAGGCTTCGCCAGCTCCCACAGAGGCCAGGGTTGCTCCTGCTTTTGTGGGAGCTGGCGAAGCCTGCGATGAAGGCACCACTTAACTCAGTTTCCCACAGTGGCAAGCACACCGCCGGCCCTCGTGGGAGCTGGCGAAGCCTGCGATGAAAGCACCACTCAACTCAGTTTTCCACAGTGGCAAGCACACCGCCGGCCCTTGTGGGAGCTGGCGAAGCCTGCGAAGAAGGCACCACTTAACTCAGTTTCCCACAGTGGCAAGCACACCGCCGGCCCTCGTGGGAGCTGGCGAAGCCTGCGAT
>NZ_JALRNF010000273.1 GCF_030272895.1 Pseudomonas sp. BGr12 | reverse complement strand
GCCATGACCATCACCCTCAGCAACGGTGAGTCCATCACCATCGCTGCCGGTGAGACTTCGGGCAGCGTCACCGTGGCGGCACCGGACGACGACGTGTACATCGACGCCGGCCAGGTCGAGGCGACCATCACCGGCACCAGTGGCGGCGACTTCGAAAACCTCAACGTCGACCCGTCGGCGGCCGTCACCGAGGTCAACGACACCATCGACCCGTCGAC
>NZ_JALRNF010000272.1 GCF_030272895.1 Pseudomonas sp. BGr12 | reverse complement strand
TCGGTCAACGAAGGTGGCGAGATCACCTACACCGCGACGCTGACCAACCCGGCTGGCACCGCCATGACCATCACCCTGAGCAATGGCGAGTCCATCACCATCGCTGCCGGTGAGACTTCGGGCAGCGTGACCGTGGCGGCACCGGACGACGACGTGTACATCGATGCCGGTCAGGTCGAAGCGACCATCACCGGCACGTCCGGTGGCGACTTCGAAAA
>NZ_JALRNF010000271.1 GCF_030272895.1 Pseudomonas sp. BGr12 | reverse complement strand
TCGCCAGGTTTGCGACCGCTTCGCGCTCGATCGCAGCCTGGCGGCAGCTCCCACAGGGTGAACTGCACCCCAAAAGTTGGACACCCATCCAACCTTTGGGGTCAGTTCAGGGGCTTCAGCCTTCCGCTGTGGGAGCTGGCAGCGCCAGCGATCGACTGCACAGCAGTCGCAATCCGGGCACCTCATTGAACCTGGAAGAACGAGGTCGCCAGGTTTGCGA
>NZ_JALRNF010000270.1 GCF_030272895.1 Pseudomonas sp. BGr12 | reverse complement strand
AGGCCACGGCTGATGTGCTGGTTGTACTGGCCTCATCGCCGGCGCTGCCGGCTCCCACAATGATTCTCGGCATGCCCGGCCATTGTGGGAGCTGGCGAAGCCTGCGATCGACCGCGAAGCGGTCGTATTCCAGGCCACGGCTGATGTGCTGGTTGTACTGGCCTCATCGCCGGCGCTGCCGGCTCCCACAATGATTCTCGGCATGCCCCGGCCATTGTGGGA
>NZ_JALRNF010000269.1 GCF_030272895.1 Pseudomonas sp. BGr12 | reverse complement strand
CGCACGGCCCCTACAGGCACCTCCACTCGGCCTCCTGAAGTCGCATTCTGCAGCGCCTGAACTGACGCGCATGAAGAGCAAGAGAAAGAGCAAGAGGCGGCCGGTACTCGTTTTGGCTCCGCCAACCTCTGATTTCGAAGATGCGCCCGAGCAGGCGCCACCCGTAACTTCGCGACTTCAGGAGGCCGAGCGTAGGTGTCTGGAGGGGGCGGGTGCGCAGCACCCTT
>NZ_JALRNF010000268.1 GCF_030272895.1 Pseudomonas sp. BGr12 | reverse complement strand
TCGCGAAAACTGAACATCCGCGCTTGCAGCGCCAGGGTCTGCTCGGGCATGGCGACATCCGCCGGGTCGAGGACGACGCCCGGGAAGATCGCCACGCCTTCCTGTTCCAGGCGCGCGCGGATCTGGCTGACCAGGGCCTGGTAGGCGGCGCTGCTGCGATCGGTGAGAGGGTAGCTGGTCATGACGACGATATCTCCGAGGGGGGCGGTGAAGGCGGGCGCAGTCATT
>NZ_JALRNF010000267.1 GCF_030272895.1 Pseudomonas sp. BGr12 | reverse complement strand
TCGTGCTGGTGTGGCGACGCCTGGCCGTGCGCCTGGACCGCCCCGCACCGCCGATCGTCCCGGCCCCGCCGGCCTGGCTGACTGGCCTGGCGCCCCTGATGCACCTGGCCCTGTACCTGCTGATGATCGGCCTGCCGCTGGCTTGCTGGATGATCCTCAGCGCGGCGAACAAGCCGATACCCTTCTATGGCTTCGAGCTACCGGCGCTGCTGGCACCGGACCCGGACC
>NZ_JALRNF010000266.1 GCF_030272895.1 Pseudomonas sp. BGr12 | reverse complement strand
TGTGGTGCTGGGTTTCAACCTGAGAAAACGGGTCTACACGCTGGCCTTCGCTCACCGGCTGCTTTTCGCTGGGGGTTGGCCCCGCGTTGCTACCTCCCTGCCCTATCTATGTGGCGGGGAAACCCCGCTCCCACAAAGACAGTTGCGCCTGCCTAGGCCCGCAAGCGGCGTTGCGCTGCGATTTCCGGCAGGTCGCGGCGGCGCAGTGAGACCCGCATCGGCTCGCTGA
>NZ_JALRNF010000026.1 GCF_030272895.1 Pseudomonas sp. BGr12 | reverse complement strand
CGAGCGGTTTTGGTTCCTTTTGCCAAGACAAAAGGGACCCGCCGTAAGGGCGGAAGGGGCCGGCAGCGTCGCCGCATGGAATGGATAAGCTCACAGCCTCAGCCCCCAAGCCCAAGGATCGTAGCCCCTGTATTCCGTGAAGAGCCAAAAAAAAGCCCGAGCAATGCCCGGGCTTGTTGGATCGATCCAGGCACTCAGGCGTCGGCAAGTTCCAGCACGAGCCGCCCACCGCACGGACACTCATCCATGTAACGATGCGCCTCGACCACACGCTCGAACGGATAGACCTTGATGATCTGCGGAGTCAGCAGCTTGTCGGCGGTGAACTGGTTGATATCGCGCAGTGCCCGCTGCAGGGCCACCTGGTCCTGGCAGATACCCAGCTCCGGCTTGCCGGTGAAGTTGCCGATGCAATGCACGAAGAACTGGATGTTCTTCTGGAACGCCGCACAGGCCGGGAACGGCGTCTGGTTGCCGCCCTGCAGGCCATACAGCACCAGGCTGCCGCGCGGCGCCAGGACATCGCCGAGCAGCGACATCTGCGGGCCGCCCAGGCCGTCGAGGACCATATCGACCCCGCGGTTGTTGGTGTACTTGTTGACCTGCATGAGCAGGTCCTGCTCTTCGGTGACGATGACCTTGTCGGCGCCAAGCTGCAGCAGATAGTCGCGCTCTTCGGCATCCTTGGTTGCGGCGAACACCGTGATGCCCAGGGCCTTGCCCATCTGCACGAAGGCGGGGCCCGCGCAATGGCTGGCATCGGTAACCAGGGCAGTCTGGCCGGCCTTGGCCCGGGCCAGGTCGACAAAGGCGAAATAGGCGATCAGCAAGGGCGTGTAATGCACGCTGGCTTCGATCGGGGTGAGGATGTCCGGGTAGCGGGTCACGGCATTGCGCGGCAATACGATGATCTCACCGTACACCGGATAATCATTGGCGCTGCTGGCCGGAAAGCTGGCGACCTTGTCGCCCACCGCCAGGTCGTCGACGCCTTCGCCCACGGCCGTGACCACACCGGCCATTTCATGGCCCATGCCCGCCGGCAGGTGTGCCTGGGTCGGCGCCAGGTTCTGGCGCCAGAGCACGTCGTACCAGCTGATGCCGATCGCCTGCACACGGATCTGCACTTCACCGGCAGCCGGCTGGCGCGTGGCCTGCTCTTCGACCTTGAGCACCTCGGCCGGGCCGAATTTGTGGAAACGGATCATGCGGGACATCGCAAACCTCGCCTAGTGAACCTCTAATACCCTGAACTCTATCCGGGCTTTTATGGTTAGACCATCCGTGGCCATTAATAGTCGACATGCCTGTCATTGATTGATGCCGAAACCGCAGCCGGCAAATTATGCGGTGCAGGGTAACAGCCTTTACCCTTAAGATTCACCTCTGCCCCCTTCGTCCAGTGAAGCCGAGCCGATGAACCGTAACGACTTGCGTCGCGTCGACCTGAACCTGCTGATCGTCTTCGAGACCCTGATGCACGAGCGTAGCGTAACCCGCGCCGCCGAGAAGCTGTTCCTCGGCCAGCCCGCCATCAGCGCCGCACTGTCACGCCTGCGCAACCTGTTCGACGATCCGCTGTTCGTACGCACCGGGCGCAGCATGGAGCCCTCGGCGCGGGCCATGGAAATCTTCGCCCTGCTGTCGCCGGCCCTGGACTCGATCTCCACCGCCGTCAGCCGCGCCGCCGACTTCGACCCGACCACCAGCACCGCGGTGTTTCGTATCGGCCTGTCGGACGACGCCGAATTCGCCCTGCTGCCGCAGTTGCTCAAGCGCGTGCGCGCCGAAGCGCCCGGCATCGTCCTGGTGGTACGCCGGGTCAACTACCTGTTGATGCCGGCGCTGCTGGCCAGCGGCGAGATCTCGGTGGGCGTGAGCTGGACCAACGACCTGCCGGCCAACGCCAAGCGCAAGGTGCTGCGCCGCAGCAAACCCAAGGTACTGCGTGCCGACAGCATGCCCGGCAGCCTGAGCCTGGACGACTTCTGCGCCCGCCCCCACGCACTGGTGTCCTTTGCCGGCGACCTGGGCGGGTTCATGGACGAGATCCTGGAAAAACACGGGCGCAAACGCCATGTAGTCCTGGCCGTGCCGCAGTTCAACGGCCTGGGCAGCCTGCTGTCGGGCACCGACATCATCGCCACCGTACCCGACTACACCGCCGATGTCCTGACTGCCGCCGGGGGGCTGCGCGCCGAGGATCCGCCGATCGAGGTGCAGACCTTCGAACTGCACATGGCCTGGCGCGGGTCGCAGGATAATGACCCTGGGGAGCGCTGGTTGCGGTCGAGGATTCAGATGTTCTTCGGAGATCCGGACAGCCTTTGAGGAGGCTTACGCAATGAGTTTCCTGTCGTGCCTTATCGTCAGAAGGCAAAGCAGGAACACCCCAGCGCCCCCCAGAACCCCTGGAAGTCACTCACCGGCACACTGGCGTAGCGCGCCTTCTCGTGGCGATGGGCATGCACCCCGCACGGCCCGACGCACTGGTGCATCGCCGCCACTGGCGCCCCGGCCCGCCAGTGCCCCGGGACCTTGACCACCGGCGACCACTCGGGCAGCACCGGCAGCACAGGCGGGCCCAGCTTGTCGAACTCGGCGGCGGCATACACGACCTTGCCATCGACCACGGTCAGCACCGACTCGATGCCCTTGATCGCCTCTTGCTCGACACTGAAGAAATCCTGCGACAACGCCGCCAGGTCCGCCAACTGGCCGACCTTGATCTGCCCCTTCTTGCCCTGCTCGCTGGAAAACCAGGCGCTGCCGTGGGTGAATAGCTGCAACGCGGTCTCACGGCTCAGCCCTTGCGGGTACAGCGCCAGCCCGCCAACGGTCTTGCCGCTGACCAGCCAGTACAGCGAAGTCCAGGGGTTGTAGCTGGACACCCGGGTGGCATCGGTGCCCGCCCCGACCGGTACGCCCTCGGCCAGCATGCGCTGGATCGGCGGGGTCGCCTCGGCAGCCTTGGCACCGTAGCGCTCGACGAAGTACTCGCCCTGGAAGGCCATGCGGTCCTGGATCGCAATACCGCCGCCCAGCGCCCTCACCCGCTCGATGTTCTTCGCCGTGATGGTCTCGCAGTGGTCGAAGAACCACGGCAGGCCATTGAACGGCATGTCGCGGTTGACCTTCTCGAACACGTCGAGCATGCGCGAGATGGACTCGTCGTAGGTGGCATGCAGGCGAAACGGCCAGCGCTGCTCCACCAGGTGGCGGACCACCGGTTCCAGCTCCTGCTCCATGGTCTGTGGCAGGTCCGGGCGGGGTTCGAGGAAGTCCTCGAAATCGGCGGCGGAGAACACCAGCATCTCGCCGGCGCCGTTGTGGCGCAGGAAGTCATTGCCCTGCCCCGGCTTGACCTTCTGCGCCCAGTTCTTGAAGTCGGCAAGCTCTTCCTTGGGCTTCTGGGTGAACAGGTTGTAGGCGATGCGCACGGTCAGCTGGTCGTTGTCGGCCAGTTCCTGGATCACCTGGTAGTCGTCCGGGTAGTTCTGGTAACCGCCGCCGGCATCGATGGCACTGGTCAGGCCCAGGCGGTTGAGCTCGCGCATGAATTGGCGGGTGGAGTTGACCTGGTACTCCAGTGGCAGCTTCGGCCCCTTGGCCAGGGTGGCGTAGAGAATGGTCGCATTGGGCCGGGCGATAAGCATGCCGGTGGGGTTGCCGAACTTGTCGCGCTGGATCTCGCCGCCCGGCGGATTGGGCGTGTCCTTGCTGTAGCCTACGGCCTTGAGGGCGGCGCGGTTGAGCAAGGCGCGGTCGTACAGGTGCAGCAGGAACACCGGGGTGTCGGGCGCGGCCTGGTTGATTTCTTCAAGCGTCGGCAGGCGCTTTTCGGCGAACTGGAATTCGTTCCAGCCACCGACCACCCGCACCCACTGCGGGCTTGGCGTGCGCTCGGCCTGCGCCTTGAGCATGCGCAGGGCATCGGCCAGCGACGGCACGCCCTCCCAGCGCAGCTCCAGGTTGTAGTTCAGGCCGCCGCGGATCAGGTGCAGGTGCGAGTCGTTCAGGCCCGGGATGATCGTGCGCTGCCTGAGGTCGATCAGCTGTGTGCCGGCGCCTTTGTGAACCATCGCCTCGGCGTCGGTACCCACGGCGATGAACTTGCCACCCTGGATGGCCACCGCGCTGGCCGTGGGCTTATCACGGTCGACCGTATGGAAGCGCCCGTTGAACAGGATCAACTCGGCGTCCATGGCGTTTGTCGCCGGGGTGGCGAAGGATGTACCCGGCAAGGCCGAGCACAGCACCCCGGCAGCGCCGAGCACGGAACTGGCGGTCAGGAAGTGGCGGCGACTCTTGCTGGCGGGGTCTTCGTTCATGGTGTCCCTCCGGTACTCAACCCACTGGCGCAACCGAACGCCTGTGCTGTGCCGGTAAACACTAGCAGCTACTCGCCCTGGCAGCCTGGCCGGGTAGTGTCACCCATTCTGCTGACGCCCCCAGAACTGCGCCGACAGCAGTTGCAGGCGCTCGGCCAGGCTGGCGACATGGGCCGCCGTGGTGCGGCTGCGGTTGCTGGCCAGCACATTACTGTCGGTCGCCTGGCTGATACCGTTGAGGCTGCACTGGATACTCTCGCCCACGCTGCTCTGCTGCTCCACGGCCGCGGCAATCTGCACGCTCATGTCGCTGATTTCACCGACGCGCTGGGTGATGCCGTCCAGCGCCCGGGCAGCAGACAGCGCCTGCTCGACACTGGCCTGGGCCTTGCGGTGGCTGCGTTGCATCGCGCCCACCGCATCCGTGGTGGAACGTCTCAAGGTATCGATGGTGCCGTGGATTTCGGCGGTCGATTGCTGGGTGCGCGAGGCCAGCCCGCGCACCTCGTCGGCAACCACGGCAAAACCGCGCCCCGCTTCGCCTGCGCGCGCGGCCTCGATGGCGGCGTTGAGGGCGAGCAGGTTGGTCTGTTCGGCGATGTTCTGGATGATCTCAAGTACGCGGTTGATGTCCTGGCCATGCTGTTCCAGTTGGTGAATCACCGCACTGGCCTGCTGCACCTCACCGGCGAGGCTGTCGATGTGCTGGCGGGTATGCTCGACCAGTTGCCGCCCCCGGTCGGTTTCCTGATCGGCCAGGCTCACGGCGCTGGCCGTGAGCTGGGCGTTGCGCGCCACGTCCTGCACACTGCTGGCCATCTGGGTGATGGCGCTGGCCACCTGGGCCGTTTCGCCTTGCTGCTGCAAGGTCGCGCAGTTGCTGGTGTCCACCGCCGCCACCAGTTCGTCGGCTTCCTGGTTCAACTGGCGGGCCGAGTCGGCAATGCGACCGACCACGGCCCGCGTCTCGGCATCGAGCATTTGCAAGGCGAAGTCGATTTGCCCGAACGAGTCCCGGCGACCGCTGTAGAGCCGTTGGCTCAACGGGTTATCGGCGATCTGTGTTGCCTTGCGGGCAAGCGCGTCGAGGGGGCGCAGGCCTTGGTGCAGCAGGCCCGCGAACAGGACGCTGAACAGCGGTGCGGCGACGGCCGCATGCTCCCAGGCGAGTGCTTCAACCAGGCCCAGGCCAGTAAACCCCAGCAGGTTCAGGCCGGCGCCTGCCAGCGCCAGGCGCATGCTGACGGACAGTCGCGAAGCCCGCAGGCAGTGAGTTTTCTTACCATTGCGCAACTGCCCATAGAGCTGTTCGGCAGCCTCTACCAGCGCTTTGGGCGCCAGCGTGCGAACCGACTGGTACTCCACGATTTCGCCGTTGCGCTGTATCGGCGAGACATAGGCACTGACCCAGTAGTGGTCACCATTCTTGCAGCGATTCTTTACCAGCCCCATCCATGAGCGCCCGGCCTTGAGGGTCTGCCACAGGTGGGCGAATGCTTCCGGCGGCATGTCCGGATGGCGCACGATGTTGTGATTGACGCCGAGCAACTCGTCCTCACTGTAACCGCTGATGTTGATGAAATCCGGATTGACGTAGGTGATGGCGCCCTTGGGGTTGGTGGTTGTAAGAATGTTCGCATTGGCGCTGACCTGGACTGCACGACCACTGACCGGAAGATTGATTTTCATTATTTGCCTTCTGAGCTGATGGATAATCGCGGGGTGCCACAACCTCAACTACACCACTAGGCATCAATGCCCTTCGAAACAGTCCTCTCCACTCAATAACCCTTGCATCTGCACGGCGGATCGCGGTCGGCTGAACCAGTAGCCCTGGGCGTAGTGGCAGCCTTGCGTGATGATGAAATCGAGCTGTGCCGGGTTCTCGATCCCCTCCGCCACGACTTCCAGGCCAAGGCTACGCCCCAGGCCGATGATTGCCTGGCTGATCGCGCTCTGCTTGTGGTCATGCGGGACGCTACCGATGAAGCTCTTGTCCAGCTTGAGAATGTGCAGCGGAAAGCGCGCGAGGTAGCCCAGGGAGGAGTAACCGGTACCAAAATCGTCCAGCGCCAACAGCACGCCAAGACTGGCCAGTTCACTCAGGCTGGCCAATGTGACCCGGTCGTCATGCATCAGCTGGCTTTCGGTAATCTCCAGGATCAGGCTGGCCGGTGGCAGGCCGCTTTCCTGGAGGATGTCGATCAGGCGCAGGGCGAAATCCACTTGTTGCAACTGGATACTGGAGATGTTGACCGAACAGCGCAGATGCTTGTGTCCGGCCTGTTGCCACAAGCGGGTTTGCTGGCAGGCCTGGCGCAGTACCCACTCGCCAACGCGGATGATTTCCCCTGATTCCTCAAGCGCCGGTATGAACTCCAGGGGTGAGACCAGGCGCTCACCCTGGTGCCAGCGCAACAATGCTTCGACCCCGGTCACGCGGGGGACGCCCTGCTCAAGGCGATAGATCGGTTGGTAGTGCAACTCGAATTCATCGTGCTGCAGTGCCAGGCCCAGCGCGGACTCCAGTTCCAGATGGTGCTGCGCGGTATCCTGCAGGGCTTCGCTGTAGTGGGCGAAGCGCGCCTTGCCGGCCGACTTGGCGCTGTAGAGGGCAAGGTCGGCGGCCTGCAAGGCATCCAGTGTCTTGCCGTCGTCTTGCAGCGGGGCGATACCGATGCTCGCACTGACCACCAGGGTCCGATCATCCACCTGCAGCGGCTGATGCAGACTGTCGAGAATGCGCTGGGAGACGCGCTCGGCGTCACGGCCGCAGGTGAGGTCATGCAGTAGCACGATGAACTCGTCGCCGCCGAAGCGAAACAACTGGTCGCCCGGGCGCAGCGAGCCTCGCAAGCGCTGCGCCACTTCGATCAGGACGCGATCGCCCACGCTGTGGCCAAGGCTATCGTTGATCAACTTGAAGCGGTCCAGGTCGATGAACAACAACGCCTCGTGGCTGCCGCCCTTGCGCTTTTCCACCAGGGTCTTCTGCATGTGCTCGTCAAGGCGCATACGGTTGGCAAGGCCGGTCAGGGCGTCATGGTGGGCGGCATGTTTGAGGCGCTGCTCGACGTCCTTGCGTGCACTGATATCGGTTTGTGACCCGGCCATGCGCAGGTGCCCCGGCGTCGTCGCTTCGGCGACACCCCGCACCAGCACCCACCGGTAGTCGCCGTCATGTTGGCGGATGCGGTACTCATGGTGGACAGAGGACGTCTGCCCTTGTAGATGGGCATCGATGGCGTGGCGAAAATCCGGCAGGTCATCCGGATGCACGCGCCCGAACCAGCTTGCACTGGTTTCACCGATGCTGTCGCGACTCAGGCCCAGCATACTTGCCCAGCGCTCGGACACATACAGCCGGTCCTGATCGACATGCCAGTCCCAAAGCCCGTCATTGGCGCCGCGCAGGGCACGGGCGAAACGCGCTTCGCTGTCCTCCAGCGCCTTGTTCTGCGCCGCGCTGTAGGTGTCGATGGCCAGAGTCATGTCGAAGAACACCGCTTTCAACAGACTTGAATAGAGGATCGCGTCGGGATCGTCGCCGAACAGGCTGGCGAGCATGTCACTGAGGTACAGGCGATAGGCACCCAGGTACCACTTCAATTCCAGGCCGACCTGCTGGTGAATCACCCCGATGCGCAGTCGACCATTGATGTAATCGTCATCGTACGGCCCGCCCCACAAGCACTGGTAATACTCGGACTGGCTGTGCTTGAGCCTTGCCGTGACCCCGGGCGCACGAAGCAGCGCCGACGGCGTGGGGAACTGCGCCAGGTGACGGTACAAATGGTCGACGAAAACCTGCTGCTCGGGCCCCATGCGCCGGGCCGCGGCGCCCAGTCGCTCGGCATCTTCAGGCCCCCAGTCAAGAAAACGGAAACGCTCGATGATCTCTTCACGATCAAGCCGGATACGCCTGAGCAGCTCCGTCAGATCTTTTGTCACCTTCATTCTTATGCCCCTGAGTGAGTACAGACGCCTTTTCGCCGACAAAAAAAAACGCCGCGGCACCGCGTTCTGGACAAGAACGGGTGTCACGGCGCTTCGTCTTTCAGGCCCTATGTCCTGCTCGGCAAAGCCGGTTCCCGCGTGGACGCGGAACCTACTAATGGCATATTTACATCATTCAGAATTCTCTGACAACTTTTCCAGCAGCACCTTCAAGCGCTGCCTCAATTGCCCCAACTCCCGGGACTTGAACGAGTGCCGCGTCTGCTCCAGCACCTCGGTGGCCTCGACCAACGCGGCATACACCCAGCCTGCCGGGCCCAGTTGTTCCTCACCGAGCCAGCGGCAAAAAGGTGCCCGGCTGCAGTCACCCGGTGCGCTCAATACCTCGCAATCGGGCGCTGTCTCAAGCAACTGCTGGCGCAGGTGCTCGGCAACTTCAGGATCGCTGCACAGGATCCGGGTTGTCTGGTTGGACTGGCACATCGACTACACCCCAATGAAAAGTGAGCAGCTGTTTACACCATTGGCAGCCACGATCCATTGATCGGAATCAACACTGACAACCCCGCGCCTGGTGCCGTACAAGCGGACCTCGGAGGTGATCGTTTGCGCTTGGTGTTACCCCTGGAGCTGCCCCATCCAGTACCCCACATCCACCTCGTCGATCTGCTCGGGCCGAAGAAACCGCTCGGCATACTGGCGATACACCCCGCTGCTCAGGAACAGTTGCAGCAGTTGCCCGTCGATGTGCTTGTCGCGGGCCATGAAGACGAGGATCTTCACCGACTCGGACAAGGTCTTGGGCGCCTTGTACGGTCGGTCGGCGGCCGTCAGCGCCTCGAAGATGTCGGCGATCGCCATCACCCGCTCGGGAATGCTCAGGTCGTCCTTGCCCAGCCGACGCGGGTAGCCGCTGCCGTCCATCTTCTCGTGATGGTTGCCGGCAATGGCCGGAACGCGCCGCAGATGGCGCGGAAACGGCAGGGATTCGAGCATGATGATGGTCTGCACGATATGCTCGTTGATCTTGAAGCGTTCCTCTTCGTTCAACGTGCCGCGTCGAATCGACAGGTTGTACAGCTCGCCGAGGTTGCTGGCATTGGCCGGCAGGCGCATGTCGAAACCCCAGACATTGCGCGGGTCGTCCCGGGTCACCGGCGGCTTGCGCGGGCCCCAGGGCACGCGATGCTCGCTGCGATCGGCGAGCAGTGGCTCCTCCACCGGCAAGGGCACCGGCGGCGCGCCAGCAAAACGCGCCTCTTCCTCATGAGAGATGCCCAGGCGATTGTCGAAGTGTCGCCACCAGCGGCGCTGGCCGATCCGCTGCAAGCGCTCGATGTCCTCCTCCTGCATGGACTCGCCGCCGACATTGGCCTTGGCGACGAAACTGAATTCCTCCTGCAGTTCGGCCCGGCTGCGCTCCAGCGTGCGTTGCAGCGCCTGTTGATCCGCGCCGCCCGCCAGGCCTTGCCAGTACGCAAGCTCGGCATCGCGCCAGAGCACTTCGAAACGCATGCGTACCTCATGGATACGGTTGTACAGGCTCTCCAGCTTGGTCGCCTTGTCCACCACATGCTCGGGGCTGGTGACCTTGCCGCAATCGTGCAGCCAGGCGGCAATGCCGAACTCGTAGCGCTGCGCCTCGGTCATGCTGAAGTCGGCATACGGACCGCTGTCGGCCTGTACGGCCTGGTCCAGCAGCAACTGCGCCAGCTGCGGTACCCGTTCGCAGTGGCCGCCGGTATAGGGGCTCTTGGCATCGATGGCATCTGCCAGCAGCTTGATCATGGCGTCCATCAGTCGGCGCTGGGCCTCGACCAGCTGGCGCGTCTCGATGGCCACGGCGGCCGCGCCGGACACTTCCTCGACAAAACGCCTGAACGGTTGACGCACTTCATCGCTGGCATACTCACTGCCCAGTTGCAGGACCAGGATGCCCAGCAGTGCCTGGCTGCGGTCATTGAGTACGACCGCCAGGCTCCTTCCTCGAAGTGCCAGGGCCTGGGTCACGGCGGCCGGCAGATCCTCGTGATCGCCCTCGCACACCGCCAGTTCATCGGGGTAGTCCTGGCCCCGGCAGGCGGCGGCCAGGCGCAGCGAAGCGCGCTCGACATCGTACAGGTACACGGCGCCGGCGCTCACTCCGGCAGCGTCCACCAGGTGGCCCAGTACCCCGTCGAGCATCCGCTCCAGGTCGCTCTCGCGACTGAGCGTGAGGGTGATCGCCTGCAAGCTGCGGATCGTGCCGGACATGCGGCTGAGTACCTGGCTCAGCTCCCGCACCTCGGACACCCGCGACCTGACCCCCACTTCGCAGCTGAAATCGAAACCGGCCAGGCCGTGCACCTGCCTGGCCAGCAGGCGCAGCGGGCGGCCGATGCGTTGGCCGAGCAGCCCGCCGAGCAGCAGCAACACGGCCATCAGTACCACGGCCCAGAGCAACTGCTCGAACAGCACCTTGCGCGCATCGGCCAGCAGCTCGTGGGCCGGCACGGCGATCAATACCTGCAGATCCTGCCCGGCCAGGGTCGTCAGTTGCACGCGTATGCCATACCAGGTTTGCCCTTCGACCTGATAAGGCTGGGGCTTGGTGCCCTGGGGCGGGTCGGCGTAGAGGTGCGCAAGGCTGGGAATGCCCAGCTCGCCGATGCGCGACAGGCGCACCGCATCGCCCTCACGGACGATGACCCGCTCAAGGTCCGGATACGCCACCACGTTGCCCTGGTCGTCGATCACGGCGATCTCGGAGCCGGCGGTCATGCGCAGGTCGCGGCTCTCGCTGGCCAGGTCATTGACCGAGACGTCCATGCCGATCACCGCCCCGCCGTCGACACTGCGCTGCGCCATGGTCAGACCGATCTCGCGGGTGGTGAAGAACACATAGGGACGGGTCAGCACGGTGCCGGACTGTCCGGAGGCTTCGACGAACCAGGGGCGCGGGCGTGGATCGTAGTGATAGTCCGGCTGGACCTGGGTCTTGAGCAGGGTCAGCGCCCGGTCGTAGAAACGCCATTCGCCCAGCATCGCACCCTTGTCGCCAAGGCTGACGCTCTGCACCAGGAACGCCGTGCCACTCGGCGCCGCAAAGCGCTGCTGCTGTTGCGCATCGCGTAGCCGACGGATCAGGAGGAACTCGCCGTTCGGGTAGCCGACGTACACGGCACTGAGCATGCGGTTGCTGTCCAGGCTCTCGACCAGTTGCGGCAGTCGCTCCAGACGCTGGGTGAGATTGCCGGCGGCCGGGTTGAAGGCCAGCAGCCGGATGCTGCTCTGCACCGGGTCGACCAGGCGTCGGGCGCGTTCGTCGATGGTCTTGCCGACCTGCTGGGCGGCATCGCCGGCGGCGGCGACCAGCGTCTGCCGGGTGCCCAGGTAGCTCTGCCAGGCCAGGGCGGCGCCCAGCAGCAACATGCCCAGCATGATGGCCAGCGCCACCAGCAATTGCAGGGGGACACCTCGTCCATGGTCATTCATGGCTGTCTGGTCCTGCCCTTCGAACGCTCGATTACGCAGCCCATTCCAGGTACTCCCTGTGTGGCGGTTTCAACAGTGTAATCAGCCCGCGCGAATATGCCGGCCAGATCGCACCTGATCCCCCCAGATCAGCAAGGCCACGGCACTCAGGCTCGCCCCCAGCACACAGACCGCCGTCCAGCCCCACTGGGCGTAGGTACAGGTCGCGGCCACTGCGCCCAGGCCGCTGCCCACCGAGTAGAACCCCATATAAGCACCTACCAGGCGACTCTGGGCATCGGGCCGGGCCGCGAAGATCAGGCTCTGGTTGGTCACGTGTACCGCCTGCACGGCAAAATCCAGCAGCACCACGCCCACCACCATGGCCAGCAGCGACTGCGCGCCGAACGCCGTCGGCAGCCAGGACAGGGTCAGCAGCGCCAGGGCGACCCCGGTGGTGCGCTGGGCATGCCCCTGATCGGCCAGGCGCCCGGCACGGGCGGCGGCCAATGCTCCGGCCACCCCGGCCAGGCCGAACAGGCCGACCTGGGTATGCGACAGCGACAGTGGCGGTGCGCTCAGCGGCAGCACCATCGACGTCCAAAGCACGCTGAAGGCGGCGAAGATCAGCAACGCCAGCAGGCCCCTGGCCCGCAGCACGGGTTCGCTGCGATACAACTGCAGCACCGAGCCCAGCAACTGCCAGTACCCGACCCTCGCTCGCGGCGTTTGCACAGCCGGCAGGGTGCGGTACAGCACCAGCGCCATCGCCACCATCAAGGCCGCCGACAGCAGATACACGCCCCGCCAGCCAACAAGGTCGGCGACCACGCCGGACACCAGGCGCGCCAGCAGGATGCCCAGCACCACGCCACTGGTCACGGTTCCCACCGCCTGGCCACGCTGCTCGGGGCTTGCCAGGGTGGCTGCACAGGCCACTACCACCTGCACCACCACCGCCATCAGGCCGACCAGTACCAGCGCCCCGAGCAGCAGGCTCCAGGACTGGGCGAAGGCCACTGCGCCCAGGGCCAGGGCCGACAGCAGCAGTTGCGTGAGGATGAGCCGCTTGCGCTCGAACAGATCACCCAGCGGCACCACCAGCAGCAACCCCAGGGCGTAGCCGACCTGGGTCGCGCCGACCACCGCGCCGATGCGGCTGGCAGGCACTGCAAGGCTGGCCGACATGGAGGCCAGCAAGGGTTGGGCGAAGTAGACATTGGCCACGGCCAGGGCGCAGGTGATGGCAAAGAGCAGCGTCAGTCGAGGGCTCAAGGCCCCTGCCCGGTTGGCGCCGAGGTCGCTGCTGGCAGGTGCATGGCTGTTCATTGTCATCGACACTCCATCCCGGGAAATGAGGTTTCAAAATGAAACCACTTCGTTGATTTCTAGCAAATGAGGTTTTAATCTGCAACCACATTGTCGAAATTCCATGGGTGGATGCAGGAGAGCCATGAGCGCACAGACACAGCAGGCACAGCGCGAATGCCCGGTGGCGCGGGCGCTGGAGATCATCGGCGATCGCTGGGTGATGTTGATCATCCGCGACGCATTCGACGATGTTCGCCGCTTCAATGACTTCCACAAGCGCCTGGGCATGGCCAAGAACATCCTCGCCACACGGCTCAAGCTTCTGGTCGAGTTGGGGGTGTTCGTCGTTCAACCGGCGTCGGACGGCAGTGCCTACAAGGAATACGTACTGACCGAGATGGGACGTTCGGTCTTCCCCATCGTGGTCGGCATGCGCCAATGGGGCGAACGCTTCCTCTTCAGCGAGGGCGAGCGCCATTCGGTGCTGGTGGACAACGACCTGGCGCAACCGCTCGAAACCCTCACGGTACGCTCGAAGTCCGGCAAGGTCCTGGCGCCAGAGGATTGCCACCGGCGTCTGGTCGGAGGTGATGCCTGAGCCGGGCGGCAGTGGCTAGACTGACATGGCCAGGGCCACACACGCTTGAATGCCAGGGGAAATCGGGATGAGCGCACACTCCATTCGCCGACCGGGGTCGTTGATCGTCCCGTCGCTGCTCGCCGTCGCCATGGTGCTGTCGGGCGGCTGTTCCAGCAAAGCGGCCAAGGCGCGTACCGTGACGGCGCAAACCGGTTCCAATTGCTATGCCAAGGCCTTGCCCACGGTCGGCGAAGGCGGCCTGGCCTTTGGCGCTAACTTGCAGACGGCGCGGCAGAAATCCATGAACAACTGCATTCGTTATGCCGGGCGCTCCGGGGGGACGCCAGGCACCTGCAAGGTAGTGCTGGCCGAGTGCAAGAACTAGATTGTTCACCCTGTGGGAGCGGGCTTGCCCCGCGATAGCGATATGTCAGCCACATCGCATCGCGGGACAAGCCCGCTCCTACCTATCATTCGTGGTGATAATAACCTTCGTCCCGTTCGATTCGTCGTTGATAGTTGCAAAACGCAGAATCCGCCCATTCTCAATAAATGGGCGGATACACCATGGAACAGTCACTCAAACCCTTGCGTTACCCCCTGGCCTTACTTGCAGTGCTGGTGATGAGTGCCTGCGGTCGCACCCCGGAAGCCGTGCAGGCGCCGGCAGCGGCCAAGGTCAGCGTGGCCAAGGTACTGGAACAACCGATCAACGAGTGGGACGAGTTCACCGGCCGACTGGAAGCGCCGGAAACTGTCGAGGTGCGTCCACGGGTCTCGGGGCAGATCGATCAGGTGGCCTTCACCGAAGGCGCCCAGGTCAAGAAAGGCGATGTGCTGTTCCAGATCGACCCGCGCCCCTTCCAGGCCGAGGTCCGGCGCCTTGAGGCGCAACTGCAGCAAGCCCGTGCCACCGCCATCCGCAGTGAAAACGAAGCCAGCCGTGGCGAACGCCTGCGCAGCAGCAATGCCATCTCGGCCGAGCTTGCCGAGTCGCGCAGCAGCGCCGCGGCCGAAGCCCGCGCCGGTGTCGCGGCGATCCAGGCGCAGCTGGACCTGGCGCGCCTGAACCTGAGCTTTACCCGGGTCACCGCACCGATCAGCGGCCGGGTCAGCCGGGCGCAGTTCACCGCCGGCAACATCGTCACCGCCGATGTCACCCCGCTGACCAGCGTGGTCTCCACCGACAAGGTCTACGCCTACTTCGATGCCGACGAGCGCGTGTACCTCAAGTACACCCAGCTGGCCCGCGACGGCCAGCGCGGCCAGAGCACCCCGGTGTACCTGGGCCTGTCCAACGAGCAGGGCAACCCGCACCTGGGGCAGATGAACTTCGTCGACAACCAGGTCAACCCCAAGACCGGCACCATCCGCGGCCGGGCAGTGTTCGACAACGCCGACGGCCAGTTCACCCCGGGCCTGTATGCGCGTCTGAAGCTGGTGGGCAGCGCCACCTACTCGGCGGTGCTGATCAATGACGAAGCGGTGGGCACCGACCTTGGCAAGAAGTTCGTGCTGGTCATGGACAAGGACAACAAGGCCGCCTACCGCGCCGTGGAACTGGGGCCCAAGCTCGAAGGCCTGCGCATCGTGCGCAGCGGCCTGAGCAAGGATGATCGCATCGTGGTCAAGGGCCTGCAGCGGGTGCGCCCAGGCTCGCCGGTCGACCCGCAGGAAACGCCGATGGCCAGTGAAGCGACCATCGCCGCCCTCGCCCAGCAACGCCAGGCGCTGGAGGCCAGCAGCCAGGGCAAGCCTGTCGCCGCCGCCAACGTGAAACTCGCCAGTGCTTCGGCACCGCGCGGTTAAGGGATCCGTCCGATGAATTTTTCCAAGTTTTTTATCACCCGGCCGATCTTCGCCGCCGTGCTGTCGCTGCTGATCCTGATCGCCGGCGGCATCTCGCTGTTCCAGCTGCCGATCAGCGAATACCCGGAAGTGGTGCCGCCCACCGTGGTGGTGCGCGCCAACTTCCCCGGGGCCAACCCGAAAGTGATCGGTGAAACCGTGGCCGCGCCCCTGGAGCAGGCCATCACCGGGGTGGAAAACATGCTCTACATGTCCTCGCAGTCCACCGCCGACGGCAAGCTGACCCTGACCATCACCTTCGCCCTGGGCACCGACCTGGACAACGCCCAGGTACAGGTGCAGAACCGGGTGACCCGGACCCAGCCCAAGCTCCCCGAGGAAGTGACCCGTATCGGTATCACCGTCGACAAGGCCTCGCCCGACCTGACCATGGTCGTGCACCTGACCTCGCCGGACAACCGCTACGACATGCTCTACCTGTCCAACTACGCCATCCTCAACATCAAGGACGAGCTGGCACGCCTGGGCGGTGTCGGTGACGTGCAGCTGTTCGGCATGGGCGACTACTCGCTGCGGGTCTGGCTGGACCCGAACAAGACCGCCTCGCGCAACCTCACCGCCAGCGACGTGGTCGCCGCCATTCGCGAGCAGAACCGCCAGGTCGCCGCCGGCCAGCTGGGCGCACCGCCCGCCCCCGGCAGCGCCAGCTTCCAGCTGTCGATCAACACTCAGGGCCGTCTGATCAGCGAGGAAGAGTTCGAGAACATCATCATCCGTTCCGGGGCCGACGGCGAAATCACCCGCCTGAAGGACATCGCCCGGGTGGAGCTTGGCTCCAGCCAGTACGCCCTGCGTTCGCTGCTGAACAACCAGCCGGCAGTGGCCATCCCGATCTTCCAGCGCCCGGGCTCCAACGCCATCGAGATCTCCGATGAAGTGCGGGCGAAAATGGCCGAGCTGAAGAAGGACTTCCCCGAAGGCATGGACTACAGCATCGTCTATGATCCGACCGTGTTCGTGCGCGGCTCCATCGAAGCGGTGGTCCACACCCTGTTCGAAGCCCTGGTGCTGGTCGTGCTGGTGGTGATCCTGTTCCTGCAGACCTGGCGCGCCTCGATCATCCCGCTGGTGGCCGTACCGGTGTCGCTGATCGGTACCTTCGCGGTCATGCACCTGTTCGGCTTCTCGCTCAACGCCCTGTCGCTGTTCGGCCTGGTACTGGCCATCGGTATCGTGGTCGACGACGCCATCGTCGTGGTGGAGAACGTCGAACGTAATATCGGCCTGGGCTTGAAGCCCCTTGAGGCCACGCAGAAAGCCATGGGCGAAGTGACCGGGCCGATCATCGCCACCGCCCTGGTGCTGTGCGCGGTGTTCGTGCCGGCGGCGTTCATCTCCGGCCTCACCGGGCAGTTCTACAAGCAGTTCGCCCTGACCATCGCCATCTCCACCGTGATCTCGGCGTTCAACTCGCTGACCCTGTCGCCGGCCCTGGCCGCGGTACTGCTGCAGGAACACCATGCGCCGAAGGACCGCTTCTCGCGCATGCTCGAGCGGCTGCTCGGCGGCTGGTTGTTCGGCCCCTTCAACCGCTTCTTCGACCGCGCCAGCCACAGCTATGTCGGCACCGTCGGCCGGGTCATCCGCAGCAGCGGCATCGCCCTGTTCGTCTATGGCGGCCTGATTGTCATGACCTGGCTGGGCTTTTCCTCCACCCCGACCGGTTTCGTCCCGGCCCAGGACAAGCAGTACCTGGTGGCCTTCGCCCAACTGCCGGACGCCGCCAGCCTCGACCGCACCGAAGCGGTGATGAAGAAGATGAGCGAGATCGCCCTCAAGCAACCGGGCGTGGCCGATTCTGTGGCCTTCCCGGGCCTGTCGATCAACGGCTTCACCAACAGCCCGAATAGCGGCATCGTTTTCACCCCGCTCAAGCCGTTCGACGAGCGCAAGGACCCGAGCCAGTCGGCGGGCGCCATTGCCGCCGCGCTGAACGCGCAGTTCGCCGAGATCGAGGACGCTTATATCGCGATCTTCCCGCCACCGCCGGTACAGGGGTTGGGCACCATCGGCGGCTTCCGCCTGCAGATCGAGGACCGTGGCAACCTGGGTTACGAAGCGCTGTACAAGGAAACCCAGAACATCATCGCCAAGAGCCACAACGTGCCGGAGCTGGCCGGGCTGTTCACCAGCTACCAGGTCAACGTGCCCCAGGTCGATGCCGCCATCGACCGGGAGAAAGCCAAGACCCACGGCGTGGCCATCAACGACATCTTCGACACCCTGCAGATCTACCTGGGCTCGCTGTATGCCAACGACTTCAACCGCTTTGGCCGCACCTACCAGGTCAACGTCCAGGCCGAGCAGCAGTTCCGCCTCGAAGCCGAGCAGATCGGCCAGTTGAAGGTGCGCAACAACCTGGGCGAGATGATTCCGCTGGCGACCTTCATCAAGGTCAGCGACACCTCGGGACCTGACCGGGTGATGCACTACAACGGCTTCATCACCGCCGAGATCAACGGCGCCGCAGCCCCGGGCTACAGCTCCGGCCAGGCGGAGAAGGCTATCGAGAAGCTGCTCAAGGAAGAACTGCCCAACGGCATGACCTTCGAATGGACCGAGCTGACCTACCAGCAGATCCTGGCGGGCAACACCGCGCTGTTCGTCTTCCCGCTGTGCGTGCTGCTGGCCTTCCTGGTGCTGGCCGCCCAGTACGAAAGCTGGAGCCTGCCGCTGGCGGTGATCCTGATCGTGCCGATGACCCTGCTGTCGGCCATCACCGGGGTGATCCTCTCGGGGGGCGACAACAACATCTTCACCCAGATCGGCCTGATCGTACTGGTGGGCCTGGCGTGCAAGAACGCGATCCTGATCGTCGAGTTCGCCAAGGACAAACAGGCCGAGGGCCTGGATCCGCTGGCGGCGGTACTGGAGGCCTGCCGCCTGCGCCTGCGGCCGATCCTGATGACCTCGATCGCCTTCATCATGGGTGTGGTACCGCTGGTGTTCTCTTCCGGTGCCGGTGCCGAAATGCGTCACGCCATGGGTGTGGCGGTGTTCTCCGGGATGATCGGGGTGACCTTCTTCGGCCTGTTGCTGACCCCGGTGTTCTTTGTCCTGATCCGCCGTTATGTCGAACGCAGCCAGGCCCGCAAGGCGGCCCATGCGTTGAAGCTGGAGAGCCATGCATGAGCACGCACCTGAAGTTGCTTATGCCGAGCCTGTTGGTGCTGGCCCTGGCGGCCTGCGCCGTCGGCCCGGACTACCAGGCGCCGGACACCGCGGCAGCGCAACTGAGCGCCGCCAACGAGCCGACGGCCAAGGCCACGTACGATCGCAGCCGCTTCGAGAGCATCTGGTGGAAGCAGTTCGACGACCCGGTGCTCAACCAGCTGGTCAGCCAGTCGCTGCAAGGCAACCGCGAGCTGCGCGTGGCCTTCGCCCGCCTCAAGGCGGCCCGGGCGATACGCGACGACGTCAGCAACGACGCCCTGCCGACCGTGACCAGCCGCGTCAGCAGCGAGCTGGGCAAGGGCCAGATCCCGGGGCAGACCACCGACCGGGTCAACAGCGAACGCTATGACCTGGGCCTGGACATGGCCTGGGAACTGGACCTGTTCGGGCGCATCCAGCGCCAGCTGGAAGCCAGCGACGCCCAACAGGATGCCGCCCTGGCCGACCTGCAGCAGCTGCAGGTAAGCCTGATCGCCGAACTGGTCGATGCCTACGGCCAGCTGCGCGGTGCCCAGTTGCGCGAAAAAATCGCCCTGGAGAACCTCAAGACCCAGCAGGATTCGCGGGGTATCACCGAAACCCTGCGCGATGCAGGCGTAGGCAACGACCTCGATGTGGTCCGGGCCGATGCGCGCCTGGCCCAGGTCGAGGCCACCGTGCCGCAACTGCAGGCCGAGCAGGTGCGGGCGCGCAACCGCATCGCCACCTTGCTGGGCCAGCGCCCGGATGCCTTGGGCGTGGACCTGTCGCCTGCACAACTGCCGGCCATTGCCAAAGCCCTGCCTGTGGGTGACCCGGGCGAACTGCTCCAGCGCCGCCCGGACATCCGCAGCGCCGAACGGCAGCTGGCTGCGGCGACCGCCACCGTCGGTGTAGCGACAGCAGACCTGTTCCCGCGGGTCAGCCTCAGCGGCTTCCTCGGTTTTACCGCCGGACGTGGTTCGCAACTGGGCTCCTCGGCCGCCCAGGCCTGGGCCCTGGGCCCGAGCATCACCTGGGCCGCCTTCGACCTGGGCAGCGTCAGGGCCCGCCTGCGGGGTGCCAACGCCGATGCCGAAGGGGCGCTGGCCACCTATGAACAGCAGGTGCTGCTGGCATTGGAAGAATCGGAAAACGCCTTCAGCGACTACAACAAGCGCCAGCAACGCCTGCTGTCGCTGGTGCGCCAGAGCGAAGCCAGCCGCAAGGCCGCTGACCTCGCCTCGATCCGCTACCGCGAAGGCACGGTGGACTACCTGGTGCTGCTCGATGCCGAGCGCGAACGCCTGAGCGCCGAAGACGCCCAGGCCCAGGGCGAGGTCGACCTGTATCGCGGCATCGTTGCCATCTACAAGGCCCTGGGTGGTGGCTGGCAGGCGGAGAACGTCGCCACGGCGCACTGAGCCAACGACTCCTTTGGTTGGTTTCTGACCGGCCCTTTGCCCCGCCTGCTTGCGCTCGCGGGGCTTTTTTATGGTGTCCCCCATCGCAGGCTTCGCCAGCTCCCACAGCAACCCAGCCTGTGGGCTCAACTGTCTTGACTACCTGACGGTGTAGCCGCTGCCGCCAGGCTGCGATCGGCCGTGAAACGGCCTTAAAACCTGGCGACCTCTGTACATCAGGTACAACGAAGTGACCGGGTTGCAACTGTCTTTGTGGGAGCTGGCGAAGCCTGCGATAAGACCACATACGGTCTCGTCCGGACACAGCATTTGACGCCATCCCCCCACTGCCCCAAGCTGGTACCCTTGACTGCCGCGTGTCCCGGATCCACCCATGTCGAAACAGCGCCAATACACCCTGATCAGCCTGACCCTGCTTGTCATCCTGGGCCTTGGCGGGTACTTCTGGCGCGACGACAGCCCGGCACCCACGCCTGCGCTCAAGCACAGCTATGCCAAGGCCGTGGCCATGGCCCACAACGGCCAGCCCGGCGCCGCGCGAGTGCTGTACCAGCAACTGGGCCGCAACGACCTGTCGGCCATCCGCCGCGCCGGCCTGTACGCCGAACTGCCCAACTACCCATCGCCGCTGGCCCTGAAGCTGGCCACCCGCGACCTGCAGCACGACGACCCGCTGGTGCGCCGCGCCGCCATCGCCAGCATCCAGGCCATGCTGCCCGGTGCCCAGCGCAGCCTGGTGCTGGGCCCGCTGCTGGACGATGAGGACCAGAGCGTGCGCTTTGCCGTGGTCGATGCCCTGCTCGGCCTGGGGCCGGATGAAATCGGCCTGTACTTCGGCCCGTTGCAGCACACCCTGGAGCAGTACCAGCACACCCTGGCACAACGCACCGACGATGCTCCGGCACAGCTGCACCTGGCGCAGCTCTACCTGCATGAAGACAACTTCCCCAAGGCCGCCGCCGCCCTGGACAAGACCTTGCAACTGGATCCGGGCAACCTGCAGGCCCTGGCCGGCCAGGTGCAACTGCTGGAACGCCAGGGGCACACCGAAGCCTCGCGCCAGGTGCTGGCCAGCGCCTTGCAACAACAGCCGGACTCGGCCTTTTTGCAACATGAGCTGGGCCTCTGGCTGCTGCGCCACGGCCAGGACGAGTATGCCCTGCTCGCCTTCGCCCGGGCCCTGGAGCTGGAGCCGGACAACAACGACTACCGCTATACCCTGGCCACCAGCCTGCACCAGCTGGATCAGGTGGGGCCGGCGCAGAAGCAGCTGGAGACCGTCCTCAGCCGCGACCCGGCCAACCGCAAGGCCAGGGTCCTGTTGATCGAGTACTGGAAGGAAACCGGCCAACTGCAGAACGTGCAGATCCTGCTGGCCCAGCTGGAGCAACTGAACCCCGACGACCCCCTGGTGCAGCAAGGCCTCTAGACCGGCCTCGCCGCCACTGGCGCAATCCGGTTGAACCGCCGTCCCGGCGCTGTGGTCCAGTGATAGTGCAACGACAGTAACCCCTGGCATCCGCTGTCCTTGCCCTGTCACAGGAGATCCACCGTGGCCGATCTGTCGCTCGACTGCGAACGCGCCCTGATACTGGCTGGCGAACCCCTGGGCCAGTTGACCTTCGACCTGCTCAACAAGGCAGGCATCGAAGCGCTGGCGGCTGCGACCCTGGAAGAACTGGGGGCGGCCCTGGACCATGGCGCAGGCCTGGCTATCGTCGACGAGCAGACCCTCGAAAGTAGCAACTTGTCGCCGCTGCAACGCTACTTCGACCGCCAGCCCGACTGGTCGAACCTGCCGGTGGTGCTGCTGACCCACACGCACAAGGGCCGGGCAGCGCCGCGGGCACGAACGATCGATCTGGGCAACTTCTTCGAGCTGCAATGCCCGTTCGACCCCGCCAGCCTGCTGGCCCTGGCCCATTCCTCGTTGCGTGCCCGGCGCCGCCAGTACCAGATCCGCAACCAGGACCAGGCGCGGAAAATGGAAGCGATCGGGCAACTGGCGGGCAGCGTCGCCCATGACTTCAACAACCTGTTGACCGGGATCGGTGGCAGCCTGGAGCTGATTGACAAGCGTCTGAAACAAGGGCGAACCGAGACCCTGCCCGGCCTGCTCGAGCTCAGTCGCAATGCCGTCAAGCGCGCTGCCAGCATGACCCACAACCTGCTGGCCTTTGCCAGCCGGCAATCGCTGGACAGCCGCCCCGTGCAGTTGCGCGAGCTGTTGTGCGCAGCGCAACTCGAACCGCTGCTCGATCCGCAGGTAAACCTCAAGGTCGAAACCGCCAGCGGACTGTGGCCCGCCCATGTCGACCCGCAGCAGTTGCAGGAGGCCGTGGGCAATCTGCTGCGCAATGCCTGCGAAGCCATGCCCGACGGCGGACGCCTGACCATCAAGGCGAGCAACCAGCACCTGGAGGCCAACCACTTCGGTCGCCATGCCCTGCCTACGGGCGATTATGTCCGCCTGAGCATCGTCGACACCGGCTGCGGCATGGCGCAAAGTACCCTGGAGCGCGCCTTCGACCCCTTCTACACCACCAAGCCCGTCGGTCAGGGCACCGGCCTCGGGCTGTCGATGGTCTATGGCTTCAGCAACCAATCCGGGGGGCACGTCACGCTGAACAGCCAGCTCGGACAGGGTACCCGAGTCGATATCTATCTGCCCCGTTGCAATGACCAGATGCCGGGCAAGGCGACTTCGTCATGAGCCAGCCGCTACCCGCTGACACCCTGGCTGCGGCATCGGCCGTGGACGCTGTACGGGTGCTGACCGTCAACGCCCACAAGGGTTTCAGCCCGTTGAACCGCCACTATGTGCTGCCCGAGTTGCGCGAGGCGGTGCGCAGCGAAGATGCCGACCTGGTGTTTCTCCAGGAAGTACTCGGCAGTCATCGCCAGCATGGCCGGCGTCATCCCAACTGGTCGGACGTGCCGCAGTACGAGTTCCTGGCCGACAGCCTGTGGCCGGTATTCGCCTATGGACGCAATGCGGTGTACCCCGACGGCGAGCATGGCAATGCGCTGTTGTCCAAGTACCCGATCCTGCGCCACGACAACCTCGATATCAGCGTCAAAGGCCGTGAGCAGCGCGGCTTGCTGCATTCGGTACTGGCCTTGCCGGGCGCACGGGAACTGCATGCCATCTGTGTGCACCTGGGCCTGGACGAACGCCAGCGCCAGCAACAGTTGCAGCTGTTGTGTCGCCTGCTCGACCCGCTGCCGGACAACGCCCCGGTGATCGTCGCCGGCGACTTCAACGACTGGCGCCGCCGTGCCGATGCGTGCCTGTCCGGTTGCGGCTTGAAGGAGGTCTTCACCCAGGCCTATGGCCGTCCTGCCCGCAGCTTTCCGGCGCGCTGGCCGCTGCTGTGCCTGGACCGTATCTACCTGCGCAATGCCCGGGCCCACGCGCCCAAGGTCGTGGCGCGCAAACCCTGGACGCACCTGTCCGATCACCTGCCGCTGGCCGTGGAGGTGCGCTGGTGAACAGTCAGTGGCGTGCCGACAATCAGGTCCAACTGCTGATCAACGGCGAGGACTACTTCCCCAGTGTATTTGCCGCCATCGACTGCGCGCGGGAAGAGATCCTGCTGGAAACCTTCATCATTTTCGAAGACAAGGTCGGTCGCCAACTGCAACAGCTGCTGATCGGCGCAGCACGTCGCGGTGTCCGCGTGCAGATGCTGGTCGATGGCTATGGCACCGCCGACCTCAGCCACGACTACCTCCAGGCCCTGAGCGATGCCGGGGTGCGCCTGCAGGCCTTCGACCCGCGCCCCAGACGCCTGGGGATGCGCACCAATCTGTTTCGCCGGCTGCACCGCAAGATCCTGGTGATCGACGGTGAAGTCGGGTTTGTCGGCGGCATCAACTACAGCGCCGACCACCTGGCCGACTTCGGTCCCATGGCCAAGCAGGACTACGCCGTGCAGGTACGCGGGCCGATTGTCGCCGACCTGCGCCAGGCCACCCTGGCCCTGCTTGCCGAATCGGCGACACTGCAGCGCCGCAGCCGCCACTGGTGGCAACGCGCCCTGCCCCTGGACGCCGACAGCGACCAGGCCAGCATGGTCCTGTGCATCCGCGACAACCAGGACCATCCCAACGATATCGAGCGGCATTACCTCAAGGCCCTGACTGCGGCCCGCGAACGCATCACCATCGCCAACGCCTATTTCTTTCCCGGCTACCGGCTGTTGCGCACCTTGCGCGACGCCGCCCGCCGTGGCGTGAAAGTCACCCTGGTGCTGCAAGGCATGCCCGACATGCCCCTGGTGCGCCTGTGTTCGCGCTTGCTGTACAACTACCTGCTGCGCGACGGGGTAAGGATCTTCGAGTACTGTGAGCGGCCCCTGCATGGCAAGGTCGCCCTGATCGATCGCCACTGGTCGACCGTGGGTTCAAGCAATCTCGACCCCTTGAGCCTGTCGCTGAACCTGGAAGCCAACCTGATCATTCGCGATGAGTCCCTTAACGAACGCCTGCACGAGCACCTGCAGGATTTGTGCGTGCACCGCTGCAAGCCGGTCTGCCGGCAACGGGTGATGCGCGGTTACTGGTGGCGTGCACCGTTGATTTTCCTGACCTTCCACTTCATTCGCCACTTTCCGGCCATGGCCGGCTGGCTGCCGGCCCATGTGCCACGCCTCAAGCCGCTGCTGCACGCGCGGCAACCGGCAGAGAAGACCACATGAGCCGGTCATCGAAGCGCTGGCGGCGTGCCAGGCAACTGCTGACCCTGGCCTTCTTCATCCTGGTGCCGATGCTGGTGATCAGCCTGCTCAGGAACCTGGACTGGGGCGAGGTCCACCAGGCCCTGGCCGCCTATCGCTGGCAGACCCTGGCCCTGGCGGTGCTGGTCAGCGCCTGCAGCTTCGTCCTGTTCAGTTGCTTCGACCTGCTGGGCCGGCGCTACACCGGTCACTCGCTGCCAGCCCGACAGGTACTGCCACTGGCGTTCGTCTGCTATGCCTTCAACCTCAACCTCAGCGCCTGGGTCGGTGCCATTGCCTTGCGCTATCGGCTGTACAGCCGGCTTGGCCTTGCGCTGGTGACCATCACCCGGATCCTCGGCCTGGGGCTTGTCACCAACTGGCTCGGCTATCTGTGCCTGGCCGGCGCGCTGTTCGCCAGTGGCTTGCCGCGCCTGCCGGCAGGGCTGGACATCGGCAGCACCGGCTTGCACCTGATCGGCCTGCTACTACTGGTCGCGGCCCTGGCCTACCTGCTGGCCTGCGCTTGCGCCCGGCGCCGGCGCTGGCACCTTCGCGGCCATGAAATCATCCTGCCTTCACTGCCCATGGCCGCCCTGCAGGCGCTGATGGGCGCCGGCAACTGGGCGCTGATGGCGCTGGTGATGTACAGCCTGCTGGCGGACAAAGTCGACTATCCGACGATCCTTGCGGTGTTGCTGATCAGCAGTATCGCCGGGGTCGTCACCCATATACCGGCAGGCCTGGGGGTACTGGAGACGGTGTTTCTCACCCTGTTGCACGCAAGCGTAGGCAAAGGCCCCCTGCTGGCGGCACTGATTGCCTACCGCGTCGTGTATTTTCTCTTGCCGCTGATGGTCGCCGGTGTGCTCTACCTGCTGCTCGAACGGGTGGCCAGTCAGCGCACTGGCGCCTCTCGCTCCGGCAGCGCCGGCTGATCACCCGCCAGCATCGCGCGCACCTGCTTGATCAGTGCCTGCAGGGAAAACGGCTTGGTCATCAGGGCGAATCCCGGCATCGGCAGCTGTGACTCGACCAGCCTGCGATCGGTCAAGCCGGTAATGAACAACACTTTCAGCTGCGGATCGAGCATCCGCGCGGCATTGGCCACCTGATCGCCGTTGAACTCGCCCGGCAGGCCGACGTCGGTGATCAGCAGATCCACCGGCCCCAGTTCGCGCAGCAAGCGGATTCCGCCATTGGCATCGCCCGCGTCGAACACGCTGTAGCCCTGCTCTTCCAGGGTTTCCTTGACCAGCGTGCGCAAGATCGACTCATCGTCGATCAGGACGATCCGTCCGCCCCTCGACCGGGTTGTTTCAAGGACCTGGACCTCCTGCTCCGGCGAGTCCTCGTCGAAACACCGCGGCAACAGCAGCTTGACCCGCGTGCCGGTGCCGGGGCTGGAGTCGATCCATGCCTGGCCGGCCGACTGGCGGACGAAACCGTAGACCATCGACAGGCCAAGCCCGGAACCCTGACCGGCAGGCTTGGTGGTGAAAAAAGGCTCGAAGGCACGCTCCAGGGTACCGGCATCCATGCCCCGCCCGTTGTCCTGCACCTGCAGGTAGTGATAGTCGCCCGGCGCCAGGCTGTCCGGTTCCCCGAGCTGGGCGGTGTGCCGCTCGTTGCCGGTGCTGATGCGCAGGCACCCTCCTGGCCCCATGGCGTCCCGGGCATTGAGGCACAGGTTGAGCACGGCGTTTTCCAGCTGGCTGGCATCGACCAGCACGGACCAGAGCGCAGGCTCGAACTGCAGCTGTACCTCGATGGCCGGCCCCATGGTCTGCTGGATCAAGTCCGCCATGCCCCGTATCTGCTCGCTCAGATCGACAGGACGCGGATCCAGCGCCTGGCGGCGTGAAAATGCCAGGAGCTGGTGCGTCAGTTCGGTTGCACGATCGGCAGCCTTTCGGGCGGCCTCGATATAGCGGGGCAACTGCTCCAGCCGCCCTTGGGCAAGACGGTGCTCGAGCATCTCGAGGCTGCCACCGATACCGGTGAGCAGGTTGTTGAAATCGTGGGCGATACCGTCGGTCAACTGACCGATGGCCTCCATTTTCTGGCTGTGGCGCAACATCGTCTCGGCGTGAAGCAGCGCCTCTTCACGCTCCCGCTCCAGGGTGACGTCGCTCCCCACTGCGGTAAAGCCTTGCTCGCCGGGCATCGCCGCCCAGTTGAACCAGCGGTAGTGGCCGTCCTTGTGACGCACGCGGCTGACCACGTTGTCGCTGGACAGGCCGGCACGCAACTGCTCGACGATGGTCTGCACTTGCTTGACGTCATCGACATGCACCAGGGACAAGACCGCCGCCCCCTGCATCTCGGCCGCCTCCCAGCCCAGCACCTGGCTCCAGGCCGGGTTCACGGCGGTGATGGTCAGGTCTGACTCAAGCGTCAGCATGACATCGGTGGACAATTGCCAGAAGCGATTGCGGTCGACGGTACGGGCCAGCACCTGTTGCTCGAAGGTTTCGGCCAGGGCCCGCCACTGCCGCGCCGCTTCGATACTGGCGGTGGTGTCGATCACGGTCTCGAGAAAACCGGCCACTTCGCCGCTTTCATCCCGCACGGGGCTGAAACAGAAGGTCAGGTAGGCCTTTTCCAGGGTGCCGTTGCGCTCGCTCATCAGGGGGAAGTTTTCGACGAAGATCGCCTCACCGGAATACGCCCTGAACACCATCGCCCCGAGACTGTCCCAGGACTCGGCCCAGACCTCGTCGAAGCTGCACCCAAGCGCTTCGGGCCTGGCGCCGAGGACCGGCTTGAAGGCGTCGTTGTAGAGCGTGACCATTTGCGGCCCCCAGACCAGGCAGCCGGGAAACCTGGACGCCAGCATCATGTCCACGGCGATGCGCAGCACGGCTGGCCAGGTCTGCAGGGGGCCAAGAGGCGTCTTGCCCCAGTCATGAGCGCCGATTTTCTCGCTCATGCCGCCTTGGGCAGCGGACAAGGCGCTCAGGTGAAGTACGTGCATGGCCTGACTCGGTGAGTTCGGGAGCTGCACGTCAGACCTGGCGGCCGATGTCTTCGTTCCAGAGTTCAGGCCTGGCCGCGATGAAATTCTTCATCAGTGTGATACAGGCCTCATTATGCTGGACATCCAGGGCCACGCCGCGGGAGCGCAACAGTTCCTCTTCGCCCATGAAGGTCTGGTTCTCACCGACAATCACGCGCTTGATCCCGTACAAGAGGATCGCTCCGCTGCACATCGCGCAAGGCGACAAGGTGGTGTACAGGGTCGAGGCCGCATACACCGAGGCGCTCTGGCGACCGGCATTCTCAAGGGCGTCCATCTCGCCATGGAGGATGGCGCTGCCCTGCTGCACCCGACGATTGTGCCCACGACCGATGATCCTGCCCTGGTGGACGAGCACCGAGCCGATCGGGATGCCGCCCTCTTCCAGGCCCTTGCGGGCTTCGTCGATGGCGGCCTGCATGAATTCGTCCACTGGCATGGTAGGGCTGGTCATCGAATGAACTCCGGTGTCTGGCGTAAGTCCAGAAAGGCTAGCACATAGCCAGCAAGGTATGGCGCCTGCGCCAGCCGCTACTATGCTGTATTAGTTTTCCTCGGCGATCCGGGCACCCCGGGTCCGAGCCAGTGAAGGGAGCCTGGTGATGAGCAAGAAGATTCTGGTGGTCCTGACCAATACGGCCAAATACCCGACGCTCAAGCGCGCGACCGGGCTCTGGCTGGGTGAGGCGGTGCACTTCGTCGAGAAAATCGAAAAGGCTGGCTACAAGGTCGATTACGTCAGCCCCAATGGCGGCTATGTGCCCATCGACCCCCATAGCCTGAGCATGGCCCAGGACCTCGATTGGGCTTGGTACAACGACAAGGCCTTCATGAATCGCCTGGGCACCACCTTGAATCCTGGCCAGGTCAAGGCCCAGGACTACAGTGCCATCTACTATACCGGCGGGCACGGAGTGATCTGGGACTTTCCGGACAACGCCGGCCTGCAGGAGCTGGCGCGCAAGATCTTCGAAGCCGGCGGTGTGGTGGCCTCGGTCTGCCATGGCGCCGTCGGCCTGCTGAACATCAAGCTCAGCGACAATTCCCTGCTGGTCAAGGACCGCGAGGTCACCGGTTTTTCCAACACCGAAGAACACCTGGCCGAACTGGACAAGGTGGTGCCGTACCTCACCGAAACCGAACTGGGTGCCCGTGGCGGGCTGTACCAGGCGACAGAGCCCTGGGAAACCTTTGCCATTGCCGACCAGAAGGAGGGACGGCTGATCACGGGCCAGAATCCGGCTTCCAGTGGCGCAGTGGCCGACCTGGTGATCAAGGCCCTGGAGGGCGCCCGACGCACTTGAATCCTTGTGCTGACGAGTACTACAAACGCTGATAAAGGGGCCTACAGGCGTAACAAGGTACGCAACTTTATGCTGGGTCACTGACTCATCATAGAGGCGATTCCCTTATGGCCCCATCCTCCCACGCAGGGCGCAGCCTGGTCGAGTTCCTGGTCACCCTGCTCATCGGACTCGCACCGGTTGCCTGTGGCTTGGTCGTCCTGTCGCTACAGGTCGAACGCAAGCAGGAAGAAACCATCGAAGTGACGGCCCGAGAAGCCATCTACGCCATCGACCGGGTGCTCGACACCCTGCACCAGTCCAGCAGCGTGGCGCTGAGCCTGGCCGCCCGATCCTGCGACACGGCACTGGCCGACTTGCGCCGGCAAGTGGTCATGCAACCGAGCGTGCGCAGCCTGGTACTGGTCAAGGGCAACCGGGCCTTCTGCAGCACGCTGTACGGCACCTTTGACCGCTTGATCGACCCGGGGACGTTCCTCAATCAACGCCTGCGCGTCGACCCGGGCAACGACGCCACCCCGGATGCCGCCGTCCTGCTCTACCGCTTGCAGGACTACCCCTACGGCGTATTGGCCGTGGCCGACATCAATGTGCTGCAAAATGAACTGCTGGGGTTTCAGAATACCGTGGTCCTGAGCCTGCAGTTCGGCCAGCAGTATGTCTGGTCGACAGGCAACGGCGAGTCCGCCCGGGTGCCCAACCATGAAGAAGACAAAATGCGCCTGACATCGGAGTTGTTCGGCTATACGGTGCACGCCGGCTATCCCGATGGTCATACCTGGCTGATGATCCGCCAGGCCGCCCTGGCAACCCTGCCCTCCCTGCTGCTGGTGGGCATCCTGACCGCAACCGTGGCGTACTGGGGGCTGTACAGGAGAAACCGCAGGTCACCATAGCTGCGCATAAAAAAAGGCCATCGGGATCACTCCCGATGGCCTTGCCATCACTCGGTAGCGTTACTCGACGTTCAACACGCCACGACGTACCTGGTCACGCTCGATGGATTCGAACAGTGCCTTGAAGTTGCCTTCACCGAAGCCATCATCGCCCTTGCGCTGGATGAACTCGAAGAATACCGGGCCCATCAGGGTCTCGGAGAAAATCTGCAGCAGCAGGCGCTTGTCCTCTGGCTGCGAGGAGCCGTCCAGCAGGATGCCGCGGGCTTGCAGCTCGCCAACCGGCTCGCCATGGCCCGGCAGGCGACCTTCGAGCATTTCGTAGTAGGTCTCGGGCGGTGCGGTCATGAAGCGCATGCCCAGCTTTTTCAGGGCATCCCAGCTCTTGAGCAGGTCGTCGGTGAGGAAGGCCACATGCTGGATGCCCTCGCCGTTGAACTGCATCAGGAACTCTTCGATCTGCCCGGCACCCTTGGACGATTCTTCGTTCAGCGGGATGCGGATCATGCCATCCGGCGCGGTCATGGCCTTGGAGGTCAGGCCGGTGTACTCGCCCTTGATGTCGAAGTAGCGGATCTCGCGGAAGTTGAACAGCCGCTCGTAGAACGCCGCCCAGTAGGCCATGCGGCCGCGGTAGACGTTGTGGGTCAGGTGGTCGATGATCTTCAGGCCCGCACCGACCGGGTTGCGGTCGACGCCTTCGATGAAGTTGAAGTCGATGTCATAGATCGAGCTGCCCTCTTCGAAGCGGTCGATCAGGTACAGCGGCGCACCACCGATGCCCTTGATCGCCGGCAGGCGCAGCTCCATCGGGCCGGTTTCGATCTCGACCGGCTGGGCACCCAGTTCCAGGGCACGGGCGTAGGCTTCATGGGCATTACGCACGCGGAAGGCCATGCCACAGACCGAAGGACCATGTTCGGCGGCGAAGTACGAGGCGATGCTTTTCGGCTCGTTGTTCAGGATCAGGTTGATGCCGCCCTGGCGATACAGGTGCACGTCCTTGGAACGGTGGGTCGCCACCTTGGTGAAGCCCATGATCTGGAAGATCGGCTCAAGGGTGCCAGGGGTCGGCGATGCGAACTCGATAAACTCGAAGCCCATCAGGCCCATCGGGTTTTCAAAAATGTCAGCCATGTTCTTTACCTCATCATCAAAGCGCTAATTACGGTGATCACTTGCTATCGATGTCGAGCGAAGATGGCGGCGCGCAGGAGATGCCCCTCACACTGCGTGCGAGGTAGTCACCATAGATCAGCTTGAACCCATGACACTTCATATGGACCCATTCTCGGCGGGTTGATTCCTCAGACGCGAGGAACCTTATTATTGTATGCGTAAGGTGATTCTACAGTGCGTAATCCAATTTGTCGCACTTTAAGTTCCGGCACAGCACCGACGAGCGGCTATCCTCTGCACAGGTTGCTCTTTTCAGGTTAGTCGCCATGCCCCTTTCGGTACAACGCCGTCGCCCTCGACGCCTCTGGCGCACCTTGCTGCCCTGGCTGGTGGGCGTGGTGCCCATCGTCGGCGGCATGGCGATCATGTACTGGCAGGCCGAGCGGGAACTGCAGAGCCGCAGCGTGGAAAATGCGCGCCAGGCAGTCAGTCAGGTCGAGCGCATCCTCGATAACATCTCCGCCGCCGCCAGGGAACTGCTGCCGCTGGCCGGCCAGCCTTGCGCCGCGGAGAAACTGGCGCTGCGCGACCAGGTCACCCGGCGTGCCTTCGTACGCTCCACCAACCTCGAGTACCGCGGCGAACTGTATTGCAGTTCGTTGTTCGGCCCCTACAGCGAGCCTGTCGATGCCAACGACTATACCCAGGGCACGCTCTGGCTGATGAATGGCAACTCGGTCACCCCCGGGCATCCGTTGCTGGTGTACCGGGCCAGCGAGGGTGACCGTGGCGCCATCAGCACGGTCGATGGCGAACACCTGATCATCGCCCTGCAGACGATAGGCGCAGGTAACCGCCTGGTGTTGCGGGTCGGACAGAACTGGATGAACCGCGACGGCCTGGTCCGCCAGGGGCCGGTGCGGCCGGCGGAGGTGGCGCCGGTCAGCCTCGCGTCGGCGCGCTACCCGTTCGTTATCCAGGGCGGCTTTGCACAGGGTGCGGTCGGCCAGGTGATGCGCAGCGAATACCCGGCCTTGTTCGGCCTGCTGGTGATGATCGGCGTCATCGCGGCCATGGCCTGTTACTGGCAACTGCAGCGGGCCGGCTCGACGCGGGCCGAGTTGCAGCGGGCCATGGAGGCCAACGAGTTCGTGCCCTATTTCCAGCCGGTGGTGCGCGGCGGCGACTACCGCTGGGCCGGTGTCGAGGTGCTGATGCGCTGGCAGCATCCACGCGAAGGCCTGGTACGTCCCGACCTGTTCATCCCCTATGCCGAACACAGCGGCCAGATCGTGCCCATGACCCGCCAATTGATGCAGCGCACGGCCGAACTGCTGGCGCCACATGCCGATGCCCTGGAAGACGGTTTTCACATCAGCATCAATATCACCGCCGATCACTGCCAGGACATGGTCCTGTTCGAGGATTGCCAGGCATTCCTCGCGGCCTTTCCCAAGGGCCGGGTGCTGCTGACCCTGGAGCTGACCGAACGCAAGCTGATTACCCCCAGCGATGTCACCCAGGCCTTGTTCGGCAAACTGCATGAGCTGGGCGTGCTGATTGCCCTGGACGACTTCGGCACCGGCCAATCGAGCCTGGCCTACCTGCGCCAGTTCCAGGTCGATTACCTGAAGATCGACCAGAGCTTCGTGGCCATGATCGGCGTCGATGCACTGTCGCTGCATATCCTCGACAGCATCATCGAGCTTTCCAGCAAGCTGGGGTTGGGGATTGTCGCCGAAGGCGTGGAAAATAGGACACAACGTGACTACCTGGCCCGGCACAACGTCGACTTCCAGCAAGGCTACCTGTTCGCCCGGCCAATGTCGGCGCACGACTTCATCCAGGCCCTGGAAACACAGGTACTGGTCACCGCTGTGGGAGCGGGCTTGACCCGCGACGCGATGTGACTGAATCGCGGGGCAAGCCCGCTCCCACAGGCCCCACAAGCACAATGGTTCCCCCTAATTCACCACCGAGGCCCTCGTGTCCAAAGGTATTGTTTCATCGGTGATGGCATCCTGCCTGTTCGCCGTGATGTATTTCTATACGTCCCTGCTGTCCCCGCTGGACGGCGAAGAGGTGTTTGGCTGGCGCACCTTGCTGACCCTGCCCTGCCTGACTTTGTTCATGCTGCTGAGCAAGGACTGGCCACTGGTCACCGGCCTGCTGGCCCGCATGCGCCAGAACCCGATCCTGCTGCTGGGGCAGATCGGCACCTCGTCGCTGATGGGCGTGCAGCTCTGGCTGTTTCTCTGGGCGCCGCTGCACGGGCGCAGCCTGGAAGTGTCGCTGGGCTATTTCCTGCTGCCGCTGACCATGGTCCTGACCGGACGCCTGGTCTATGGCGAGCGCCTGTCGCGCCTGCAGAAGGTCGCTGTGGCCTGCGCCGCCACCGGGGTCGGTCATGAGCTGTACCAGCACGGTAGTTTCGCCTGGGAAACCCTGCTGGTGGCCATCGGCTACCCGCTGTACTTCATCCTCCGGCGCAAGTGCCGCACCGATCACCTGGGTGGCCTCTGGGCCGACATGTGCCTGCTGTTGCCGGCGGCGTCGTACTTTGTCATCCAGGGGCCGATGAGCGCCCGGGACCTGGCCGAGCACCCGGCCCTGTATGGCCTGATTCCGCTCTTGGGGGCGATCAGTGCCCTGGCGCTGATCTGCTACGTGCTGGCCAGCCGCCTGCTGGCGTTCAGCCTGTTCGGCCTGCTCAGCTATGTCGAACCGGTGCTGCTGGTCGGCGTGGCCCTGCTACTGGGCGAGACCATCGGTCCCGACCAGTGGCTGACCTACCTGCCCATCTGGGCGGCCGTGCTGGTGCTGATCCTCGAAGGCGTCAAGCACCTGCTGCGTCAACAGCGGCGCCCGGTGTAAGGCGCACCTCTCGGACCCGACGTTCCTCCACGGCAACCACGGTCATCTGCCAGCCGTTCCAGTGCAGGCTGTCGCCGACCACCGGCAAGCGGTCGAGCAGGCTCATCACCAGGCCCGCAAGGGTCTGGTAATCCTCGGTCGGTCTGGCGGCAAAACCGGTGCGCGCCTGGATCTGGCTGAGGTTCAGGGCACCACTGACGACAAAGCCCTGCTCGTCCTCGACGATCCCCGGCCCTTCGACCTCGCTGGCGTCAGGCAACTCACCGGCGATGGACTCGAGGATGTCGGTCATGGTCAGGACACCGGTGAAATCACCGAATTCATTGACCACGAAGGCAATGTGGGTCGACTGGCTGCGCATCTGCTCCAGGGCGTTGAGGATGCTGAAGCTCTCCAGCAGGTTCAGCGGCGCACGCACCAGGCTTTCCAGGTCTGGCTGGTTGCCGGCCAACAGCTCCTTGAGCAGTTCCTTCTTGTGCACGAAGCCCAGCGGTTCCTCGATGCGACCGTTGCGAATCAGCGGCAAGCGTGAGTAGGACGAATGCATCAACGCCGTGCGGATCGCCTCGGGGGGCTGGGCCAGGTCGATGGCATCGACCTTGGCCCGCACCGTCATCAAGGTCTTGATCGGCCGCTCGGCCAGGTTCAGTACGCCGCTGATCATCACTCGCTCGCGGCGGTCGAACAGCACCTGCTCTTCACCGCCCTCGACCAGGTCGGCAATCTCCTCGCCCACCTCATCGGCCTCGATGCGCCGCCCGCCCAGCAGGCGCAGCACGGCATGGGCGGTGCGCTCACGCAATGGCCGGTGCTGTTGCAGGCTGCGCTTGCGCCGGGCCCGGGCCAACTGGTTGAACACCTCGATCAGGATCGAGAAGCCAATGGCCGCATACAGGTAGCCCTTGGGAATATGGAACCCCAGGCCTTCGGCGGTCAGGCTGAAACCGATCATCATCAAGAAGCCCAGGCACAGCATGATCACCGTCGGGTGGCTGTTGACGAAGCGGGTCAGCGGCTTGCTGGCGACGATCATGATACCGATGGAGAAGATCACCGCGATCATCATCACCGACAACTGCTCGACCATGCCCACGGCGGTGATCACCGCATCCAGGGAGAACACCGCGTCGAGCACCACGATCTGCGCCACGATCGGCCAGAACGCGGCATGACGAGCATTGCCGTTGGTCTGGGCCACATGCCCCTCAAGGCGTTCGTGCAGCTCCATGGTGGCCTTGAACAACAGGAACACACCACCGAACAGCATGATCAGGTCACGGCCGGAGAAGCTCTTGTCGAACACCTCGAACAAGGGCGCGGTGAGGGTCACCATCCAGGAAATACTGGCCAACAGGCCCAGGCGCATGATCAGCGCCAGCGACAGGCCGATCACCCGCGCACGGTCGCGCTGATGGGGCGGCAACTTGTCGGCGAGGATGGCGATGAACACCAGGTTGTCGATACCCAGTACCAGTTCCAGGACAATCAGCGTGGCTAGGCCCAGCCAGGCCGTAGGGTCGGCTAGCCATTCCATGGGCGGTCACTCATCTGCGGGTACAACGGGGAGACGTCACAAGGACAGGAGAAAGGCCGGGACGGCCAGCTACTGGGGGGCTCCGAGAACGAAGTCATATCAACCTGAGATCAATTAGGGAGGGAGATCCTACAATTGCAGCAGGGAATCCTCACAGCGCGAAACTATTACAAATTCTGTATAGCTGTGGGAGCGGGCTTGCCCCGCGATTGCGATTGACCGACACACCGCAATCGCGGGGCAAGTCGAGTCGTCGCACCGCCGCTCCCACAGCAGGGTAATTTTCTTCAATACCTGGATGTGTCGGGCCTTCAGACTCAGGCGACCTCATCCTAAGGACGAACACCCATGAGCCTGACCCTTTCCATGGCCGCCTTTGCCCTGGCCGCCTCCATCTCCCCCGGCCCGGTCAATATCATCGCCCTGGGCAGCGGCGCCCGCCACGGCTTGCGCGCCAGCCTCAGGCACGTCACCGGCGCCACTGTCGGCTTCAGCCTGCTGTTGCTGTTGATCGGCCTGGGCCTGCATGAACTGCTGCGCCACTGGCCGGCCATGACCCGGGTGCTGCATGTCGGCGGCGTGGCGTTCCTGCTGTACATGGCCTGGAAACTGGCCAGCGACCGAGGTGAACTGGGCCGTAACAACGAGGCGCCGCCCCCGTCGATGCTCACCGGGGCCACCCTGCAATGGCTCAACCCCAAGGCCTGGCTGGCCAGTGTCGCCGGTATCGGAGCGTACGTGGGCGAAGGCCAGACCGCCCTGCTCTGGCAGTTCACCGGGATCTATTTCGTTATCTGCTACCTGTCCATCGCCAGTTGGGCCTGGGCTGGCAGCATGATCAGCCACTACCTGGACAACCCGGCACGGGTGCGCCTGTTCAACCGCGTACTGGCGGCCCTGCTGGTAGCCAGCGCCCTCTACCTGCTACTGGCCTGAACGGTAATGGCCGGGCGTCGCCGCCAGGTGACGCTTGAACGCCCGCTGCAGGTGGGCCTGGTCGGCAAATCCGGCCTCCAGCGCCACCTCGGCGATCAACCGGCCGCGACGCAACTGGGCGCGGGCATATTGCACGCGCTGGTCGAGCAGGTAGCCGTGGGGCGTCAGGCCGAAGTGCTGCTTGAAGGCACGGATCAGGTACGAGGCGGACAGGCCAGCCGCCTCGCTGATGTCTTCCAGGCGCAGGGGCTCGGTGCAGTGTTCACGGATGTAACCGGCAGCAGCCAGCAGCCGTTGATTGTTCACCGGGCGATGCGGGTTGTCCGCACCAAAGCGCTGGATCAGGGCGCGGAAAAAAACCTGCAGCGCACTGTGCTTGCTGGCAGCGCCGCATTGCTCGTCGAGCAACAAGGCGTGCAGCTCGCACAAGTCCCGGTACAGGGACGGCGACTGGCTGCTGAGCACCGCAAGTGGCTGGAAGCCCAGGGCCTGCAGCCAGTTCAGGTCGACATACAGCATCAGGTAGGACCAGGGCTCACCGGCGATGGGATTGCAGGTGTGCACTGCGCCGGGATTCATCATCACCACCGTGCCGGCCGACACCTCCTGATCACTGTCGCCGCTCACATAGGTGCTGCGCCCGGCGGTAATCGCCCCGATCGAAAAGCTCTCATGGGAATGCGGCGCATAGCGGACCTTGCGCCCGTCATCGACGCTGCGCGCCTCGATGAACGGCAACGCCGGATCACGCCAGAATCGCGAATGCGTACTCATCACCACTAGCCCTCGGCGTCATGCACCACCACCAGCAACTGCGCCTGCACCTCGCCCAGCGAGCGTAGCCTGTGGGGGGTCTGGGCATTGAAGTACAGGGCGTCACCGCGCTCGAGAATCACCCGCTCGTTCATGAAGTCGACTTCCACCTGCCCTTCGTGGACGAACAGGAACTCCTCGCCCAGGTGCTCCTTGAAGGTCGAGTCGCTGAAGTCGGCGGGCGGGCTGATGATGAACGGCAACAGGCTGCGGCTGCCGATGTGCTTGGCCAGCACTGCATACCCCTGGCCCTGGGCACTGCTCGACAGCGCCTGACGCTCGCCGCTGCGCACCAGGCTGTAGCGGGCCTGGCCGGGCAAGTCTTCGGCGAACAGCTCTTCGACGTTGACATTCAACGCCCGCGCCAGCTTCAGGGCGGCAGCAATGGACGGCGTGTTCAGGCCACGCTCGACCTTGGACAGGTAGCTCTTGGTCATGCCAGACATTTCGGCCAGCGCTTCCAGGGTAATGCCCAGTTTTTTTCTTAACAATTTCAATCGGATAGACATGCGACGCAAATTTCCCAGTGTCACGGGCAGGATTTTACTTGCCAATGACACTTTGTGTCATTTAGCCTTGATTGTGTCATCGCGCTAACCGCCCCTCCACCTTCCAAGTAGCCGGGGCGGGCCAGCCGTGACACGTCCGAACACCAACGAGGATATCCCCATGGCCAAGACTATGGCATTGCCCAAGGACCAGCTGGTCAAGCAGGCCCTTACACAGATGCAAGGCTCGCTTGCCGATAATACGTGGACTGTACGCGAAAAGCTGGCCCTGACCTGCCGAATTCTCTTCGACAACGGCCACGATTCGGGCCTGGCCGGGCAAATCAGCGCCCGCGGCCCGCAACCTGGCACCTTCTACACCCAGCAACTGGGCCTGGGTTTCGATGAAATCACCGCCAGCAACCTGCTACTGGTCAACGAAGACCTGGACGTGCTCGAAGGCCAGGGCATGCCCAACCCGGCCAATCGCTTCCACAGCTGGGTGTACCGGGCGCGCCCGGATGTGAACTGCATCATCCACACCCACCCGACCCACGTCGCCGCCCTGTCGATGCTGGAGGTACCGCTGCAGGTTTCGCACATGGACCTGTGCCCGCTCTACGAAGACTGCGCCTTCCTCAAGGCCTGGCCGGGCGTGCCGGTGGGCAACGAAGAAGGCGAGATCATCAGCGCCGCACTGGGTGACAAGCGCGCCATCCTGCTCTCGCACCACGGTCAGTTGTCGACCGGCGCCAGCATCGAGGAAGCCTGTGTCATCGCCCAGTTGATCGAGCGCGCCGCCCGCCTGCAGTTGCTGGCCATGGCCGCCGGTGAGGTCAAGCCGATCGAACCTGCGCTGGGCCGCGAAGCCCACGACTGGATCTCACGCCCCAAACGCCACAGCGCGGCCTTCAACTACTATGCGCGGCAGTGCCTGCGGGTGCATGCCGACTGCCTGAACTGATCCCCGGCCCCATTTGCCTTTCTTGCGGAGCATCTTCATGACCACGACTTTTCACGGCAACATCGGCTACACCATTACCCCGTTCAGCGCTGACGGCGAGCAGCTCGACCTGCCGGCCCTGGGTCAATCCATCGAGCGCCTGATCGCCGGCGGCGTCCACGCCATTGCGCCCCTGGGCAGCACCGGCGAAGGCGCCTACCTGAGTGACCTGGAATGGCAACAGGTCGCCGAGTTCAGCCTGGCGCAGGTTGCCGGCCGGGTGCCAACCATCGTCAGCGTCTCGGACCTGACCACCGCCGGCGCCATCCGCCGCGCCCGCTTCGCCCAGGCCCACGGCGCCGACGCGGTGATGGTGCTGCCGAGCGCCTACTGGAAACTCAGCGAAGCCGAGATCCTCCAGCACTACCGGGCCATCGGCGCCAGCATCGACCTGCCGATCATGCTCTACAACAACCCGGCCACCAGTGGCACCGACATGTCGGTGGAGCTGATCCTGCGCATCGTACGCGAGGTCGGCAACGTGACCATGGTCAAGGAGAGTACCGGCGACATCCAGCGCATGCACAAACTGCAACTGCTCGGCGAAGGCCAGGTGCCCTTCTACAACGGTTGCAACCCGCTGGCCCTGGAGGCCTACGTGGCAGGCGCCAGCGGTTGGTGCACCGCCGCGCCGAACCTGATCCCGGCACTCAACCTTGCGTTGTACAACGCTGTGCAGGCCAACGACCTGGTCACCGCCAGGGCGGTGTTCTACCGCCAGTTGCCGCTGTTGGACTTCATCCTCAAGGGTGGCTTGCCGGCGACCATCAAGGCCGGACTGGCCTTGACCGGGCTTGAGGTGGGTGAGCCGCGTCGGCCAGTGTTTGCCCTGGACCCGGCGGGGAAAGACTACCTGCAGGCGCTGCTGCAACAGTTGCGCTGATACCCCCTGTCACCAGCCGTGCTGTTGGCGGCTGGTGCTGCGCAAGCACCAGCCGCTCCGGATTCTGCGCCCCTGTGCTGCCACAGCCTACATCCACCAAGGTATCGCCCTTATAGGTAGCCTGCTGCGAACCTCCTAGCATCGGTGGGGCTTGTCCCTATGCACATGGAGGTAGTAGTCATGATGAACAGCCAGACCTGTTCACGCGTTACCCTGGGCGCTCTCGCCTCGACAATACTGGTGGCCGGCAGCGTGTTCGCCAGCCCCCTGACCCTGGACAATGGCGCGCCGGTGGGCGACAACCAGAACTCCCAGACTGCCGGCAGCAACGGCCCGACCCTGCTGCAGGACGTGCACCTGATTCAGAAGCTGCAACGGTTCGACCGCGAGAAAATACCGGAGCGCGTGGTCCATGCGCGGGGTACCGGGGCGCACGGCGAGTTCATTGCCAGCGCCGACATTTCCGAACTGACCATGGCCAAGGTATTCACCCCGGGTCAGAAAACGCCAGTGTTCGTGCGCTTTTCATCCGTAGTGCATGGCAGCCACTCGCCAGAAACCTTGCGTGACCCGCGCGGATTCGCCACCAAGTTCTACACGGCCGATGGCAACTGGGACCTGGTCGGCAACAATTTCCCGACCTTCTTCATTCGCGATGCGATCAAGTTCCCGGACATGGTCCACGCCTTCAAGCCCGACCCCCGGACCAACCTCGGCAACGACGCCAGGCGCTTCGACTTCCTGTCGCACCTGCCCGAGGCGACCCGCACCCTGACCCTGCTGTACTCCAACGAGGGGACGCCCAAGAGCTACCGGCACATGGACGGCAACAGCGTCCACGCCTACAAGTTCATCAACGCCAAGGGTGAAGCCAGCTATGTGAAATTTCGCTGGAAGACGCTACAGGGCCAGAAGAACCTCGACCCTGGCGAGGTGGCAAGGATCCAGGGCCAGGACTTCAGTCACATGACCAACGACCTGGTCGCTGCGATCAAGCGCGGGGACCATCCGCGATGGGATCTGTACATCCAGACGCTCAAGCCCGAGCAGATGGCCGCCCTGGACTATGATCCGCTCGACCCGACCAAGATCTGGCCCGGTGTTGCGGAGCGCAAGATCGGCCAGATGGTCCTGAACCGCAATGTCGAAAACTTCTACCAGGAAACCGAACAGGTCACCCTGGCACCGTCCAACCTGGTACCGGGCATCGAGCCGTCGGAGGATCGCTTGCTGCAAGGCCGGCTGTTCTCCTACGCCGACACCCAGACCTACCGCGTCGGTGCCAATGCCATGAGCCTGCCGGTCAACCGACCCAAGGTCGCGGTGAACAATGGCAACCAGGACGGTGCGCTCAATGCGTCGCGCACGGTCGGCAGCGTCAATTACGAACCGAGCCGCAAGCAACCGCGCCCGGCCACCGAATCGGCACGCTATAGCCAGTTGCCCTTGAGTGGCACCACGCAACAGCAAGCCATCGCGCGCACCCAGAACTTCAAGCAGGCCGGTGAGCTCTACCGCAGTTATGACGCCAAGAACCGCCGGGACCTGATCAACAGTTTCGGCCAGTCGCTGGCCGGTAGCGACGACGAGAGCAAGCACATCATACTTTCATACCTGTACAAGGCCGATGCCGAGTACGGCAAGGGGGTATGCAAGGTTGCAGGCGGAAACCTGGCCAAGGTCAAGCAACTGGCGGCACGCCTGGAAGACTGATTGTCACGCCGGGCGCAAGGCGAGCATACGCTGCCGATAGCTGCCCGGACTCTCTCCGGTCCACTTCTTGAAGGCACGATGGAACGCACTGGGTTCCTGGAACCCGGTGCGTTCGGCCACCTCGGCAATGCTCATGTCGGTCGCGCGCAGACACTCGAAGGCCGTCGCCCGACGCACTTCATCCTTGATCTGCTGGTAAGCACGACCTTCCCGTTCCAACTGTCGGCGAAAGCTGCTGGGGCCCAGCCCCTGGCACTCGGCCATGGCATGCAGGGTCGGCCACTGGTCCGGCTCACGTTCCCGCAAGTAACGGTAGACCCTCGCTCCCAGGCCGCTCTGGTTGCGGTAGCGGATCACTAGCCACTGCGGCGCACTGCGCAGGAAGGTCTTGAGGCCGGCCAGGTCCTGGATCACCGGCAGGCGCAGGTAATCAGCGGCAAACTCCAGCTCGGTGACGCCCGCCCCAAGTTGCAGGTTGGGCCCCCACAGCAAGGGGTCGCCCTCCTGTGCCGGACGTGGATCGGCCAGCGCCATGCGGTCGATGACGATGCGCTGCCCACCCAGCCAGCACAACAGGCTGATGACCAGGGCAAGGAAGGTTTCCTCGGCATAGACCCGGGTCAACGGGTCGTCGATGCGCGATTGCAGGCTGATCAGTGCCCGCGCACCCTTGACCGTCAGGGTGGCCCGCAGATCACCCAGGAACAGGGCGAAATTGCCCAGGCACTGGCGCAGGGCCTTTTCCAACGTGGGTTCCTGGATCAGGCCACGGCAGATCAGGGCAAAGCTACCCAGCGGCATGCCATGGCTGTCGAGGTTGAAGAACTCGTCGCCCAGGGCCTGGATCAGCAACAACCAGAGCCGGGCGAAGGCCGTGGCCGGCACCCGCGCCCCCGGCTGGTCGAGCACCCGCGCATCGATGCCGGCCTCGCTGAGCAAGGCTTGCGCCCGCTGCGGCTGGTCACGCAGGGCGTGCAACATGGTATGGACGAAGTAGACCGCGACTGTATCGTGTTCCCGCATTACCGATTCCGCAGGGTGTGGCAAAAAATACCAGGGACAGTGGGCAGTTTTGGCATAGGCCCGGCAGCAGGCTTTGCCTAGACTCGATGACTACCTGAACCTGGCGCGCTGTGCATTCTGGCAGAGCCGGCCACTGTCCCGCCATGCTTTCGCCTATTGGAGCCTTTCATGAATACCCCGGAAATCTACGTAGTCAGCGCCGTCCGTTCGGCCATCGGCACTTTCGGTGGCAGCCTCAAGGACCTGCCCCTGGCGGATCTTGCCAGCACCGTGACCCGCGCCGCCATCGAACGCGCCGGCGTTGCACCCGAGCACATCGGCCACGTAGTGATGGGCAACGTGATCCCGACTGAAACCCGCGACGCCTACCTGGCCCGCGTGGCCGCGATGAACGCCGGCATTCCCAAGGAAACCCCGGCCTTCAATGTCAACCGCCTGTGCGGTTCGGGCCTGCAGGCGATTGTCTCCGCCGCCCAGAGCCTGCTGTTGGGTGAAGCCGAAGTCGTGGTCGCCGCCGGTGCCGAATCCATGAGCCGTGGTCCTTACCTGCTGCCACAGGCCCGTTGGGGTGCACGCATGGGCAACATCCAGGGCGTCGACTACATGCTCGGCATCCTCCACGATCCGTTCGGCAACTTCCACATGGGCATCACCGCGGAAAACGTCGCCGAGCGCAATGGCATCACCCGCGAAATGCAGGATGAGGTGGCCCTGGTCAGCCAGCAACGCGCCGCCCGCGCCATCGCCGAAGGCCGCTTCGCCAGCCAGATCGTGCCGATCGAGGTACCGGCTCGCAAGGGCACCGTGCGTTTTGAGATCGACGAGCACGTGCGTGGCGAGGTAACCGCCGAACAACTGGCCGGCATGAAGCCCGCCTTCAAGAAAGACGGCACCGTCACTGCCGGCAATGCCAGCGGCCTGAACGACGGCGCCGGCGCCCTGGTGCTGGCCACCGGTGACTACGTCAAGCGTCACGGCCTGCGTCCGCTGGCCCGCCTGGTGACCTACGCGCATGCCGGTGTAGAACCCGAGCTGATGGGCCTGGGCCCGGTACCGGCCACCCGCAAGGCGCTGGAAAAGGCCGGCCTGACGGTCGCCGACCTGGACGTCATCGAGTCCAACGAAGCCTTCGCCGCCCAGGCCTGCGCCGTGGCCGGTGAGCTGGGCTTCGACCCCGAGAAGGTCAACCCCAACGGTTCGGGCATTTCCCTGGGCCATCCGGTCGGCGCTACCGGTGCGATCATCGCCACCAAGGCGATCCACGAACTGCAGCGCATCGAAGGCCGCTACGCCCTGGCCACCATGTGCATCGGCGGCGGCCAGGGTATCGCTGTCGTCTTCGAACGCGTGTAAACCAAGGAGCCTTTTGTGAGTATTGAACAGATTGCCGTGATCGGCGCCGGCACCATGGGCAACGGTATCGCCCAGGTGTGCGCGGTAGCCGGTTACCAGGTCACCTTGATCGACGTTTCCGACGCGGCGCTGGAGCGTGGCCTGGCCACCCTGCGCAAGAACCTCGAGCGCCAGGTCAGCAAGCAGACCCTGGCCGCCGAGGATGCCCAGGCGGCCGTGGCCCGGATCCGCACCAGCACCGACTACGCCCAGCTTGCGCAAGCGCAGCTGGTGATCGAAGCAGCGACCGAGAACCTCGAGCTCAAGCAGCGCATCCTCCAGCAGATCGCCGACAGCGTCAGCAGCGACTGCGTGATCGCCACCAACACCTCGTCGCTGTCGATCACCCAGCTGGGCGCGGCGATCAGCCAGCCCGAGCGTTTCATCGGCGTGCATTTCTTCAACCCGGTACCGATGATGGCCCTGGTCGAGATCATTCGCGGCCTGCAGACCAGCGATGCGACCTATGCCGCAGCCCTGGCGCTGACCCAGCAGGTCGGCAAGACTCCGATCAGCGCCGGCAACCGCCCGGGTTTCGTGGTCAACCGCATCCTGGTACCGATGATCAACGAAGCGATCTTCGTCTTCCAGGAAGGCCTGGCCAGTGCCGAAGACATCGACACCGGCATGCGCCTGGGCTGCAACCAGCCGATCGGCCCGCTGGCCCTGGCCGACCTGATCGGTCTGGACACCCTGCTGGCGATCATGGAGGCCTTCCACGACGGCTACAACGACAGCAAGTACCGCCCTGCCCCCCTGCTCAAGGAAATGGTTGCCGCCGGCTACCTGGGACGCAAGAGCGGCCGCGGCTTCTTCACCTACTGAGAGGCATTGCCGATGAACGCCGTTATGCGCTGTGGAAACTTCGAAGAGCGGCGTGACAAGGCCTTGGCGCTCTTCGCCGAGAAGGGTTTTGGCCAGGTCAGCATGCGCGAACTGGCCAGCCACCTGGGCCTGACGGCGGGGTCGTTGTATCACCACTTCCCGAGCAAGCAGGACCTGTTGTACGACTTGATCGAAGAGTTGTACGAGGAACTGCTCGCCTGCCTCAACCAGGGCCGGCGGGCACATCAGCAGACCCTGGTGCAGGTGATCGCCGCGCACTGGGCGCTGCATGCCGAACGCCCGTTGCAGTTCCGCCTGGCCGAGCGTGACCAGTGTTGCCTGAGCCCGGACCAGCAGGCACGCATCGGTCAATTGCGCCAGCAGTACGAAACCGCACTGCTGCGCCTGATCGTGCCCAAGGCCACCCTGCGCGGCGAGGCGCTGCAAGCCACCGCCCATGTCATTGCCAACCTGCTCAACAGCCTGCCCGGCTGGCTGCAGGCTTCGCAACTGCCCCAGGCCCAGGGCCTGGCGCTGATGGAAAGCATGATGCTCGGCGGTATCGAACGGACCTTGCGCGGCGAAAGCCTGAATTCGATGGCCTGAGTCAGGCGTTGTCGTGCCGCATGCGCCGCCCCGTTTCATGGGGGCGGTGGATGTAGACCGCGTCCAGTACATTGCCGGCGGGATGCCGCGCTGCATTCCAGTGGCTTGAGTGGTGGATGTAGCGCTGGCGCAACAACCCTTCCTCCTCTGCGCCAAGCCCTGGCGAGCCGGTATGCCCCAGCGCGAATCCGAGCAGCCTTGTGGCTATGCCCTGCAACGCCTGTGGCGCCTGCAGGGACGGCTGCGTGCCGAGCGCTGCAAACGGCACGTCGTGAGCCATCCCCAGCTCGCGCATCAGCTGCAGGTAGACCCGTGACAACCCACCCTCCACCCAGCGCTCGCCGCGCACCGCAGCGAACACCTGCTTGCAGGGGTAAAGGTCGCGTTTGGGCACATAGGACAAGGCCTGGCTCCAGCTGACAACCTGCGTCTGCAGGTTCCACTGCACCCATTGCGCCTGATTGCGCTGGTGTTCATCCCGGGCCCTGGTGTACGCCTGGCTGTGTTCGTCGGCAAGGCGCAACGCCTGCTCGCAACTGTGCGGCCGGGTCAGCAGCAGGACTTCACGCATACGCGGCAGGTAGCCGCCGCCCACATCCGCATGCGCCCCCGGTACTTCGATATCGTTGTCGGTGCGGGTCAGCGCGAAATTGTGGCGCCACTCGTCCCGGGCAACCAGTTGCACCACCTTTCTGGCGATGCCCGTCGGGAGCGCCAGTTCAAGCCCGGCGTTCCTGTCGTCGGCCGGGCTGAAGTCCGCACGGTGGGCAGCCACCACGGCCGCAACCGTATCGAACAAGCCGATGAAGTTGATCAGCCATGACCGCTTGGGCCCGGGATACAACGCCGAGAACCGGCTGCCGGCCCCTTTGGCCAGATCGTTGGCAAAGTGCCTGGCGGCAGCGGCCCCACGGCTGAAACCGAACAGGTCGAACTCGAGCACATCGATGCGCCGGTCGGGATTGGCCGCCTGCCAGGCGTTCAGCTGGCGAACCAGTTCTTCCTGCGCCCAACGTACCCTGGCACCAATGCCCAGGGCGTGGCGCCCGGTGAGCATGCTCAACGCAGCATCCGGCTCACCTGCCGTCGTACCGATGCCTTGCACATAGACCTTGAGCAGCGGCTCGCCTGCTCGCGCCTGGTACAGCTCGTACAGGCAGGCGACATTGCTCTTGTCGTTGCCATAGCTGTCCTGCGGCGTATTACCCTGCTCGTCGTAGCCCAGGCGGGCACACAGGCACCGTACAGCCTCGGGGGCCGTGCGCAGGTCGAATCCAGGGGCAAAACAGGGGGCCGCCGTGACGCTATTGGCCAGGTTGTTGCCTGTACCGTCGAAAAACACACCCACTCGCATTGCTGCGCTCCCTTTGCTGGTTACAAAGAGAGCTATCGAATGCTTTTGCCGGGGCCCGGGCTATCGGCGCTCGAGGTCAGCCTGCGTGTGAAAGGTCGCCGGGTGCCTAACGCAAAAGTGCCAGGATCTGGTCTCGCAAGGTATCCAGGTCGAAGGGCTTGGCCAGGATCGGCGCCTTGAAGGCGATCGGGCTACCTGACTCGCGGATCTCTGCCGGATAGCCGCTGATAAAGATGACCTTGAGGTCCGGGCGCAGCTTGAGGGCCGGCTCAGCGATCTCGACCCCGGAGATCCCCCCTGGCAGGCGAAAATCGGTAACGATCAGGTCCAGGTGCGGTTTGCTGGCGAGGATTTTGAACGCCTGCTCACCGTCTTCGGCCACCAACACGTGATAACCCTCACTGGCCAGGTAATCTCGCAGCACCATGCGAATCGACGGCTCGTCTTCGACTACCAGCACCACATCCTGCGCATCTTCACTCATACCCACGCCTTATTGTTCAGTCATTCACTAGTACGACCCCGGGCTCAGGCAGAGGTTGCCTGTTGCAGGTCGGTTTCCTCGCGCAACCTGGACAACGGCAGACGCATGGTAAAGGTCGCCCCCTGGCCCTCGGCACTGTTTACACCAAGGCTGCCACCATGGGCCAGTACGATCTGCTCGGCGATGTACAGGCCCAGGCCCAGTCCCGCGCTGCCCGGGGCCGAGGTCACCCGTTCGAACTGCTGGAAAATACGCTGCTGGTCCTGCGCGCTGATGCCGATACCCTGGTCGCGGACCTCGACACAGGCCATGTCGTGCAGGGCGAAGGTGCGCACCTGGATCGGCTTGCCCCTGCCGTATCGCAGGGCATTGGTCATCAGGTTGGCCACCACCTGCTCGATGCGAAACTCATCCCACACCCCCTCCAGCGCGGACTCGGCACAAAAGCCGATGGGCGAATCGGCAGCAGCGGCCTGGGCGGCGAAGTTCTCCACCAGGCCTGCCACCAGCTGGCTCAGGTCGAACTGGCCGGGGCGGATCGACAGCTTGCCCGTGCGAATCCTCGACACATCGAGCATGTCCTCGACCAGGCGGATCAGGCTGTTGATCTGGCGTTCGTCGCGTTCGACCATGGCGCGCAGCTTGTCCAGGGTAAAGGCATCGGCATTGTCCCGGTCCAGGTGCCGCTTGCGCAGCTGGGTTTCCAGGATCAGTCCGTTAAGCGGCGTGCGCACCTCATGGGAAACGATCGACATGAAGTCATCACGCATGCGCACCGCATGTTCCAGCTCCTGGCGCGCCACCTGCAACCGGGCCAGTAGCAGTTCCTGCTCCGCCCGGCTGCGCTCCAGTGCCTGCAACTGCTGGTCCAGCGCCTTGCGCTGGCGAAACAGGTCGACGAATACCGCCACCTTGCTTTTCACCGCATGGTTGTCCAGGGGCTTTTGCAGAAAGTCCACCGCGCCGCTTTCGTAGCCCTTGAAGGCGTAGTTCAGTTCACGCCCGGCGGCACTGACGAAGACGATGGGGATGCTCTTGGTCCTCTCCATGCCGCGCATCAGTTCGGCGAGCTCGAAACCATTCATCCCGGGCATCTGCACATCGACGATGGCCAGGGCAAAGTCGTGTTCAAGCAACAGTGACAGGGCCTGGTCGGCGGACCGGGCCTGGTGCACTTCCCGGTCGCTGCCCTTGACCAGCGCGGCCAGGGCCAGCAGGTTCTCCGGCAGGTCGTCGACGATCAGCAGTTTGGCTTGGAATTGACTTGGCATTCAGGAAGTTCCAGCGTGGCGAGCAATTGCCCGATACCGTTCAACGGCAGTATGTGGTCAGGATGGTGAAAGGCCAGCGCGGCCCTGGGCATGGTGGCGACCTGCGCTTCGCGCGGGTCCTGGACGATGGTCCGCCCCCCCAGCCCCTTGATCCGCGCCAGGCCCCTGGCACCGTCTTCATTGGCACCGGTCAGCAACACCCCGAGCAATGCCGGGCCATAGGCATCGGCAGCCGACTCGAAGAGAACGTCGATCGAGGGCCGGGAAAAATGCACCCGCTCCTCCTGGCTCAGGGAAAAGCTGCGATCCTGCTCCACCGACAGGTGATAACCGGGGCCGGCGAAATAGATCATGCCCGGGGCCACGGGCTGCTTGTCGCAGGCTTCGCACACCGGGCGCCGGAGCCTGCGGCTGAACACCTGGGCCAGGTGACTGTGGCGGTCGTCCGGCAGGTGCAGCACGCACACCAGGGGCACGGCGTAATCCACCGGCAAGGCGTGGAACAGGGTCAGCAAGGCGCTGACGCCGCCCGCCGAGGCACCGAGGGTGACCGCTTCGATGCCGTTCATGACTTGCGGTAGATCCGTTCGGGCTTGGCCAGGGTGTCGAAACGACTGGCATAGGCCGAAAAATCCAGGGTTTCCTTGCTGCCCAGGGTCAGAAAGCCACGGTGGCAAAGCGACTCATGAAACAGTCCGAAGGCGCGGTCCTGCAGGGTTTTGTTGAAGTAGATCAGCACGTTGCGGCAGGACACCAGTTGGGTTTCGGAGAACACGCTGTCGGTGGCCAGGCTGTGGTCGGCAAAGGTCACGTTGTCGCGCAGGCTGCCATCGATAATGGCATTGCCGTAGGCGGCGGTGTAGTACTCGGCGAAGTCGCGCAGGCCACCGGCCTTGCGGTAGTTCTCGGCGTAACCGTGCATGTTCTGCATCGAGTAGATGCCCTGCCTGGCTTTGTCCAGGGAGCTGGGGTTGATGTCGGTGGCGTAGATGATGGTGCGCTCCAGCAGCCCCTCCTCGCGCAGCAGGATCGCCATCGAATAGACCTCTTCGCCGGTGCTGCACCCGGCGATCCAGATCTTCAGCGAGGGCCAGGTGCGCAACAGCGGCACCACCTCGCGGCGAATGGCCAGGAAGTGCTCGGGATCGCGAAACATCTCGCTGACCGGAATGGTCAGCAACTGCAGCAATTGCATGAACATGCCCGGGTCATGCACGACCCGCGCCTGCAAGGCCGAGATGCTGCTGCAGCCGAACTGGCGCACGGCATGCTGGATACGGCGCTTGATCGAAGCACCGGAATAGTCGCGAAAGTCGTAGCTGTAGGTGAGGTAGATGGCCTCGATCAACAGCCGGATCTCGATGTCGGTGTTGCGTTCGATAGTCAAATTCGCTCCAGTTGCGGCAGCCAGACGCGGATCAGCGAGAACAGACGGTTCAGGTCTATGGGTTTGGCCAGATAATCATTGGCGCCGGCCTCCAGGCATCGCTGCTGGTCGTCCTTCATGGCCTTGGCGGTCACGGCGATGATCGGCAGCTTGCGCCAGCGCGGGTCCTGGCGGATCAGGCGGGTGGCTTCATAGCCGTCCATTTCCGGCATCATCACGTCCATCAACACCAGGTCGATGTCCTCAAAGGCTTGCAGCCGCGCGATGGCTTCGCGACCGTTGCGGGCGATCTCCACCACCGCGCCCTTGTGTTCCAGCGCGCTGGTCAAGGCAAAGATATTGCGCACATCGTCGTCGACCAGCAGCAACCTGCGCCCTTCGAAGACCTTGTCGCGACTGCGTGCGGTCTTGAGCATGCGCTGGCGTTCATGGGACAGCGTCGACTCGACCTTGTGCAGGAACAGGGTCACTTCATCGAGCAGGCGCTCCGGCGAGCGGGCGCCCTTGATGATGATCGAGCGCGAGTACTTGAGCAGCTCGGCTTCCTCATCGCGGGTCAGGTTGCGCCCGGTGTAGACGATCACCGGCGGGAAGGCGCGAATATCTTCGGCCGACATGCGCTTGAGCAGTTCGTTGCCGAGCATGTCCGGCAGTTTCAGGTCGATGATCATGCAGTCGTAGACATGCTCGCGCAGCAGGTCCAGGGCCTCCTGGGCCATGCCCACTGCGGTGATCTCGATGTCCTCGTCGCCGATCAGGCGGGCGATGCTGTCGCGCTGCAGCTCGTCGTCTTCGACCAGCAGGATGTGCTTGAGTTTCTGGGTCAGCTTGGCTTCCAGGCGGGCGAACACCGCCTTGAGCTCGTCGCGGCTGGTGGGCTTGACCGCGTAACCGACGGCGCCCAGGTGCATGGCGGCCTCCACCCGGTCCTCGACGGAGATGATGTGCACCGGGATATGCCGGGTGGCGGCCTGCGCCTTGAGCCGCTGCAGCACGGTCAGGCCGGAGTGGTCCGGCAGGCGCATGTCCAGCAGGATCGCATCGGGAATAAAGCCTGCGGCCAGTTCATAGCCCTCGTCGGCCGCCTGGGCGACCAGGCAGCTGTAGCCCAGCTCATGGGCCAGGTCGAACAGGATGCGGGCGAAACCGGGTTCGTCCTCGATCACCAGGATGCAGCGATTACCGAACGGCGCTCGCTCGCGGTCATCGGCAAAGGCTGGCGCCGGGCGCTCGCTGGCTTGCGTACTGGCCGGCGCCTGGTCCTCGGGCACACGGGCCGGCAGTGGCGGCTGATCGATGATCACCGCCGGCACCGGGTCGACGACCGGTTCATAGTGCTGCGGCAGTACCAGGCTGAACACACTGCCCTGGCCCAGGCTGCTCTGGACGTTGATCCGACCACCGAGCAACTGCGCCAGGTCGCGGGAGATCGACAGCCCCAGCCCTGTTCCGCCATAGCGGCGATTGCTGGTGCCATCGACCTGGTGAAAGGCCTCGAAGATGCCCTGTTGCTGCTCGGCGGCAATGCCGATGCCGCTGTCGCGCACCGAAAAGACCATGCCGGTGTCCGCCTGCCAGCCAACAGTCAGGCTGACCTGGCCCTGCTCGGTGAACTTCACGGCGTTGGACAACAGGTTCTTGAGGATCTGCTCCAGGCGCTGGCGATCGGTGTAGAGGGTGGCCGGCACCTGCGGCTCGACGACCACGGCAAAGCCCAGGTGCTTGTCGCTCGCCAGCGGCTCGAACAGGCCACGCAGCCCTTCGACCAGGCGCGCGACCTGGGTGGTCTCGGGGCGCACTTCAAGCTTGCCGGCCTCGACCTTGGCAATGTCGAGGATGTCATTGATCAGGTGCAGCAGGTCATTGCCCGCCGCATGGATCGACTCGGCGAACCTGACCTGCTCCTCGGTCAGGTTCTGCTCGGCGTTCTCGGCCAGCAGCCTGGCCAGGATCAGCGAGCTGTTGAGGGGAGTACGCAGCTCGTGGGACATGTTGGCGAGGAACTCCGACTTGTAGGTACTGGAACGCTGCAACGCCTCGGCGCGCGCCTGCAATTCGACCTGGGCCTGGTTCAGCTCGCTGTTGCGCAGGTCGAGTTCGTCGCGCTGCGCGGCCAGTTGTTCGTTGGTCTGTTCAAGTTCGGCCTGCTGGATCTCCAGGTGCGCCTGGGATTCCTTGAGCACCTGGGACTGCTCTTCCAGCTCTTCGTTGGCGGTCTTCAGTTCTTCCTGTTGCACCTGCAACTCTTCGTTGAGCTGCTGGGTCTCGACCAGCACTTCCTGCAGGCGTTGGCGATAGCGGGCGCTCTCGATGGAGGTGCCGAGGTTGTCGGCCACCCGCTCCAGGAGCTCGATGTCGCGTTCCTCCAGGCGGCGCAGGAAACCCAGTTCGACCACGCCGTTGATCTGCCCGTCGTTACTGGCCGGCACCACCAGCACACTGCGCGGCAGGCCCTCACCGAGCCCGGAGCTGACCTTGAAGTAGTCGTGGGGCACATCGTCCAGACGCAGCAGTCGTCCCTGGCTTACCGCCTGGGCGAGCAGGCCCTCCTGCTCGCCGATCACCTGCTCGCGCGCCTGCTGCTCGCCAGACAATCCATAGCTGGCGACCCGACGCAGGCTCCCGTGCTCGTCACGTACATAGAACGCGGCGACCACGCTGCCCAGGTAGTCGGCAAAAAAACGCAGGGTATTGTTGCCCAGCATCGGCAGGGTCAACTGCCCGAGTACCTGTTCGGCCAGGCGAGTCTGCCCGCTGCGCAGCCAGGCCTGCTGCTCCAGGCGCTGGTTGGCACGTTGCTGGGACTCCAGGCTGTCGGCGTAGCTGGACGACAAGGCCAGCAGGTCACGCCGACCGAGCAGCGCCAGCAAGGCGCTGAGCAAAATGATGAACACCAGGTACACCGAGATCGCCACCAACGTCAGGGTACCGACCTGCTCGTTGCGCGCCACCCGAAACTGCTGCTCCATGCCGATGAAGGCATCGAACTCGCGGCGGATCTCGTCGGTGATGCGCTTGCCCTGGCCATTGCGGATCGGCTCACTGTACTCGCCGTTCTGGCGCCGCAGGGTAATCACCCCGCTGGCAAAGTCGTTCCATTCGCGCTGCAGGCTCATCAGCCGCCGCAGCCGGTCGACCTGCTGGGGATTGTCGGCGACCAGCGCCTGCAAGCTGTTGAGACCGGACAGTACCTTGGGCTTGGCCACCTCGTAGGGTTCGAGAAAGCGCTCATCGCCCGTGATCAGGAAGCCGCGCATGCCGGTTTCCATGTCGATCGACAGTTTCACCGCCTCGTTGGCATTGTTGATCACCCGGTCGGTGTGTTCCACCCACTTGATGGCCGACAACAGGTAGCTGATCACCGCCACGAACACCACGGCGCTGAGCAGGCCCACCCCCAGCGGCAAGGCGATGTTGCGGCTCAGCAGCTTGCGAAAACTGTGCTGATCGATCGAGGCGGGTTGAATCATTGCAGTCCGTCCTGGCAAGTGAATCAAACACAAGAGTGCCATCTTGTCATGAGTCTAAACACCTTTGCGCAATCCGGCGGGGCATTTAGCCAGCATTTGAGACCCGCATCGGCCAATCGTTCCCTGCGCGCGCCCGGCGGGCTATCCTGTCCTGCGTACCGAACTGCAACAGACACCTGCACAGGACCCCAGCCATGCCATCAACTACCCCGCCCTTGCTGGTTGTCGAGGATGACGACATCGTGCGCATGCTGATCGTCGACGTGCTCGAGGAGCTGGGCTACACGGTGGTCGAGGCCGAGAATGCCGCTGCGGCGCTGAAGGTCATTGCCGACCCGGGACAGGCGCTGGCCTTGCTCATGACCGATTACGGCCTGCCTGACATGACCGGCAAGCAATTGGCCGAGAAGGCCCTGCAAATTCGCCCCTCGCTGCCGGTCCTGTTCGCCAGCGGCTATGCCGACAACATCCCCGTACCCCAGGGCATGCACCTGATCGGCAAGCCGTTCAGCATCGATCAGTTGCGCGACAAGGTGCAGAGCATACTGTAGGAGCGGGCGTGTCCCGCGATTGATCTCAGCGCCGCATCGCGGGGCAAGCCCGCTCCCACAGCTGTAGTCGATCGCAGCCTGGCGGCAGCGGCTACGGGGCAATCCCTGTAGAATGGGCGTTTTTGCCAAGGCCCCTCCCCCATGCTCAAGCCCGCCCTCAACGTCCTGGTCATCGGCTATGTCTGGCCCGAGCCGCGCTCGTCGGCAGCCGGCGGGCACATGATGCAGATCCTCGAAAGCTTCGTGCAGCGCGGCTGGCGGGTGACCTTCGGCAGCCCGGCCGCCGTGGGTGAGCACAAGGCGGACCTGGCAAGCCTGGGCATCGCCGAGCAGGCCATCGCCCTCAACGACGAAAGTTTCGACCGCTTCGTCAGCGAACTGGCACCGGATGTGGTGCTGTTCGACCGTTTCATGATGGAAGAGCAGTTCGGCTGGCGGGTGGAAAAGCACTGCCCCGACGCCCTGCGCGTGCTGGAAACCTCCGACCTGCAAAGCCTGCGCGATGCCCGGCACCAGCTACTGCGCAAGCGCCTGATCGAAGGCCTGGACCCCAACGACTTCCGCGACCTGTTCAGCACCTCCGGCCCCGCACTCTATCGGCAGATGGCCGCGGCCGACCTGACCTTGCGCGAACTGGCCGCCATCTACCGCAGCGACCTGTCGCTGATGATCTCCGATGTCGAGATCGATCTGCTGCAGAACGGCTTCGGCGTGCCGGAGCACCTGCTGCACTGGTGCCCGCTGATGGTCGATGTGCCCAGCCAGCCATTCAAGCCGTTTGCCGAACGGGCGAACTTCCTCAGCATCGGCAACTTCCGCCACGCGCCCAACTGGGATGCCGTGCTGTGGATGAAGAACACCCTGTGGCCGATGATCCGCCGCCGCCTGCCCCAGGCCCAGTTGCACATCTACGGCGCCTACACCCCGCCCAAGGCCACCGCCCTGCACAAGCCGGCCGAGGGTTTTCACATCATGAACTGGGCAGAGGATGCCCTGCAGGTGATGAGCGACGCGCGCATTTGCCTGGCGCCGCTGCGCTTTGGTGCCGGGATCAAGGGCAAGCTGACCGATGCCATGCTCTGCGGCACCCCCAGCGTGACCACGCCGATCGGCGCCGAAGCCATGCATGGCGCCCTGCCCTGGCCCGGTGCCGTGGCCAGCACCGGCGAAGCCCTGGCCGAAGCCGCCGCCCTGCTGTACAGCGATGAGGCACGCTGGCGGCAGGCGCAGCAGCAAGGTCTGCAACTGCTCGGTGCCCGTTACGACCGACGCCAGCACAGCACCGCCCTGGTCGAGCGCATCGAATATGCCTTGAGCGACCTGGACCAGCACCGCCTGTTCAACTTCACCGGTGCCATGCTGCGTCACCACCAGCACAAGAGCACCCAGTACATGGCGCAGTGGATCGAAGCCAAGAACCGCCTGGCTACAGCGGTCGACGCAGCAGATAAGTGTCCATGATCCAGCCCTTGCGCCGCCGTGCCTGTTCGCGCTGCTCAAGGATACGCGCCTTGACCTGCAGCAACGGGCCGCTGATGAGGATTTCGTCTGCCGTGCCCAGGTAGGCACCCCAGTAGATGTACAGCTGCGGGTCTTCCAGCCGGGCGAAGGCGCACTGCCCGTCGAGCATCACCACCAGGTTGTCGATGCGTGCCTGCTCGGCCAGTCGCCGCCCCGGCAACAGGGTCAACGGCTCGCCGATGCGGTTCAGGGCGATGCGATGGCGGGCAGCCAGGGCCTGCACGCTGCTGATACCGGGGATGACCTCAAGGTCGAACGCAAGGCCCCGGCCCCGGACCTGATCGAGAATCCGCAGGGTGCTGTCGTACAGGGTCGGCTCGCCCCAGAGCAGGAAGGCGCCGCACTCGCCGTCGGCCAGTTCCCGTTCGATCAGTTCGGCGTACAGCACGGCGCGCTGCCGGTGCCAGTCCTGCACGGCACCGGTATAGTCAGCGGCTCCCGCCTCGCGCCGGGGATCCTCGACACTCACCAGCCGGTAACCCGGCTGGCTGACATGGCGCTCGAGGATCTCCTTGCGCACCTGCAACAGCGCGTTCTTGTCCGCACCCTTGTCGAGGACGAAGAACACCCGGGCACGGTTCAGTGCATCGATGGCTTCGAGGGTGATCTGGCGCGGATTGCCCGGCCCGATCCCGATCAACAGCAGCTGTTTCATTGCAGTTCATTTCCTGCCCAGGCCCGTCGCCATTGTCGACCGGCCGGGCCTGGCAGGCAATGCGCGGCTTACCAGATCGAGAAGTTGTAGCTGACGATGACCCGGGTTTCGTCCATGTCGCGGGCGTACTTCTCATAGTTGCTGCGGAAAGTGGAGTTGCGCAGGCGCACGCTGACATCCTTGAACGTACCGCTCTGCACCTGGTACTTGAACTCGGTGTCGCGTTCCCACTCCTTGCCCTCGTCGAGGCTGCCCGGCACCTTGATGTGATCGCCGTTGATGTAGCGGGTGAAGAAGCTCAGGCCGGGCACGCCCAGGGCCTTGAAATCGTAGTCATAGCGCAGTTGCCAGGAGCGTTCCTGGGCGGCGGCGAAGTCGTTGACCTGGGCGTAGTTGACCAGGTACGGGTTGCTGCCATCCAGGTACGGCATGGAGTTCTCGCCATACATGCGCTGCCAGCCGGCGCTGACCTTGTGGCCACCGAGGCTGTAGCCGAGCATGCCGCTGAAGGCGCGGTGATCGATCTCGCCGGCCCGGGCGTTGCCGATATCGTCACTCTTGATCAGGCGCAGGTCCGCCGACAGGCTGCCGACATCCAGTGGCTGGCTGGCCACCACGCCCAGGAAGTGCTGGCGATAGATGTTTTCCAGCTTGGCCACCTGGTACTGGGCACTGAGTCGATCGTTGAACTTGTAGTCGATCCCGGCCATGTCGAAATGATCGGCGGTGATATCGCAGGCATAGCGCTTGTTCTTGCAATGCACGCGAATATCCTGGCGATCGGTGGAATCACGTGCGGTGTACTTGTCCAGCCGGGCAATGCTGAACTTCAGGTCCTTGATCTCCTCGGAGGTCAGCATGGCGCCCTGGAACATGGTCGGCAACAGACGGCCATCGTTGTATTTGAGCAGTGGCACATCCGGCAACATCGAGCCGTACTTGAGTACGGTCCGGGAATAACGCATTTTCCCGGTCACGCCCAACTTGGCGTATTGGTCCACCGACTCGCGCGGATCGTGACCGCTGGACGGCAACAAGCCGCTGTTGCTGTCCGCCGGGCTGGAATCAAGTTTGACCCCGAGCATGCCCAGGGCATCCACGCCAAAGCCTACGGGGCCCTGGGTGTATCCGGACTGTACATTGAGAATGAAACCCTGCGCCCATTCTTCGCGCTTTGACGCCCCCTGGCTGGAACTGGAGTGGCCATCGCGAAAGTCGCGGTTGAAATAGACATTGCGTGCTTCGAGTTTGGCACTGCTGTCTTCAAGAAAACCGCCGGCCTGAGTCGAAGCGGCAGCCAACATCGCGAGCAGGCCGGCACTGCCGCGCCCGGTGGCGAGAGGGAATGGGGCAAACATGAGAAGCACAATCCGAAAGAATGACAAAAACAACCGGCAACCATCCGAATGCCGGTAATGCGCTCAGCACCAGTGAACACCAATGCTGACCGACCATTCTCTCGCAACCGCTCTAGCACGGGCCATTGGACCATGGTCTAAGGTGAACTGCGAGCAGCTGCCTAGTTATTTCGTGGTAACGCTCAAATAAATAAGAAAGTTCCGTTACCGGGCAATTAAAAGTTACCTGTTTACCCCGTGCCGCTAGACTACTACACTCTTTATTAGTGCAATGTTGTGCCCAACCCGGTGGCGGCTGCGTTAGTCAGGTTGTTTCGCGTTGTTACGCAGGCCGGGCCACTTCCGACATAAAGGAGTGAAGACAGTGTCCAGACTTGCAGAATTTCGTGCTGCCGAAAAAGCGCTTCAAGAACAGATGGCGCAACTGGAGGCACTGAAGAAGGACGCCGGCCTCAAGCGCGAAATCGAGTTCGAGCGCAAACTTACCGAACTGATGAAAGCCTATGACAAGGGCCTGCGTGACATTATTGCCATTCTCGACCCCAAGGCCATGACCAAGGGTGTGGCAGCAGCGCCCAAGACCCGCCGTGCGCGGGTGGTCAAAGTGTATGAAAACCCCCATACCGGCGAGCTGATCGAAACCAAGGGTGGCAACCACCGCGGCCTCAAGGCCTGGAAAGAACAGTACGGGGCCAAGACAGTCGACAGCTGGTTGCGCAAGTGAGGGGTGGCTTCACACTTTTTTCACATCACCTGACTCAGGATGAAGACCGCTAACGGACTAGCGCCCCATGTGCCCGCCACGGCGGGCTTTATTCCTGCGCCTCGCCCTTTGGGCGGGGCGCAATGCATTTGCGCAATCGCTTCAGTTCCGTATCATGGTCCCCTGACTTTTTGCTGGCCTTGCAGTAGCCAGCCCTTCTAGCGGAGTACCCATGAGCCTGAACCCTCTCGACACCCTCCCCGGTGTCACCGCGCAACCGGATGCCGCGACCCGAAACTTCGTCTTCAACCACACCATGCTGCGGGTCAAGGACGTTGCCAAGTCCCTGGACTTCTACACCCGCGTACTGGGTTTTACCCTGGTGGAAAAACGCGACTTCCCCGAAGCCGAGTTCAGCCTGTACTTCCTCGCCCTGGTCGACAAGGCGCAGGTTCCGGCCGATGCCGCCCAGCGCACCGAGTGGATGAAATCCATCCCCGGCATCCTTGAGCTGACCCACAACCACGGCACGGAAAACCAGGCCGACTTCGCCTACCACAACGGCAACACCGACCCACGCGGCTTCGGCCACATCTGCATCTCGGTGCCGGATATCCGCGCGGCCTGCGAGCGCTTCGAACAACTGGGCGTAACCTTCCAGAAGCGCCTGAGCGACGGCCGCATGAAACACCTGGCGTTCATCAAGGACCCGGACGACTACTGGGTCGAGATCATCCAGCCCACCGAGTTCTAAGCAGTGAATCGCGGGGCAAGCCCGCCCCTACCCTGTAGGAGCGGGCTTGCCCCGCGATCGATCACTCACCGAATTGCCAGGCCGAATGAGCCACCTGCTCCCTGCCACGGGTCGCCAGGCAGTAATACAGCGGGCACGTCACCAGCAACCCCACCAGCCACGACAGGTCTGCCCCTTCCACCAGGTTGGCGTACGGGCCGACGTACAACGATGTGTTGGCAAACGGCAACTGCACCAGGATGCCGCAGGCGTAAGCGATGATCGCATGGGCGTTGAAACGTCCGTAGATGCCGCCATCTGCGCGAAAAATCGAGGCAATGTCGTAGCGACCGCGCTTGATCAGGTAAAAGTCGATCAGGTTGATCGACGCCCAGGGCACCAGCACCAGCAGCAAGGCCAGGATCAGGCCGATGAAGTGCGAGATGAAGTCCGCCGAGGCGCTCAGGGCCACCAGGCAGCAACCCAGCAGAATCACACTGGCCAGCACCACCCGCACCTTGATGCTCGGCGTCCAGGTACTGGCGAAGGTCTGGATCGAGGTCACGATCGAAAGCACCGCGCCGTACAGGTTCAAGGCGTTGTGGCTGATGATGTTGAGCAGGAACAGCACCATCAGGATCGGCCCCAGCCAGCCGGTGGCTTGCTCCACCGCGGCCATGGCTTCAGTACCTTCAGGCACCGCCAGCACCGCGACCGCGCCAAAGCTGAAGGACAGGATGGTCCCCAGGGTGGCGCCGAAGTAGGTTGCCCAGAATGGCCGGGCAATGCCGACTTCCCGCGGCAGGTAGCGTGAATAGTCCGAGACGTAGGGCGAGAAGCTGATCTGCCAGATCACGCCCAGCGACAGGGTCGCGACCCAGCCCGACAGGTTGAAGCCGCCGCGGCTCAAGAAGTCGGCCGGCAACTCCTGGGCGAACATCATCACAAAGCCTGCCAGCAAGGCCGCGCCCATCACCCAGGTACCGATGCGGTTGAGGGTGTGGATGAAGCGGTAGCCGATCACCCCAATCGCCGTGGCGCTCAGCGCACCGAGGATGATCGCCGCCGGCATCGGCACACTTGGCGCAATGCCATGAATCGACTTGCCGGCCAGGACGATGTTGGAAATAAAGAAGCCGACATAGATAACCGCCGCGAAGAACACGATCAGCAACGCACCAAAGCGCCCGAACTGGCCGCGACTCTGGACCATCTGCGGAATGCCCATCTGCGGCCCCTGGGCCGAGGCCAGGGCGATGACGATACCGCCCAGCAGGTGGCCCAGGACAATGGCCAGCATCCCCCAGGCCAGGTTCAGGTGAAACACCTGCACCACCATGGCGCCGGTCACGATCGGCAGCGGTGCGATGTTGGTGCTGAACCACAAGGTGAACAGATCGCGCGCCCGGCCATGGCGTTCGGCGGGCGGGACGTAATCGACCGTATGGTTCTCGATCAACTGGTGTTGCGAAGACGGCTGGGACATGGGCAATAAGCTCGAAAGGTTCTGTTTTTATCTTTGTAGGAAACCGCCGCGGAGTGCTCGTAGTGGCCTCTCAGCTGCGCACCATATTATGGTATTCCAACATTTCCACAAGACTGAACCGCTTGTTTTGCCTGCATCTGATCTGTTTTTTACCTACACGACACAACTAGATTTCGCCTTGAAGCCCAGTAATCACAGGGCTTTCTCCCGCTCATCGGGTTGCTCGGCCAGGACAAAATAGCACTTGCAATCTAGGTATTACGGTATACCATCAGACACACAAGCCAAGAACAGCGGCCCGACGCCGCGAGGAACAACCATGATCGACGCAACCGTCTACAAGAACGTCCTGGGCTCCTTCCCTTCCGGCGTCACCGTGATCACCACCCTGGACGATGACGGCCAGGTGGTCGGCCTCACCGCCAGCGCCTTCAGTTCGCTGTCCATGGATCCGCCGCTGGTGCTGTTCTGCCCCAACTACAGCTCCGACTCCTACCCGGTGCTGATCCGCAACAAGCGCTTCGCCATCCACCTGCTGTCCGGCGCCCAACAGGCCGAAGCCTACGCCTTCGCCCGCAAGGGCAAGGACAAGGCCCAGGGCATCGCCTGGACCCTGAGCGCGCTGGGCAACCCCGTGCTGGCCGGTGCCACGGCAATCATCGAGTGCGAACTGTGGCGCGAGTATGAAGGTGGCGACCACGCCATCATGGTCGGCGCCGTGCAGAACCTGATCGTCCCCGAGCAGGCGCCCAGCCCGCTGGTGTACTGCCGGGGCAAGATGGCCGAACTGCCGGCCTTCGCCTGAGGCCCACTATCCTTACGACAGGCGCAGGTCGCCGGTCGAGCGTCACACCGCCTGATCCGACAGGCGACCCACAACAAGATCCGAGGAAAGCGTCATGAAATTTTCGTTGTTCGTACACATGGAACGTTGGGATGAACAGGTCAGCCACCACCAGCTGTTCGAAGACCTCACCGAACTGACCCTGATGGCCGAAAACGGCGGTTTCAGCACCGTATGGATCGGCGAGCACCACGCCATGGAATACACCATTTCGCCCAGCCCCATGCCATTGCTGGCGTACCTGGCGGCACGCACCCACACCATCCACCTGGGCGCCGGCACCATCATCGCGCCGTTCTGGCACCCGCTGCGGGTGGCCGGCGAATGCGCCCTGCTCGACGTGATCAGCAACGGCCGCATGGAAGTGGGCCTGGCCCGTGGCGCCTACCAGTTCGAGTTCGACCGCATGGCCGGTGGCATGCCCGCCTCCGAGGGTGGCCAGGCCCTGCGCGAGATGGTGCCGGTGGTCCGCGCCCTGTGGCAGGGCGACTACGCCCATGACGGCGAAATCTGGAAGTTCCCCACCTCCACCTGCGTACCCAAGCCGATACAGAAGCCCATGCCACCGATGTGGATCGCTGCCCGCGACCCCGACTCGCACAACTTTGCGGTCAAGCACGGCTGCAATGTCATGGTCACCCCGCTGATGAAGGGTGATGAAGAAGTGCTGGACCTGAAGAACAAGTTCGAAGCCGCCCTGGCCAACAACCCCGACGTGCCGCGCCCGCAGCTGATGGTGCTGCGCCACACCCACGTGCACAGCCCTGAAGACAGCGACGGCTGGAAAGTCGGCGCCCAGGCCATCTCGCGCTTCTACCGCACCTTCGACGCCTGGTTCGGCAACAAGCAGGTGCCGGTCAACGGTTTCCTCGCGCCAAGCCCGGAAGAGAAATTCAAGGAGCGCCCCGAGTTCGAACTGGAGAACATCCGCAAGAACACCATGATCGGCACGCCTGAAGAGATCATTGCGCGTATTCGCTACTACCAGGAACTGGGCGTGGACGAGTTCAGCTTCTGGTGCGACAACAGCCTGCCCCATGCCGAGAAGAAAAAGTCGCTGGAGTTATTCATCAAGCAGGTGGTACCCGCCTTCAGCTGACCCTCGACGTTCGTCGGCCCGGGGCGTCCCGGGCCGGTGCTGTGGTATACCCGAGGGAGCAGCCCAGCCTGCACCCTGAGCGAGGATACCTTCGATACCACAGCAGCGAGGTCAGGACGATGAGAACCCTGCAATGCGTGCATCGCGAGCACACCATCACCGCCAGCGTCGAAACCCATGACGGCATCCCTACCCCCTTTGCCGCCGGATGCCTGATCACCGACCCCGAAGGCCATACCAGCAGGCGCCTGTCGCTGCCGTTGAACATGGCGTTCCTGGCCGACCTTGAAAACGCCCAGCATGCCTCACTGGCCCATGGCAAATGGCTGGTCGACCAGCAACTCGACAGGCACCAGCAGCTGTTCTGAAAGAACGCCAGCGCCCCCGCGTCTCGGGCCCGACCTAGCCGGGCCCGACCTTTACCTCCGACGCCTTGACGGGCGGCGGCTCGATCTGCCAATCGCCGTGCAGGTACCAATCGTCACCCAGCATTTCAGCAGGATGCATGGTCCGGTCAGCGCCGTTGCCGCATGCCAGGGCATTGCTCGCACAGTAGCGATCGCACCCCCAGCAGATGCGTTCAGGGTGACTGGGGTTGATGGGAAAGGGCTTGGCCATGATGACCTCCCGCTTATCGATAAGGGCCTGTTCACCCTAACCCTGCTTCGGTGGGTGAGCGTTGACGCATATCAACACCCTGCCGGCCTCTAACCCGGATGCCCGTCGACCCGGGCACGCAGCAGCATTGGCCCGTAGCGCCAGATGAACAAGGCAAAGGCCAGGGCCCAGCACCCCCCCGCCAGCCACAAGCCGGCCTGGGCCGCCCACGGCACCAGCACGACCCGGGCAAGCGCCGCCAGATTGAGCAGGATAAAGGCCAGGGTCATCCCCGCCGGCGGCTCCAGGGCGCGTCCGGTATGGCCCAGGCTGACCCGGGCGACCATGGCCAGGATCAAGCCCGCCATGGCCCCGACACTCAGACAATGCAGCGCCAGGCTGGGGTTGAGCGCCACGCCGAAGTGCCACAGGGCCATGCCCAGGCAGGCCAGCAGCATCCAGCCATAGGCCAGGTGCAACGACCACAGCAACGGCACCCGCCACAGGCCGCGATCATGCCAGCGCCACAAGCGCAGGCCGTGGCCTGCCGCCAACAGGGCAAACAGCACGCCGCACAAGGGATTGACCGAAAAGCCAAGGCCGGCGGCATACAGCAGCGCGACCAGCAGCGAACCTGCCAGCAAGGCACGATCCAGCCACGGCCAGGGCGCCACCGATTCGCTGCGCCCCAGGCCGCGCTGGGTGAAGAACGGAATCACCCGCCCACCGATCAGCGTCATCATCGCCGCCACCAGCCACAGGCCGCTGAATACAGCCTGGCGCTGCCAGCCGTCGTGCCCCTGCACCAGCCCGTACATCGCCAGCGCATCCGCGGCAATCAGCAACGATAGCACCAGCACCACCGGGTAATTGCGTTTCTGCCGCACCCGCCACAGCATGGCGGCCATCAACCAGGCCACGGCCACGGGAAAACCCAGCTCCAGTGGCACCAGCAGCGGCCAGGGCAGATTGGCCAGCCAGGCGACCCTTGCAGCCAGCCAGAGCAGTGCCAGGGCGGCCAGTGGCGCGCCGCTCAGGCCCGGCTGGCTGGTCCAGGTCTGTACCGCCGTCAGGAGGAAACCGGCAATGATCGCCAGGCCGAAGCCGAACAGCAGTTCATGGCGATGCCAGGCCAGCCAGCCGCCGGCCGGCTGCCAGTCGCCCAGCGAGCCCTGCAGGGCCGCCAGCCACAACGGCACCGCCAGCAGCGCCAGCGCGCAACCGCCCAGAAAGAAAGGACGAAACGCCAGGCGCAGCAACGGCATGATGGCCAGCGCTTTACGGCGGTCGAGCACTTGCATGACCTCACTCCTCTACCTGCGCTGCGCGCTCACCAACTGAGATAGAACATCGCCTTGGCCAACAGCAGGATCACCACCATGTGCATGAACACACTGATGTGGATGTACTTCACTCGTGCGGCCGTCATACGCCCGCGCCTGAACCACAGCATGGCCGCAAGAAAGTGCCCCAGCACGCTGAACGCGACAATGATCTTCAGCAACAGCAAGGTACCGAACGATGACTGCAGTGGCGCCGCCAGCACCGGCAGGTAGCGCACCCAGACCATCCCCAATCCGGCACCGAACAACACCAGCAGCACCCAGGGCATCAACTGGCGGGCGCGTTGGCCGATGGCCTGTTCGAGCAACAGCATGAGCCGGGGCGGCAGTTGCCGGGCGATGCTGCGCAGGAACAGCACTTCGAAGAACACCGTGCCGATGAAGATCACCGCGGCGAACAGGTGCAGGGTCAAGAACAGAGGATAGAGCATGGGACCCTCGAAGCACCTGAGGTGGAGGTTGCTTGCAGCTTAGCGAGTGCGCCGGCCAGCCTGCTTGACGCCAATCAACAAAGCCGGACAACGCCGGTGCTTTTCCACGCAAACGAAAAAAGGACCCGTAGGTCCTTTTTTCGTGGCTGGCGGCCCACTGCCCTGCCGCCAGCCGGTTACGCACGTTTACGCGACTTAAACCGCAGCGCTACGTTGGCGCAGCTCCAGATTCAGAATCCGGTCGTTCTCGCTGTAATCCACCGGGCAGTCGATCACATGCACACCCGGGGTCTTGATGCAGTGCTCCAGCAGCGGCAGGAAGCCCTCGGCGCTTTCCACCCGATGGCCCTTGGCACCATAGGCTTCGGCATATTTGACGAAGTCCGGGTTGCCGTAGTCCAGGCCGAAATCGGTGAAGCCCATGTTCGCCTGCTTCCAGCGGATCATGCCGTAGCCGTCGTCACGCAGGATCACCACGGTCAGGTGCATGCCCAGACGCACGGCCGTTTCCAGCTCCTGGCTGTTCATCATGAAGCCGCCATCGCCACACACCGAGACCACCGGACGATCCGGGTACACCAGGTGCGACGCCATGGCCGACGGCAAGCCGGCGCCCATGGTCGCCAGGGCGTTGTCCAGCAGCACGGTGTTGGGCTTGTGCGCCTTGTAGTTACGGGCGAACCAGATCTTGTAGATGCCGTTGTCCAGGGCCACGATGCCTTCGGACGGCAGCGCGCGGCGGATGTCGGCGACCAGGCGTTGCGGGTACACCGGGAAACGGTCGTCGTCGGCGCCTTCGGCGATCTGCGCTTCGTTGGCTTCGCGGATGGCCAGCAGGCGGGTGAAGTCCCAGTGGCTGGTATCGGTCAGCGCCTCGCTGATCTGCCACACGGCGTTGGCGATGTCGCCGATCACTTCCACCTGCGGGAAGTACACCGCATCCACCTCCGCCGAGCGGAAGCTCACGTGGATCACTTCGGTACCGCCGCGCACCATGAAGAACGGCGGTTTCTCGATCACATCATGGCCGATGTTGACGATCAGGTCGGCGGCTTCAACCGCACGATGCACGAAATCACCGGAGGACAGCGCAGCGTTGCCCAGGAAACGCGGGTGGCGCTCGTCGACCACACCCTTACCCATCTGGGTGGTGATGAACGGGATGCCGGTCTTGTCGATCAGTTGCTTGAGGACCTTGGCGGTCATCTTGCGGTTGGCGCCAGCGCCGATCACCAGGATCGGATTGCGGGCGTTCTTCAATTTCTCGACAGCGGCTTCGATGGCCACGTGCTCGGCCAGCGGACGGCGGTGCAGGCTACGCGGAATCGGCAGCATGTCAGTCTGTTCGGCGGCGATGTCTTCCGGCAGCTCCAGGTGCACGGCACCGGGTTTTTCTTCTTCGGCCAGGCGGAAGGCTTCGCGCATGCGCGCCGGGATGTTGTCGGCCGAGGCGAACTGGTGGGTGTACTTGGTGATGGGGGCCATCATGCCGCACACGTCGATGATCTGGAAGCGGCCCTGCTTGGACTTCTTGATCGGCTTCTGCCCGGTAATCATCATCATCGGCATGCCGCCCAGGTAGGCATAGGCGCTGGCGGTCACCAGGTTGGTGGCGCCAGGGCCGAGGGTCGACAGGCTGACGCCGGTCTTGCCGGTCAGGCGGCCGTAGGTGGCGGCCATGAAGCCCGCGGACTGCTCGTGGCGGGTCAGCACCAGCTTGATCTGCGACTTGCGCAGGGACTCGAGCAGGTCGAGGTTTTCCTCACCAGGAATGCCGAATACATACTCGACACCTTCGTTTTCCAGGCATTGCACAACGACATCAGCGGCCTTGGCCATCTTGCTTGTCACCTTCTTGGGGTTTGTCTTGAGTTCAGGGGCTTTGGCAACCCAAATCGCGGGACAAGCCCGCCAGCGTTAACGTAACGCACTGGGATCGATACGAACAGCACCGATCCGTCCTCACCCCAGCCGCGGCAATGCAGCAACGGCCTCATGAAGTGCGTCGAACACCACCCTGACTCGCGCGGGCACGGGGCCGCGCTGCGGACGGTAGACATACAGGCCCCAGGGCGTCGACTCTTCGTGTGACAAGACCTGCACAAGCTTGCCGCTGGCCAGATGGGGGGCAACCATGTAATCCGCCAACTGGGCAAAGCCGACCCCGGCCAGTACCGCCCCCATTTCCATGTCGGCATCGTCGGCGACAAACGCCTGTGACGCCGGCGTCCACTGTCGCCCCGCCTTGAAATACCAGGGCCATGGCCGACCGGTGTTGATGTCCAGGGACGCAGTGACCGGCAGGCCCGCCAAGTCCTCCACGCGCTCCGGTGCACCCACGCGCGCGATCAGGCCCGGGGCCGCGACAACGGGAAGCCGCATGCGACTCGCCTGGCGCGCCACGAAGCGGCTGTCATGCAGAAACCCCACCCTGATGCCCACATCGATCTGCTCATCGACCACGGCGCTCAGTCGATCAGACAGCCGCACGTCCAGGGTGATGCCCAGGTGCTGCGCAGCAACGCGCTCCAGCGCCGGCAACACCGCACGGTTGCCGAGGCTGTGCGGCGCGCTGACCCTTACCGTACCGCCCACGCACACCTCCTGCCCCACGCCAGGCGGGCGCCACACCTCATCGAACTGGTCGAGCGCCGGTCGCAGCCGCGCCAACAGCCCCTCACCGAAGGCGGTGATCCGTACCTGACGCGTGTTGCGGTGAAACAGCAGTTCGCCAAAGTGCCGCTCCAGGCGTTGTATGGCCCGCGTGACGCCCTGGGGAGAAGTCCCCAGGCGCACGGCCGCCTCACGGAAGCTGTCGTGTTCGGCAGCGGTGCGAAAGATACGCAGGAGTTCCAGTTCGTTGTTCATGAAGACCTGTCACGGGTACGGATAGACCATGATAATTCCATATTGAGGAATAATAAAATCCATACAATTCCATATACAGGATTCACTCCTCCCCCCCAAACTGGCCCCACGCCAGATGTCCGGTAGCCAAACCGCCGGACGTCTCCCGCATGAAAATACATCTACGATTGCATTCAGATCGTCGTTGCCAAGGCAATCTGATGAGGAACCCATCATGAAATCACGTGCAGCTGTTGCCTTCGCGCCAGGCAAACCACTTGAAATCGTGGAGATCGACGTAGCCCCACCGCGCAAGGGCGAGGTGCTGGTGCGGATCTCCCATACCGGCGTCTGCCATACCGACGCCTTCACCCTCTCGGGCGACGACCCGGAGGGCGTGTTCCCTGCCGTGCTCGGCCATGAAGGCGCCGGCGTGGTGGTGGAAGTGGGCGAAGGTGTCACCAGCCTCAAGCCAGGTGACCATGTCATCCCGCTCTACACCGCCGAGTGCGGCGAATGCCTGTTCTGCAAGTCCGGCAAGACCAACCTGTGCGTGGCGGTGCGCGCCACCCAGGGCAAGGGCCTGATGCCGGACGGGACCACACGCTTCTCCTATAAAGGGCAACCGATCTTCCACTACATGGGCTGCTCGACCTTCAGCGAGTACACCGTGGTGGCCGAGGTCTCGCTGGCCAAGATCAACCCCAACGCCAACCATGAGCATGTCTGCCTGCTGGGCTGCGGCGTCACCACCGGCATCGGCGCCGTGCACAATACGGCCAAGGTGCAGCCGGGGGACTCGGTCGCCGTATTCGGGCTCGGCGGCATCGGCCTTGCGGTGATCCAGGGGGCGCGCCAGGCCAAGGCCGGTCGCATCATCGCCATCGACACCAACCCGGCCAAGTTCGAGCTGGCCCGCGCGTTCGGCGCCACCGACTGCATCAACCCGAACGACTATGACCTGCCGATCCAGCAGGTACTCGTGGAAATGAGCGGCTGGGGCATCGATCACACCTTCGAGTGCATCGGCAACGTCAACGTCATGCGCGCAGCGCTGGAGTCGGCCCACCGCGGCTGGGGCCAGTCGATCGTCATCGGCGTCGCCGGCGCTGGCAAGGAGATCTCCACCCGGCCGTTCCAGCTGGTTACCGGCCGCAGCTGGAAAGGCTCCGCCTTCGGTGGCGTCAAGGGCCGTAGCCAGTTGCCTGGCATGGTTGAAGAGGCCATGCGCGGCGAGATCGAGCTTGCGCCCTTCGTTACTCACACGATGGGGCTGGAAGACATCAACACAGCCTTCGACCTGATGCACGAAGGCAAGTCGATCCGCACGGTCATCCATTTCAATTGACAACCCCGGGCGTGGCTGTCGCCACGCCCATCACACCACCCGAACCAGGAGGGACCAGTAACATGAACGCCCTACACCTACACCCATCGATCGACCAGGGGATCCGGCCAGAGCAGCCCGGTTTCGCCGGTGGCACGCTCCAGTGCCTGTGCCCGACCGACAAGGTGCAAGTCGCCATCAGCGCGCAAACAGTGCACAACCATGCCTGTGGCTGCACCAAGTGCTGGAAGCCCGCAGGCGCGACCTTCTCGGTGGTTGCCGTGGTGCCACGGGACAAGGTCAGTGTGCAGGCCCATGGCGAGAAGCTCCAGGTGGTGGACCCGAACGCGGTGATCCAGCGCCACGCCTGTCGCGACTGTGGCGCACACCTGTTCGGGCGCATCGAGAACACCGGCCACCCCTTCTACGGCCTGGACTTCGTGCATACCGAGCTCTCCCCGCAGAGCGGCTGGTCGGCACCAGGCTTTGCCGCGTTCGTGTCCTCGGTGATCGAAAGCGGAACTCCACCCGCGCAGATGGATGCGATCCGTGCCCGCCTGCGCGAGCTTGGCCTGGAACCCTACGACTGCCTGTCTCCGACGCTCATGGACGCCCTGGCCATCCATGCCGCCAAGCAAAAAGGCACCTACCGCGAAGGCTGACACGCGCCCTGGCGTCGAGGCAGGTTATCGACCCGCTTCGGCGCCGGGCAAGGCGCTTCTCTTCTGTTCGCTGGCGCCTTGGTCGGCACCGAAGGCTGACATTCACTACCGTCATGACAAGCACCCACTCCCCACCGCCTGCGCCTAATGCTTCGTCTTGCCCTGCGGGGGAAACAACGACTCAAATCGCGGCGTCGCCCGAGCAACGAATCCCAGCCCCTGGTGCATGATGAAATAGGCGGCGACGTCATGCCGCTCGGCGAAGGCATAGCCCTCCTCCGGGCCGAGCACCATCAACAGTGTATCCAGGGCATCGGCATGCAGCGCCGAAGGGTCGACCACCGTCACTGCCGCCAGCGCGTGCTTGACTGGCCTACCGACACGTGGATCGAAGGTGTGCGAATAGCGCTGGCCACCTTCCTCGAAATAGTTGCGGTAATCGCCGGCGGTAGAAACGCCATAGCCATCCAGTGCAATGGCGTGCTCCACGTGCTGCTCGCGCCCACCGCTCGGCACCTCGAGGGCGATGCGCCAGGGCGAGCCATCCGGCTTGCGGCCGACCCCCTTGAGTTCGCCGGTGATCTCGACCAGATAGGCCTGGATACCCAGGGCCGAAAGCCTGTCGCCGACCCGATCCACCGCATAGCCGGCGACCAGGCTGTCGAAATCCAGTTGCGCCGCCACATCCTTGCACAGCTTTTCTCCATCCAGGTGCACGTGCTGGAGCCCTACCCGCTCCCGCTCCCGTGCCAGCGCGCTCGCATCCGGCACCTGCTTCTCTCGTGAATGCGGGCCGAAGCCCCAGAGGTTCATCAATGGCAGCACCGTCAGGTCGAAAGCCCCGCCACTCTCGCGGAACAGTAACTCACTGTACGCCAGCAAGTGACGCATATCGTCCGGCACCGCCTGACAGGCACCGGCCGGCAGATCGTTGAAGCGCGAAACCACGGAGTCGCCGCGCCAGGTGGAGAACTGCTGGTCGAGCGTCTCGAGTATTCTCTCGACTTCGGCTTTTACTTTCCGCGAGTCGGGCGTCTGCGCGGTGGGTACGTACTGGATCGAATACGTGCTTCCCATGGTCGGCCCGGAAAAGCGTTCGATCCGTTCGCCGCAGCCATACAGCAACGTCAGCAGCATAAACAGCAGGCTTGCGCGCATCATTCGACACCTCGCTGATTCTGGCCGCCGCTTCGCGGCGCACGTTATTTCGCCAGAACCCACGCCTGCGCGTGGGATGTACCTGCGCCTGACCTTCGAAGGTATTCTCCAGCGAACGTGGACTACCCGGCCCAGGGCCTGGGAACACACCATGGCCGTTGGCGACGACGCCTCGCAGCACACCTGCTGACCACCACGCAAGCTGGCAATTGGTCTACCGCTCATCAGCAAATCTGAGCAAAAACCGAACAAAGCCCCGATTCAACACTCTGAGTTGCGCGGGTGATCATTTGTCCCCCCTCCCTTTTCGCTCAACGTCCCGGAAGCCAAAAAACCATCATGTGCATTAGCGCATCGGGGCGGTTTTTGTCCAAAAATTGGAGGACAGAACATGTCTAGCCATTCGTTGCAGAACGCCGAACGCATGCAGGGCCGCATCCGCGCCCAGCGTCAGCCGCAACACAAACCCTTCTGGCGCCGCCTGTTGGCCATCGCCTCACCCTCACAGCGTAGTTGGCACGGAGGGATCGAGCTCAGGGGCTACAAAGAGCTGTCCAACGCCACGCCGGTTGTCCCGGTCGCGATCGGAAAAATACAGCTGGCGATTCCGCTCGGGCGCGGTCGCCGGTCTGTCCAGCCTTGCGTGCAGCCGGGACAGCATGTGCGCAAGGGCGAGGTGATCGGTATTGGCGATGACAACACCGCCTGGGTGCATGCCAGCACCTCCGGCATCGTGGAACGGATTGACCTCGCCTTCGCGGCCGACTCGGCCGAGCCAGTGATGGCCGTCATTCTGAACGCAGATGGTTTGGATGAGTGGATCGAACGCCCGGTGCCGGGGCTACCGCAAACGCCCGAGACGCTGGTCGAACGAGCATTGCAGATGGGCATAGTCGGCCTTGGCGGGGCGGGCTTCCCGACGGCCCTCAAGCTGGCCGGCGCCCAGCAGCCCGATCTGCTGCTGATCAACGGTGCCGAATGCGAGCCCTTCCTTACCTGCGATGACCGCCTCATGCGCGAACATGCCGAAGCGTTGATCGAAGCCGCCGACTTTGTCGCCGCACTGCTGGGAATAACGCTGACCCGTTTCGGTGTCGAAACCAACAAACCGGAGGCGATGGCCACGTTGCGCGCCGCCGCTCGCCAGGCGCGCACCCGGGTCGAGATTTGTCCGCTACCGGAGCGTTACCCGGCAGGGGGGCAGCCGTTGATGATCAAGAGCCTTAGTGGCCGCAACCTGGCGCCAGGCGCCCGGCCCGCCGATATCGGCGTCCTGGCGCTGAATGTCGCAACGCTCTACGCACTGGGCCGGGCCATCTTCCAGGGCGAACCCCTGATAAAACGCGTGCTGACGCTGACCGGGAACTGCGAGCGCCCCGGGAATGTCCTGGTGCCGGTGGGTTACCCGGTCAGCGCACTGCGCGCGATTGCTGGTGCGGCCGCCGAAGGACAATGGACCCAGGTCGGCGGCCCGATGATGGGACAGCCGCTACCGGACCCCACCGCCGTCATCAGCAAGACCAGCAGTTGCCTGATATTCGGCGCTGAGCGCTACCTGCCGGCAACCCAACCCGCGGGCAGTTGCATTCGCTGTACGCGCTGCGTGGATGTCTGCCCGATGTCGCTCAGACCGCTGGATCTCTACGCTGCCGCCGAACGCCTTGACAAGGCCAGCCTGCAGGAACTGCGCCTGGATGCCTGTATCGAATGCGGCAGCTGCAGCAGCATCTGCCCGAGCAATATCCCGCTGCGCGATCGCTTCCGCCAGAGCAAGACGGAGATACGTGCATGAGCCTGGTACGCCGTCCCACTCCGCAACGACTGCGCACGGTGATGCTGCTGGTCATCTTGTGTCTCCTGCCGGGCACCGCCCTGTACGCCTGGCAATTTGGCGTCGTGGTCTGGTTGCAAATCTTCTGGTGCGTGCTGCTCGCCCTGGGCTTCGAAGCCGGCCTGCTGCGCCTGCGCGGGTGTAATGTACGCGAGGGTCTGAGCGACCTCAGCTGGCTGGTGCTAGGCCTGATACTGGCTCGGGCATTGCCGCTGCTGGTGCCGCTATGGATGATCGCCCTGGCCACTTTTGCCGCTCTCGCGCTCTGTAAACACGGCAGTGGAGGCCTGGGTCGCAATCGTCTCAACCCCGCCATGGTGGGCCTGGGGATCGTTGCAATCTGCTTCTACCAGCAGTTGTACCCCGCGCCATCGGACCATGCCCCCTGGACCGTGACCCTGGACGCCAAGGCGGTTCTTCTACAACAGCTACAGCTGGCGCCACGCCTTGACCTCGATGCGTTCGCCGGCGCCACTCAATTGGCTCAGAACGAGTTCACGCTGACCACCCCCAATCTGTCAGGGTACGGCTATGTTGCCGGCGGTTTGTTACTGGCTTGCCTGCGGGTGATCCGCATCGAGATTCCGCTGGCGATGCTCGCGAGCACGGTATTGCTGTGCATGGCCGCCGGCCATAGCCTGCAGGAAAGCCTGTACAACCTCAGTCTCGGTGGGTACCTCTTCACCGCCTTCTTCATTGCCACCGATCCGGTCACCAGTCCCGATACACGCGCCGGTCGCATCCTCTTCGGCTTGGCCGTTGGCGCGCTGACAGAATCGATTCGCGAATTCGGGCTTTATGCCGATGGTCTCTGCTTCGCCGTGCTTGCCGCCAACCTGCTGGTGCCGCAGATCGACCGGTTGGCGCTGCGCATACAACGCCCCTGGTATACAGCGAACACCTGATACTGAGAGCGTGCGCAGCGCCGTGGGTGAGCGCAGCAAACAGCCCGCGCCTCTTCGGCGGGCTGTTTGCTGCGCTAGGTGACTTGGCCGGACGGTCACCTTCAAATCCTGAATGACTCTGGATTTCCTGGACACCTACGAATGACTACTTCTGGCTGTGGATTCAACCCGTCGATGCCACCCGCATTTCGATGTACTTATTGATGTACTTGAAAGGCGTGGCGGGTTGCAGATCCCGACAGTTTTCTGCGGACGAAAAAAAAGAGGCCTAGGCCTCTTTTTTCGTGATTTGCAGACTTCTGCTGAAACCTGCACATCGATATTTGGAGCGGGAAACGAGACTCGAACTCGCGACCCCGACCTTGGCAAGGTCGTGCTCTACCAACTGAGCTATTCCCGCGTCTTGGTGGTGGCCATTCTATAGGATCACAGAATGGCGTCAAGCCCTTGATTCAAAAAAGCTTTATTTTTTTTCCGAGCCTTCGCGCAGGTGCGGCCAGGCGGCGCGCAGGTACTGCACCATCGACCACAGGGTCAGGCCGGCGGCGATCATCAGCAAGGAATAGCCCAGCACCACCCAGAAGCTCAGCACGGCCGGGTTGGCCAGCAGGATCACCAGGGCCAGCATCTGTGCGGCGGTTTTCCACTTGCCCAGGTTCGACACCGCCACGTGCGCCCTCGCCCCGAGCTCGGCCATCCACTCGCGCAAAGCCGAGACCACGATCTCGCGGCCGATGATGACCGCCGCCGGCAAGGTCAGCCACAGGTTGGCATGGGCTTGCACCAGCAACACCAGGGCCACGGCGACCATCAGCTTGTCGGCCACCGGGTCCAGGAAGGCGCCGAACGGGGTGCTCTGCTGCAGGCGACGGGCCAGGTAGCCGTCGAGCCAATCGGTGGCCGCGGCGATGGCGAAGACACTGCTCGCTGCCAGGTAGCTCCAGTGATATGGAACATAAAACAGCAGAATGAAGATCGGTATGAGCAGGACGCGAAGAACGGTAAGTAGATTTGGAATATTCATCGGCACAACTGGCTGCAAAGTGAGCCCGCATTCTACTCGCTATGCAGGTTGGCATAAATCGACTCGGCAAGCTTTTTACTGATTCCCGGTGCCTTGGCAATTTCTTCGATGCTAGCGCGGGTCAGTTCTTGCAAGCCGCCGAAGTGCTTGAGCAGGTCGCGACGGCGCTTTGGCCCAACGCCTGCCACGTCTTCCAGGCTCGAGGTGCGCCGGGCCTTGCCGCGCCGGGCGCGGTGGCCGGTAATGGCAAAGCGGTGCGCCTCGTCACGAATCTGCTGGATCAGGTGCAGCGCCGGCGAGTCGCCTTTGAGGGTGAACTCGTGGGCCACGTCATTGAGGTACAGGGTTTCGAAGCCGGCCTTGCGGGTCACGCCCTTGGCCACGCCGAGCAAAATCAGGTCGGGTACGGCCAGTTCCTGGAGCACGTCGCGAGCCATGTTCAGCTGGCCCTTGCCGCCGTCCACCAGCAGCACATCCGGCAGCTTGCCCTCGCCGTCCTTGATCCGCCCGAAGCGCCGGGTCAGGGCCTGGTGCATGGCGGCATAGTCGTCGCCCGGGGTCACACCCTCGATATTGAAGCGCCGGTAATCGGACTTCAGCGGCCCCTCGGGGCCGAATACCACGCAGGAGGCTACCGTCGCTTCGCCACTGGAATGGCTGATGTCGTAGCACTCCAGGCGCTGCGGGGTTTCGTCCAGGTCCAGCACCTGTGCCAGGGCCTCGAAGCGCGAGGCCATGTGCTGACGGTTGGCCAGGCGCGCCATCAGCGCCTGCTCGGCGTTGGTCACTGCCAGTTGCTGCCAGCGCGCCCGGGTGCCACGCACCCGGTGGCTGATGGTCAGTTCGCGGCCTCGCAGGGTTTCGATGGCGGTGCTGATGGCCTCGAAGTCTTCATGCACCACGTTGACGATCAACTCGCCCGGCAGGTCGCGCTCGGCATTGCCAATGTAGTACTGGGACAGGAACGCGGCCATGACTTCGGCCACGTCTTCCTCGATGCCCACCTGGGGAAAGAAGTTCTTGCTGCCCAGCACCCGGCCGCCGCGCACGCTGATCAGGTGCACGCAGGCGCCGCCCGGGTTGATGAAGGCGGCCACCACATCGACGTCGCCGCTGCCACCCTCCATGCTCTGCTGGTCCTGGACCCGGCGCAGCAAGGCGATCTGGTCGCGCAGTTCGGCGGCCTTCTCGAATTCCAGGGCCATGGCCGCCTGTTCCATCTCGGCATTGAGCTCATTGGTCAGTTGGTGACTGCGCCCTTCGAGGAACATCACCGAGTGACGCACATCCACGGCATATTCCTCAGGCTCGACCAGCCCGACGCAGGGCGCCTTGCAGCGCTTGATCTGGTATTGCAGGCACGGTCGGGTGCGGTTGCTGTAGTAGCTGTCTTCGCACTGGCGCACGAAGAAGGTCTTTTGCAACAGGCTGAGGCTTTCGCGGATGGCGCCGGCGCTGGGATAGGGCCCGAAGTACTTGCCCTTCTGCTTCTTGGCTCCCCGGTGGATGCCCAGGCGCGGGAAGGGTCCGTCAGACAAAAACACGTAAGGGTAGGATTTGTCGTCACGCAGCAGGATGTTGTACGGCGGGCGCCATTCCTTGATCAGCGTCTGCTCCAGCAGCAGCGCTTCGGTCTCATTGGCGGTGATGGTGGTTTCGACCTGGGCGATCCGCCCCACCAGGGCAGCCGTCTTCGGCGCCAGGCCGGTCTTGCGAAAATAGCTGGCCAGGCGCTTCTTGAGGTTTTTTGCCTTGCCGACATACAGCAGCCGGGCATCGCCGTCGAACATCCGGTAGACGCCCGGACGACCGCTGCAGGTCGCCAGGAAGGCACTTGAATCGAATGTAGGGGTCATGGGCTCAGAGACTGGCGTCAACCATGCCATGGCGGACCGCCAGCAGCGTCAGCTCGACGTCGCTGGTGACCGAGAGTTTTTCGAAGATCCGGTAACGGTAAGTATTGACCGTTTTCGGTGACAGGCACAGTTTGTCGGAGATGATCTGTACCTTCTGGCAGCCGACGATCATCAGGGCGATCTGGATTTCCCGCTCCGACAGCGCATCGAACGGCGAGCCTTGCGGCTGGAACGACTTGAGCGCCAGTTGCTGGGCGATCTGCGGGCTGATGTAGCGCTGGCCGGCGAACACCAGGCGAATGGCCTGGACCATTTCATCCAGGCCCGCACCCTTGGTCAGGTAGCCGGCGGCACCGGCCTGCAACAGGCGGGTGGGAAACGGGTCTTCTTCACAGACAGTAACCGCCACCACTTTCACGTCGGGGTGGCTGCGCAGCAGTTTGCGCGTGGCTTCAAGGCCGCCGATCCCGGGCATTTTCACGTCCATCAGGACCACATCGGGCTTGAGCTCGCGCGCTACCTTCAGCGAAGCCTCGCCGGAGTCGGCCTCGCCCACGACCTGCAAGCCGTCGATATCGGCCAGCATGCGGGTGATGCCCGTACGCACCAGATCGTGGTCATCGACCACCAGGACCCTAATCAAGCAGACACCTCGCACTGCGGCGGCAATTGGATCCCGCCACCTTAGCAAAAAACCGCGTGGCAAACATACTGGAACGCGTCATCGTGTCGATGCCGATTTGCCCTTGCCCGCGGCACGGGAAAAAACGCTCCGCGGATAGCCGGCGGCCTGCGGCAGCGCATCGGCCAGACTGCCCAGCAATTGCTGGATGGCCGCCTGGTCGTGGGCCGAGAGGGTGCGAAAACAGCCCAGCAGCCGGTCTTCTTCCGGGCTCAGGCTGCCCTGGGGCAACGGCGTACGCTCCCCGCTCAACACATACAGGGCGTCCACGCCGCGCGCGGCAACGGCGGCCAGGTAGTCGGCCTTGGGCGTTCGTTCGCCGCTTTCGTACTTGCCCTGGGCGTTGGGTTCGACCCCGCCGATGTCACCGAACACGCGCTGGGTCAGGCCCAGGCGCTCCCTTTCCTCTCTCAGGCGGGATCCGATTCCGTTCATGCCAGTTCAACGTCCTTATTACATCACCCATACGGTGTAGCACTATGCACGGGACCTGCACCGGCACACAAGTCAATGGTCCGCTGCATACGCACGAAACACTCGTCTTCCCCCACCGCGTCGAAGCCCTGGCGCCGGTACAGGGCCTGCGCCGGGTTGCTCTTGAACACCGTCAGGCGCATCAAGGGCAGGCGCCGCTCGGCGGCCCAGCCGGCCAACTGCTCCAGCACCCGGGTGCCCACGCCGCGCCCGCGGGCACTCTCGATCAGGTGCAGTTCGCGGATGTACAGGGCCTGGCGGTCCTGGCTGAGGCTGCAATACCCCAGGAGCTGGTCATCCTCGACAATCAACCACTGCTCGCGCCAGCCCCAGGCCTGGTTGAAGGCCTCCTCGATCCACAGCAGGTCGAATTCCCGGTAATAGCGCAGCATGGCCCGCCGGGTCAGGTCGCGGGCGAAGGTGAGGTACTGGTCGGTGGCGGCAATCAATTGCATGATCACACCTCCCTGTGGGAGCGGGCTTGCCCCGCGATGTCGCAGCGCATTCAATCGCCGGGCAAGCCCGCTCCCACAGGGGCGTAGCAGACCGGCGAGCTTGACGGCCCGCGACGCTCCAGCTCGTCCTCCAGCCAGCTCGCCAGCACCAGGGCATTGTTCTGCGCGGTGTCCTTGCCGGCATAGAGCAAGGTCACATCGCCCTGCTCCGCCTGCCCCAGCAGGCGCCACCAGTGCTCGGGGTGCGCCGCCAGCTCCTGGCGGTAGCGCTCGGCAAACCCGGCAAAATCCACCTGCCCCTGGTGAAAGGCCTGGCGCAACGCCGTGGACGGTGCAACCTCGGGCACCCACAGGGCCTGCAACTGGTCCTTGCGCCTGTTGCGCGGCCACAGCCGGTCGACCAGCACCCGCTGGCCATCGCCGGGTTCGACAGGGTCATAGGCGCGCTTGCAACGGATCATCGGAAAGCTCCGGCTCTTTCTCTCAACCTAGGACTTTCTTTGACCGAAGTCACGGCGCTGTCGCGGTTTTTTTCTATGCTTGGTGCCTGAGGTAAAACCACCCGGAGTCAGCATGACTACCCCGACGCTGGCCAGCCGTCCATCGCTGACCACAACTGACCCGCGCCCACGCCTGCATCAGAGGCCCGGGCGCTTGACCCTGATGCTGTTCTTCGGTCTGTTGATGGCCGGCCTGTCTTACTCGGCCTGGAGTTTGTTCCGGGATGTCGAGGCGACCGGCACGGTGGTCACCACCTGGACCCCGTTCCTGCTGCTGGGCGTCGCCTTGCTGATCGCCCTGGGCTTTGAGTTCGTCAACGGCTTCCACGATACCGCCAATGCCGTGGCCACGGTGATCTACACCCATTCCCTGCCCGCTTCGGTGGCTGTGGTGTGGTCCGGCTTTTTCAACTTCCTCGGCGTGTTGCTTTCCAGCGGCGCCGTGGCCTTCGGCATCATCGCCCTGCTGCCGGTGGAGCTGATACTCAAGGTCGGCTCCTCGGCCGGCTTTGCCATGGTCTTCGCCCTGCTGCTGTCGGCCATCATCTGGAACCTGGGCACCTGGTGGCTGGGCCTGCCGGCCTCGTCCTCCCATACCCTGATCGGCTCGATCATCGGCGTGGGCGTAGCCAACGCACTGATGCATGGCCGCGACGGCACCAGCGGCGTGGACTGGGCCCAGGCCGGCAAGGTCGGTTACTCGCTGCTGCTCTCGCCGCTGGTCGGCTTTGCCTGCGCCGCGCTGCTGCTGGTGGCCCTGCGCATGCTGGTCAAGCGCCGCGACCTGTACCAGGCGCCGGTCGGCAACACCCCGCCGCCCTGGTGGATTCGTGGTTTGCTGATCCTCACCTGCACCGGCGTGTCCTTCGCCCACGGCTCCAACGACGGCCAGAAAGGCATGGGCCTGATCATGCTGATCCTGGTCGGCACCCTGCCCATGGCCTATGCCCTGAACCGGACCATGCCGGCCGAACAGTCAATGCACTTTGCCAGCGTCGCCGAAGCGACCCAGCAGGCCCTGCAACGCAACGCACCGCAGCTGGTGGTCAGCGACCCGAGGAAGACCCTGAGCGACTTCATCCGCCAACCTGCCGCCAGCCCCGAACTGATTCCGGCCCTGGCCACCCTGACCGGCAGCATCGGTAGCGAAGTCAAAGGCTACGGATCGCTCAACAAGGTGCCGGCCGAAGCCATGGCCAACGTGCGCAACGACATGTACCTGACCAGCGAGACCATCCGCCTGATCGACAAGCACCAGCTGGTGACCTTCAATGCCGGCACCCACGACCAGTTGCAACGGTTCAAGCACCAGCTCGACGATGCCACCCGCTATATCCCGCTCTGGGTCAAGGTCGCTGTGGCCATTGCCCTGGGCCTGGGGACCATGGTCGGCTGGCGGCGCATCGTGATCACGGTGGGCGAGAAAATCGGCAAGACCCACCTGACTTACGCCCAGGGTGCCTCGGCGGAGCTTGTGGCGATGTGCACCATCGGTGCAGCGGACATGTACGGCTTGCCGGTATCGACCACCCACGTGTTGTCGTCGGGGGTGGCCGGGACCATGGTCGCCAATGGTTCGGGGCTGCAGATGCGGACCATCTTCAACTTGCTGATGGCCTGGGTACTGACCTTGCCGGCTGCGATCGTGCTGGCCGGCGGCTTGTACTGGTTGCTGACGCAGCTGATCTAATTCCTACCCGTAGGAGCGGGCTTGCCCCGCGATGCGATGTAATTGACAACACGCAATCGCGGGGCAAGCCCGCTCCCACGGGGGGTCACCCGGGGATCTTCAGGCCGCGCTGCACCGCCGGCCGGGCCAGGAAGGCCTCCAGCACCCGCCGCACATTGGCAAAATCGGCCATCCCCACCAGCTCGGCCGCGTCATAGCGCACAATCAGGTTGCGCACCCAGGGCCAGATGGCGATATCGACGATGCTGTAATCGCCCATCACCCAGTCGCGCCCTTCCAGACGCTTGTCCAGCACACCGAGCAGGCGCCGCGACTCGGCCACGTAGCGGTCACGCGGGCGCTTGTCCTCGTAGTCCTTGCCGGCAAAGATATTGAAAAAACCGACCTGGCCGAACATCGGCCCGACCCCGCCCATCTGGAACATCAGCCACTGGATCGCCTCGTAGCGCAGCGCCGGATCCTTCGGCAGCAGCCGGCCGGTCTTCTCGGCCAGGTAGAGCAAAATCGCCCCGGACTCGAACAACGGCAGCGGCTGGCCGCCCGGGCCGTCAGGGTCGAGGATGGCCGGGATCTTGTTGTTGGCGCTCAGGGAGATGAACTCGGGCGTCAGCTGGTCGTTGCTGTCGAAGCTGACTTTGTGCACCTCGTAAGGCAGGTCGATCTCTTCGAGCATGATCGACACCTTCACCCCGTTGGGCGTGGGCAGCGAGTACAACTGCAGCCGTTCAGGGTGACGGGCGGGCCATTTGCGGGTGATCGGGAATGCACTGAGATCGGTCATGAGCCAAGCCTTGAGCGAAAATAAGTAGGCCCACACTCTAAGGCTTTCGCTCACCCCGGGCTAGCGACGACGAAACAGCGGTCGCGGCTCGATCACCGAACGCCCGTACAGCACGCTCATCCCCGCCAGGCCCTTGAGGGCATCCTCGGCGCATTTGTCTTCACGCACCGCGAAACTGTCGAAGCCACACTGGCGCATATGGCTGAGCTGATCGCGCAGCACATCGCCAATGGCCCGCAACTCGCCCTGCCAACCCAGGCGCGTGCGCAACAGGTAGGCCTGGCTGTAGCCGCGGCCGTCGCGAAAGCTGGGAAAGTCGATGGCAATCAGCGGCAGGTTCGGCAGTAACGGCGCCAGGGGCTCGATCTCGTCGTCGGGCCCCAGCCACAGGCCGTCGCGACCGTCCGGTTGCTGGCCCTGGCGTTCCAGCCAGGTCTTGAGCGGTAACAGCAACAAGCCGGACGGCAGCGGCTGCTCGCTGTCGCGCAGTAACTGCCAGGCATCGTCCTCCAGCAAGGTCGGCTCGCCACCGCGCAGGGCGATCACATTACGCATATCAGCTCCTCCGACCGGCTGGCGTACACCCGTTCCTTGAACGGCTCCAAGCCCACCCGGCGCACGGTGTCGATGAACGGCTCGTCCAGTTCGCGGTAGGCGCAGTAGGTGGCGATGATCTGCTCGATCACCTGGGGGATTTGCGCGGCGCTGAAGGACGGGCCGATCACCTTGCCCAGGGTGCTGTCCTTGCCCTGGGCGCCGCCGAGGGTCACCTGGTACCACTCGCTGCCGTTCTTGTCGACGCCGAGGATACCGATGTTGCCGATATGGTGGTGGCCGCAGGCATTGATGCAGCCGGAGATGTTCAGGCTCAGGTCGCCCAGGTCGTGCAGGTAGTCCAGGTCCTCGAAGCAGCGCTGGATCGACTGGGCGATCGGAATCGACTTGGCATTGGCCAGGGCACAGAAGTCGCCGCCGGGGCAAGCGATGATATCGGTCAGCAGGCCGATGTTGGCGGTGCCCAGGCCACGCTCGCAGGCCAGGCGCCAGAGCGCGTGCAAGTCCTGCTTGCGTACGTCCGGGAGGATCAGGTTCTGCTCATGGGCGATGCGGATTTCGCCGAAGCCGAACTGCTCGGACCAGTCGGCCACCGCCTCCATCTGCGCGGCGGTCAGGTCGCCGGGCGGCGATGCTGCACCGGGTTTGGTCGACAGCACCACGCTGGCATAGCCCGGGACCTTGTGCGGCTTGACGCAGCAGGCCACCCAGCGGGCGAAGCCGTGGTCCTGGGCCAGGTGAGTCTCGAAGTCCAGCTCGCTGTCGACCACGCTGTCATAGGCCGGCGGTTCGAAGGCCGCGGCCACGCGCTGGAACTCAGCCTCGGTCAGTTGCGCCGGGCCGTCCTTGATGTGCTGCCACTCCTGCTCCACTTCCCGGGCGAAGGCCTCGATGCCCAGGGCCTTGACCAGGATCTTGATCCGCGCCTTGTACTTGTTGTCGCGCCGGCCATGGCGGTTGTACACCCGCAGGATTGCCTCGACGTAGGACAGCAAATGCTGCCACGGCAGGCCCTCGCGGATCTGCAGGCCGAGGATCGGCGTGCGCCCCAGGCCGCCGCCGACCATCACCCGCAGGCACATTTGGCCCAGCTCGTCGCGGTACAGGTACAGGCCGATGTCATGCATCATGATCGCCGCCCGGTCTTCAACTGCCGAGCAGATGGCGATCTTGAACTTGCGCGGCAGGAACAGGAACTCCGGGTTGATGGTCGACCACTGGCGCAGGATCTCGGCCAGCGGGCGCGGGTCGAGCAGTTCGTCGGCCGCCACCCCGGCGAAGGCCTCGGTGGTGATGTTGCGCACGCAGTTGCCGGAGGTCTGGATGGCGTGCATCTCGACCTCGGCCAGGCGCTGGAGGATGTCCGGCACCTGGGCCAGCTCGATCCAGTTGAACTGGATGTTCTGACGCGTGGTGAAATGGCCATAGCCACGGTCGTACTCGCGGGCGATCAGCGCCAGGGTTCGCAGCTGGCGGGCGCCGAGGGTGCCATAGGGAATCGCCACGCGCAGCATGTAGGCGTGCTTTTGCAGGTACAGGCCATTTTGCAGGCGCAGGGGCAGGAACTCTTCCTCACTGAGTTCGCCAGCCATGAAACGCTGCACCTGATCGCGAAACTGCGCCACGCGCTCGAACACCAGCGCACGGTCATACTCGTCATATTGATACATGGTTCGGACCTCATCACGGAGGCCCTTACTATGGCGTCGGGGTGTATTGAGTTACAGATTCAGGTTGGCGGGATTAATACGGATCAGCGCCGATCAAGGCTCCAGGCCGATCCCGCGCAGGATCACGCTGGTCACCGTCTGCACCGCCCGCTCGAACTGCAGGTCGCTCAGCGGCTGATGGTCGTTGAGCAAACCGACCTGGTGGCTGAAGTCGGCATAGTGCTGGGTCGAGGCCCAGATCATGTACAGCAGCCCCGAAGGCTCCACCGCCAGGATGCGGCCGTCGTCGATCCACTGGCGGATCTTGGCTTCTTTCATTTTCGCCCAGTCATACAGCGGATCGTCCAGGGCAGCCCCCAGGTTGGGCGCACCGTGGATGATCTCGTTGGCCCAGACCTTGGAGCCGTAGGGCCGGGTGCGCGAGTGGTTCATCTTGGCGCGGATGTAGGTGGACAGCACGATGCGCGGGTCGTCGTAGAGTTCGAAACACAGGGCGTCCTGCTTCCACACGTCCAGCAGGCCGAACAGCACCGCCTGGTACAGCTCGGCCTTGGTGCTGAAGTAGTAGTGCACATTGCTGCGCGGCAGTTGCGCCGCCTCGGCGATATCGGCCATGGCCGTGCCGGCGAAGCCCTTTTCGGCAAAGACCTGCTCGGCCGCCAGGAGGATGTTGTCAACATTGCGTTGACGAATGCTGAGCTTGTGCCGGGTCATGACCAGATCCATTGCGACTGACACTGCAAGGCTATCATCTGCTTGGAAGATTCGTGCGGCACAAGCAAAAAAGTTGTGTCGTAGCAGGGATGTTTCCCACGCAGCACTGTCGCAATACTGCAGCCCTCACCGTCATCAGCCCTTTACGAGGAGCCCTTCCATGTCCATTCCCCTGCTCGGCCTAGGCACGTTCCGCCTCAAGGACCAGGTCGTCATCGATTCCGTCACCCAGGCCCTGGAGCTCGGCTACCGGGCCATCGATACCGCACAGATCTACGGCAACGAGGCCGAGGTCGGCCAGGCGATCGCCGCCAGTGGCGTGCCGCGCGAGCAACTGTTCCTGACCAGCAAGATCTGGACCGAGAACCTGGGTGCCGACAAGCTGATCCCAAGCCTCAAGGACAGCCTGCACAAGCTGCGTACCGACCACCTGGACCTGACCCTGATCCACTGGCCATCGCCCGAGGGCGCAGTGCCGGTCAGCGAGTTCATGGGCGCCCTGGCCGAAGCCCGCGACCAGGGTCTGACCCGCCAGATCGGCGTGTCCAACTTCACCATCGAGCTGCTGCGCCAGGCCATCGCGGTGGTCGGCAAAGAGGCGATCGCCACCAACCAGATCGAGCTGCACCCCTACCTGCAAAACCGCAAGCTGGTGACGTTCATGCAGGAACAGGGCATTGCCGTGACCTCCTACATGACCCTGGGTTATGGCAAGGTCCTGCAGGATCCGGTCATCCAGGAAATCGCCAGGCAGCACAACGCCACCCCGGCACAGGTAACCCTGGCCTGGGCCATGCAACTGGGCTATGCGGTGATCCCGTCCTCGACCCGTCGCGACAACCTGGCCGGCAACCTCAAGGCCCGCGACCTCAAACTGAGCGAGCAGGACATGACCCGCATTGCCGCCCTCGACAGCGGCCTGCGCCTGACCGACCCGCAAGGCCTGGCGCCCGCCTGGGACTAACCCTGATTGCTGCAGACGTCAGCCAGCTTCAGGTACTGCAAGGTGTGCTGCTGGCCAGCCGAGTCGACGTAGACCATGCTGGCCTGCACCACATCGCAAAGCTCGGTATCAGGTTCGCTCATCTGTACGACTCGGGCGATATCCAGCGGCATGCCGTAGTGGTACACGGCGACGGATTCGGAAGCCTGGGCGGTAGCGCTCAACGCCAGCCCGAGGGCCAACAGAGTTCGCAGGTACATGGCGACGCTCCTGTGTGGGCAAGAGGTTCCCCGACGTGCCGGAGAACCCCGACCTCTAAAGTGTGGCGCGCCTGGGCCAAGGCGTCGGCCCAGGGGATCAACGGTTGTAGGGAAATCGGGTACTCTCGACGTCAGACACTGGCGCCTGGACCCCCATGGAACTTCATATCAGCCTGCACGGCAGCAAAGGCCTGGCCGAACAGCTCTACCGGCAACTGCGCGACGGCATCGACAGCGGTCGCCTGGCCGCCGGCACCCAACTGCCACCGACCCGGCTGCTGGCCGAACAACTGGGTGTTTCCCGCAAGACCGTCGCCGAGGCCTATTCGCGCCTGACCTACGACAACCTGCTCAGTGGCCAGGTGGGCAAGGGCACCTTCATCACCCCTGCCCCGACCCGCGCTGCCACACCGACCCCGGACATTCCCTTGGCCAGCGCCGCGACCCTGGCCAGGTGGCGTTCGCGTGCCAGCCTGATGAAGGACCTGGCGGCGAGCACCCTGCGCTACGACTTCATCGGTGGCGCCTCGAGCAAGGCGCAGTTTCCCTTCGATGACTGGCGCCGCTGCAACCAGTATGCGCTGCGCCAGATTCGCCAGGGCAGCGCCCGCTACGCCGCCCACCAGGGCCTGCCGGAGCTGCGCGAAGCCATCGCCCGGCATATCGCCTTTGCCCGCGGGGTGCGCTGCGCCAGCCAGGATGTGCTGGTGTGCAACGGCGCCCAGCAGGCCCTGGACCTGCTGGCCCGGGTGCTGATCGAGCCGGGCTGCCGGGTGGCCATGGAAGACCCAGGCTACACCCCGGCGCGCCAACTGTTCCTGGCCCAGGGTGCGGACCTGCAGTATGTGCCGGTGGATGATCAGGGGATGTGCGTCGAGCAGATCGCCGACGGCACCCGGCTGATCTATGTCACCCCCTCGCACCAGTTCCCCCTGGGCATGCCCATGAGCCCGGCGCGCCGCGAGGCCCTGCTGGAGCGGGCGGCGGCGCTGGGAGCGATCGTCATCGAAGACGACTACGACAGCGAGTTCCGCTATCAGGGGCGGCCCACCGATTCGTTGCAGAGCATGGACCGCCATGGCCTGGTGGCCTATGTCGGGACCTTCTCCAAGACCCTGCTGCCGGAGCTGCGCCTGGGCTATGCGATCGTGCCGCCCGCCTTGCTGGAGGCGCTGTGCATCGCCAAGCAGCTGAGCGACTGGCACACCCCGACCCTCAACCAGTGGGCCCTGGCCCGCTTCATCAGCGAAGGCTCGCTGCTCAAGCACATCCGCCGCGTGCACGAGGTCTATGCCGCTCGCCGCGAGCGCATCCTCCAGCGCCTGCACGGCGACCTGGCGCCCTGGTTCGAGGTGATTCCGGCCACGGCCGGCTATCACCTGAGCGCCCTGGCCAAGGGTGACCTGGACATCCAGTTCGTCATCGACATGGCACGCAAGGTCGAGGTCGGCCTGTATGCCCTGGCGCCCTTCTATGCCCAGGCCCCGGTGCGCCAGGGTCTGCTCCTGGGCTTTGGCGCCATCGACCTGCTGGACATCGACCCGGCCCTGGACCGGCTGCGCGACACCCTGCAGAGCCTCGGCTGATTGGCCTGCGTGAAATCGACGCAATTGGCTATTCGACCTGAACAGGTGCAGCGCTAAGGTAATGCCATCGCCGCCTGATGCGGAACTGACCGGAGAGCAACATGAGCAATCGTATCGAATGGGCCAAACACGCACCCGAGGCCTACAAGGCCATGGTCGGCCTGGAAATGGCCCTGGCCAAGTCGGGGCTGGAGAACTCGCTGCTGGAACTGGTGCGCCTGCGCGCCTCGCAAATCAACGGCTGCGCCTACTGCGTCAACATGCATGCCAATGATGCGCGCAAGGCCGGAGAAACCGAGGCGCGCCTGCAAACCCTGTGCGTCTGGGAAGAAACCGCCTACTTCACCCCCCGCGAGCGTGCCGCCCTGGCCTGGGTCGAGAGCCTGACCCGCCTGCCCGAGCTGCACGCACCGGAGCACCAGTACCGCGCCCTGCTCGAACACTTCAGTGAAGCCGAAGTGGCCAACCTGACCCTGGCCATCGCCACCATCAACGCCTGGAACCGTTTCGGCGTCGGCTTTGCCATGATTCCGGGCTGATCGGGCGGCGCCTGGAATACGACCGCTTCGCGGTCGATCGCAGGCTTCGCCAGCTCCCACAATGGCCGGGGCATGCCGAGAATCATTGTGGGAGCCGGCAGCGCCGGCGATGAGGCCAGTACAACCAGCAC
>NZ_JALRNF010000265.1 GCF_030272895.1 Pseudomonas sp. BGr12 | reverse complement strand
CTTCGGGCCCTCCCGCTCTTTTCTTTTTCTGTTTTTGTGGCTTGCTTCCCCTCCTTGTCGCCGGGGCGGGCCCGCCCCCCCCCCCCCCCCCCCCCCCCCACCCCCCCCCCCCCCCCCCGCCCCCCCCCCCCCCCCCCCCCCCCCACCCCCAACCAGCGCCCCCCCCTCACCGCCAGGCCCAGCCTCCCGCCCCCACCGGCAACCCCCCCACCGACCTAGCCATCTTCAG
>NZ_JALRNF010000264.1 GCF_030272895.1 Pseudomonas sp. BGr12 | reverse complement strand
ACCCTAATACCGCGAGCCTTATACTTGGCTAACAACGTCTTCGGCGTTGTGGCGCCGGAGGGCGCCGGAGAGTTGGTACCTGTAGAGTTGGGGTGGGCCGGATGCAGGATCCAGCGGTTTTGCCTACTTTTCCCAAGAGAAAAGTAGGCCGCCGTAAAGTCGGAATGGGCCGGCAGCGTCGCTGCATGGAATGGATAATCCCGCAGACTCTACACACAAGCACAAGTAA
>NZ_JALRNF010000263.1 GCF_030272895.1 Pseudomonas sp. BGr12 | reverse complement strand
CAACACCGGCGGCGAAACCAAGATCGTCGGCGTGAGCCATGACATCGAACAGTAAAATACCCTGGTGGGAGCCAGCCTCGGCTTAATGCTGTCGCCGCAGTTCGGCGGCCTGGTGGCGTACAGAGACACGGTGTCGGAGCGCACCTGATCGCCGGATGTCAACACCTGGACCCTGCGCATGCAGAACGTCTGGTAGACGCCCGCCACGCCCGTTCTGCGCCAAACCCGC
>NZ_JALRNF010000262.1 GCF_030272895.1 Pseudomonas sp. BGr12 | reverse complement strand
AAAGCCGAGCCTGCGCTTCGCTTTGCTGTTGCTCTTGCTTCTAAGCGCGCCATATTCCAGGCGCCATCAATCGTCCCTTCAGGAGGCCGAGTGGAACCCTTTCGTAGTGGGGCGACGGCCATGGATGGCCGGCGAGCGCCGCAGGGCCAGGGACGCCCCTTCGGCGCGCCCCCGCGTGAGCAAGGGTGTAAGGAGGGAACCCTTATCGAAGCGCAGGGGCGTATGTAGG
>NZ_JALRNF010000261.1 GCF_030272895.1 Pseudomonas sp. BGr12 | reverse complement strand
AAGACCGGCCAGGGGCTGCAGCGGGTGATCGACTTCATCGTCGTGCGCGGGTTGCTACTAGGTGTAGCGATGGGCTGCTGAGCAGCAATCGCCGGCGTTGCCGGCTCCCACAGGGCCTGGGCTTGCCCCCCTACTGTGGGAGCAACTGTCTTTGTGGTAGCCGGCGAAGCCTGCGATCGACTGCGCAGCAGTCGCAATCCGGTCACCTCATTGGGTCAGGTGTACTGAG
>NZ_JALRNF010000260.1 GCF_030272895.1 Pseudomonas sp. BGr12 | reverse complement strand
AGGTCGACATCGAACTTGACGGCCTCGTCTCCAATCTCTTCGAGTTCTACCAATAGATCGCTGAGTATCGGGATATACGCCTAACGCAGCAAGCGAAGGGGATTGTCTGTGGAGACAGACACATGATCGACCGAGCTGTTTCCAACATCCACTCAAATGCCCTGCGGTACACACCGCAGGGCAACGAAAACTCGGTGCAAATCCAGCAAACCGCAGACAATGTGACCCTC
>NZ_JALRNF010000259.1 GCF_030272895.1 Pseudomonas sp. BGr12 | reverse complement strand
CGAGCTGATGGCCCTGGAAGTGGGCACCGACGGCTCGCCCCGGACCCCGGAAATAGGCCTGACGCGCGTCCAGCGCACGGCGTTGAACACCGTGGTACTGAACGTCAACACCGGCTGCAACCACAGCTGCAGCTATTGCTACAAGGAAGACCTGGACAAGCCCGCGGCCGGCAAGACAAGGAGCGTCGCCACCGCCGACTCCTCGGTGGAGATGCTGCTCAAGGAGTCGC
>NZ_JALRNF010000258.1 GCF_030272895.1 Pseudomonas sp. BGr12 | reverse complement strand
CCGCCACATCCTGTTCGGGCTCGGCGTGCCGGACCGCCTCAAGGCTGGGGCCGAGGAGGGGTTCGGCGACATGGGGCACTTGTTCGGCATTGGCAAAACCCATCAGCTGGGTTTCCGGAAACACCAGCAGGTCGGTGTCGGCCTTGCAGGTGGCCATGGCATCCAGGGTGCGCTGGAGGTTGTAGGCGGTATCGCCGTCGCGGCCCTCCAGCTGTACGAGTTCGATCTTC
>NZ_JALRNF010000257.1 GCF_030272895.1 Pseudomonas sp. BGr12 | reverse complement strand
AGGGCCTGAACCAGTTGGCACCGGCGATTCGGGAGCTGCGCCAGACCCGGACCTCGCTCAAGGCGATCGCCCAGCGCCGGGAAGCCAACCCCAGCGGCTACCTGCTCGGCCGTGACACACACAAGGCGTTCGAGCCATGTGCCGCCTTTACGGCGTGGTGACCCTGGCCGCGGCCCTGAGCCTTGCCAGTGCCTGCGCGATCCTGCCCAAGGCCGGACCTGCCGACGTCTA
>NZ_JALRNF010000256.1 GCF_030272895.1 Pseudomonas sp. BGr12 | reverse complement strand
ATCCAGGCGGTCGAGGTGCTCTACGTGGCCCAATGCCGACTCGACCAGGGCGGCAGGGGTCGGCTCGCCGTATTTCTTCTGCAGGTCCTTTTCCAGGGAAACGGCGTTGACGCCGATGCGGATCGGGATACCGCGGTCGCTGGCGGCATCTACCTCCGCGCGCACCCGGTCTTCGCGACCGATGTTGCCCGGGATGATACGCAGGCAATCGACGCGCAGCTCGGCCACGCG
>NZ_JALRNF010000025.1 GCF_030272895.1 Pseudomonas sp. BGr12 | reverse complement strand
CCGTAAAGGCGGAAGGGGCCGGCAGCGTCGCTGCATGGAATGGATAAGCTCGCCACCTCGACACCCAAGCCCAAGGATCGTAGCCCCTGTATTCCGTGAAGAACCTTTTTTTGCCTGCGATTCCCCTCCGCTAACCGCTGCCACCAGGCTGCGCTCCGTAGGAGCGGGCTTGCCCCGCGATGGCCCCCCACTGCATCGCGGGGCAAGCCCGCTCCTACAGTCGCCAGCGAAGCGCGTCATGCTTAAGAATCCGGCCACGCAGCCGAAACAGTTAGCGCAGAGGTCTCTGTATGGCTTGTCAGGCACCTGCGCATCATGCAACCTTGCCCAACACGCGTAGTAGCAGATTGCGCTATCTGCACGGACTGTCTTCTTGAAGCGAGCACTCGATGAAAAGCCAACCTGATGCCGCCAGCCGTATGGTGGCCGAGGTAGTGACGCAGTTGCCCGTGCCCTCGCGGCTCGGCATGCTGCGCTTCGAGCGCCTGAATGAAGCCAGCTGGGCGCTGCTGTACCTCGACCCCGCCTGCGAGCGCCAGTTCGGCATGGCCGCCGTCGAGTTGTGTGCCCTGGTCGGCTCGCCCTACGCCAGCCTCATGGAGCCCGAGGCGCGCTACAAACTGCATGACGATATCCAGCTGCAGCTTGGCCAGCGCTCGCACTACCGGGTGCGCTACACCCTGCACACGGCCCAGGGCCCGCTGCATCTGTTGGAGTCAGGCGAAGCCTACAAGCAGCACAACCGCCAGCTGCTGCGAGGCTACCTGATGGTGATCGACGCCCAGTCAGGCGATGCACCGAACCTGGGCGCCGCCGAGCTGGAGACCCGCAACAACCGCCTGCAAATCGCCCTGCAGCTCAACCAGCGGGCCCAGCAGGAACAGCTCGAGCATCTGGAACGGGTACGGGCCCAGCAGGAGCTGATCCTGCACCTGGCCCGCCACCGCTACAGCGCCAGCAACTCACTGCTCGAAGCCGCCGAACTGATCACCCGCAGCGCCTGTGAAATCTACAGGATCGACTGCGCAAGCATCTGGTACCTGGAAGGCCAGCGCCTGGAGCCGATTTCCGCCTACTACCGCGAGACCCAGGAATACCGCCTGCCCGAGCCGATCGACGCCAGCCGCTTTCCCGACTACCTCGACGCCCTGCACACCAGCCGCGCCATCGACGCCCACAACGCCACCCACGACCCGCGTACCCGGGAGATGGCCGAGAGCCTGCGCCCGCGCGACATCAACGCCATGCTCGATGCCAGTATCCGCATCGATGGCCAGGTGGTCGGCGTACTGTGCCTGGAACAGACCGGCTCGACGCGGGCCTGGCAGACCGATGAGATCGCCTTTGCCGGCGAGCTGGCCGACCAGTTCGCCCAGGTCATCAACAACCATAACCGACGCACCGCCACCAGCGCCCTGCACCTGTTCCAGCGCGCAGTGGAACAAAGCGCCAATGCCTTCTTGCTGGTCAACCGCGACGGCGTGGTCGAGTACGTCAACCCCAGCTTCACCGCCATCACCCAGTACAGCACCGACGAGGTCCACGGCCACCGGCTCTCGGAGCTGCCGGCCCTGGAGAACCTCAGCGAGCTGCTGTTCGACGCGCCGTCGAGCCTGGCCATGAGCAACAGCTGGCAAGGCGAGTTCAAGAGCCGGCGCAAGAACCTCGAGCCCTACTGGGGGCAACTGTCGATTTCCAAGGTCTACGGCGACAACCGCGAACTGACCCACTACATCGGCATCTACGAAGACATCACCCAGAGCAAGCTGGCCCAGCAGCGCATCGAGCGCCTGGCCTACACCGACAACCTGACCAGCCTGGGCAACCGTCCGGCCTTCATCCGCAACCTCGATGAGCGCTTCGCCCGCGACAGCGACACCCCCATCAGCCTGTTGCTGGTGGACATCGACAACTTCAAGCGGATCAACGACAGCCTCGGCCACCAGACCGGCGACAAACTGCTGATCAGCCTGGCTCGGCGCCTGCGCAACAGCCTGAGCGTCGGCGGTAGCCTGGCGCGCTTTGCCAGCAACGAGTTCGCCGTGCTGCTCGAAAACACCGACCAGGACAGTGGCCAGCAGATCGCCCAGCAGTTGCTCAGGACCCTCGACAAACCAATGTTCGTCGACAACCAGCTGATCAGCGTCACCGGTTCCGTGGGCCTGGCCTGCGCACCGTTGCATGGCCGCGACCCGCAGACCCTGATGAAGAACGCCGGGCTTGCCCTGCACAAGGCCAAGGCCAACGGCAAGCACCAGGTCCAGGTGTTCACCGAAGCGCTCAATGCCGAAGCCAGCTACAAGCTGTTCGTCGAGAACAACCTGCGCCGGGCCCTGACCCAGAACGAGCTGGATGTGTTCTACCAGCCCAAGCTGTGCCTGCGCAGCGGCCGCTTGCTGGGGCTGGAGGCGCTACTGCGCTGGAACCACCCGGAGAAGGGCATGATCCGCCCGGACCAGTTCATCAGCGTCGCCGAAGAGACCGGCCTGATCATCCCCATCGGCAAGTGGATCGCCCGCCAGGCCTGCCGCATGAGCCAGCGGCTGCGCACCGAAGGCCTGGGCAACCTGCAGGTGGCGATCAACCTGTCGCCCAAGCAGTTTTCCGACCCCGACCTGGTCAGCTCGATCGCCACCATCCTCAAGGAAGAAGCCCTGCCCCCGCACCTGCTGGAGCTGGAGCTGACCGAAGGCTTGCTGCTGGAAGCCACCGAAGACACCCACCGCCAACTCGACCAGCTCAAGCAGCTGGGCCTGACCCTGGCCATGGACGACTTCGGCACCGGTTATTCATCGCTCAGCTACCTGAAGAAATTCCCGATCGACATCATCAAGATCGACCGCAGCTTCATCCACGAGATCCCCGACAACCAGGACGACATGGAAATCACCTCGGCGGTGGTGGCCATGGCCCACAACCTCAAGCTCAAGGTGGTCGCCGAAGGTATCGAGACCGCCGAGCAACTGGCGTTCCTGCGGCGTCACCGCTGCGATGTCGGCCAGGGCTACCTGTTCGACCAGCCGATTCCGGGCGCTGAGCTCGCCGACAAACTCAAGCGTTATCCGCGTGGTCCCGGCGCCTGACAGCGGCGTAACACTCGGGCACTATAGAACTCATTCGGGCCCTTTCGCGGGGCAAGCCCGCTCCTACAGGTATCCGGTGGGAGCGGGCTTGTCCCGCGAAAAGGTCACCCCAATCGACCTGACAACAGAGGAACGGCCATGGTCCTGCGCTCGGAAATCCTGGTGAACAAAAACGTCCTGCCTACCGCGGAACAGGCGCTGCCTGGCCGCGAAACCCCGATGGCCCTGCCAGAGAAACACTTCGTCTTCGAAGACACCCCGCTGCTCGGCCCGTTCTTCGAGAATGTCGGCTTCGCCATCTTCGGCCTGGGCTGCTTCTGGGGCGCCGAGCGGCGCTTCTGGCAGCGTGACGGCGTAGTCAGCACCGTGGTCGGCTATGCCGGCGGCTTTACCCCCAACCCGACCTACGAAGAAGTCTGCTCGGGCCTGACCGGCCACACCGAAGTGGTGCTGGTGGTCTACGACCAGGACAAAGTCAGCTACCGCGAACTGCTGGCCATGTTCTGGGAACTGCACAACCCGACCCAGGGCATGCGCCAGGGCAACGACATCGGCACCCAGTACCGCTCGGTGATCTACTGCACCACCCCCGAGCAACTGGACGAGGCCCAGGCCAGCAAACGTGCCTACCAGGCCGAACTGAGCAAGGCCGGTTTCGGCGAGATCACCACCGAAATCGAGCAGGCGCCGACCGTCTACTTCGCCGAGGCCTACCACCAGCAGTACCTGGCCAAGAACCCGGACGGCTACTGCGGCATCGGTGGCACCGGTGTCTGCCTGCCGCCCAGCCTGCAAGGCAACTGAGGGATCGCCATGTCTGCACCAAGCATGATGTTGTTCCACTCGCCGGCGTCGCCCTTCGTGCGCAAGGTCATGGTGCTGCTGCACGAAACCGGCCAGACCGACCGGGTTGCCGTGCACAGCATCAACCTGTCGCCCGTGAGCCCCGATGCCGAACTCAACCAGGGCAACCCGGCCGGGAAAATCCCGGCCCTGCGCCTGGAAGACGGCAGCGTGCTGCATGACAGCCGGGTGATCTGCGAGTACCTCGACCTGCAGCATGTGGGCAACCCGCTGATCCCCCGGGAAGGCTCGGCGCGCTGGCGCCGCCTGACCCTGGCCTCCCTGGCCGACGCGATCATGGATGCTGCGGTGAACACCCGCTACGAGACCTTCCTGCGCCCCGAAGACAAGCGCTGGGACCGCTGGATCGACGCCCAGCTGGACAAGGTCCGGCGAGGCCTGGCAAGCCTTGAGCAGGAGCACATCGCCGAACTGGCCTCGACGTTCGACATCGCCGCCATCGGCGTGGCCTGTGCCCTGGGTTACATCGATTTTCGCATGCCGGACTTCGCCTGGCGCGAGCAGCAGCCCAAGCTGGCGGCCTGGTATGCACAGGTCAGTCAGCGGCCCTCGATGCAGGCGACCGCCCCGTCGGTCTGAAGGGCCTCTTCGCGGGGCAAGCCCGCTCCCACTGTGGGTGCGGGCTTGCCCCGCGATGCAAACGCCACAAAAACACAATATGCACCACCAACCCCGCTGCCCAACGCCTCTCCTCCCGCAACCCGCTCATTGCAACCTCCCCTGGCCAACGCCATACCAATCCAGGCGTCGGGTCAGGACCATGAACACCCCCAGCAAGCCGAACAGCAACAACGCGCCCATCAACAAGGCATAGTCCTCGGCGCTGAGCAGCCCGTAGAGCATGCCGTAAAGCACCACCAAGCCCAGGGCGAAGCCCAGCGCCCGCCACAGGCTGCGCAGCACATGGCTCAGGTAGAAGCCGATCAACAGCACACAGGCCGCGGCCGACAACAGGTAGGCCGGGCCGAAGCCCAGGTACTCGGACAACGACAGCAGCAACAGGTAGAACAGCGCCAGGGCCGCGCCGACCAGGGCGTACTGGATCGGGTGCACGCTGAGGTTGCGCAACACCTCGAAGAGAAAGAAGCCGGCGAAGGTCAGGGCGATGAACAGCAAGGCGTATTTGATCGCCCGTTCACTCTTGAGGTACTGGTCCACCGGATCGACAAAGCTGACCCCGAACGCCCGGCTGCGAAAATCCTCGCAATTGGCATTGGTCACGCACTGGGCCAGGGCGTCCTCCAGGTTGGTGGAAAAGAACGAGGTCTGCCAGCGCGCAGAGAACCCATCGGCATCGACCTTGCGGCTGGCAGGCAGGTAGTTGCCGATAAAGCTCGGGTGCGGCCAGTTGGCGGCCATGCTGACGCCGGTGCTGCGGCCAACCGGCAGCACATGCAGTTGCCCGCTGCCCTGCAGGCTGAGGTCGAAGGCATAGTCGAGCAGGGTTTCGCCCTTGCCGTCGAGCGGCCCGAGGACCACATGCACGCCACTGCCCAGCCAACCCAGGCGGGTGCCGGCCTGGAAATCCAGGCGTCGGTCGTTGAGCTGCAACTGCAGACCTTTCTCGATGCCACGGATGTCACTGATGCCAACGGCGAGAAACGCCGGTTCGAAGCGATAGTCTTCAAAGTCCTCGGTGATCCCCCAGCGTGCTGGCAGCTTGAATTGCCCGCTGATGTGGTTTTCGGCATGGAACAGGCGGGCCTGGTAGATCCCCCGCGAGCGCAGCTCGGTATCGATGCCTGATTCGAGCGCGAAGGTTTCCGGCAGAAAGTACAGATGGCCACTGACCTGGCTGGTTTCCTGGATGCTCCGGCCCTCCTGGAGCGTCCAGCGGCGTTCAGTCTTGCGGTACGGCACCACCAGCACCGGCCCGCTGATCTGCTGGCTGTAGCTGGAGCTCTGGGCGATGTCCTGCACCACGCTGTCGCGCAGCGCCTGGCGCTCGTCGATCAGGCCGCCAATCATCAGCAACGGGATCAACAACAGGATGATCAGCACGGCGATGGCGCCGAGTTTGAGGCTCAAGGTTCGGTTCATGAGGCAAGGCTCCGGTTTCGATGAGCAGAGTCTGCTCACCCGACATGGAGGCCTTGAGGACTTTTGTGGAGCCTGTGTGGAGCTTGTGTGAAGTGTTCAGTCCAGGCGTTTGGCCGGCAGCCACAAGCGCACGCGCACCCCGTCTTCGACGTTGGCGACCTGCAGCGAACCACCGTGCAACTGCATCACTTCCTCGACGAAGTTCAGCCCCAGCCCCGTGCTCTTGCGCCCACTGAATGGGCGCGGCAATGAGTAGAAGCGCTCACTCAAACGGCCCAGGGCATAGTCGGGAATCGCCTCGCCCTGGTTGAACAGGCTCAGGGCCACCTGCCCTTTGCGCCGTTCCAGTTCGAACAGCAACATGCCGCCGGGTGGCGTGAAGTCCAGGGCGTTGTCCAGCAGGTTGGCGATCGCCTGGCGCATCAGGAAGGGCTCGCACAGCAGGCGCACTGACGCCGGTACGCGCTGGCGCACCTGCAGGCCGGCACTTTCGATGCGCGCGCTGTGGGCCAGCAACAGCTCATCGACCAGCGCCGCCAGCGGCACCTGCTGCTGCTCTTCCAGGGTCTGCATCTGCTCGACCTGGGCCAGGTTGAGCAAACGCTCGATCAACTGCTGCATGCGCGCACTTTCGCTTTCGATATTGCCGGCAAAGCGCTGGCGCTGCGCGTCCGGCATCGGCTCCTGAAGCAGCTCGGAAGCACCACGAATGGCCGCCAGCGGACTTTTCAGTTCATGGGTCAGGGTGTGCACGTATCGCTCGACATAGTCCTTGCCTTCCAGCTGGGTGCGCATGCGCTCGACCGCCGCGGCTAGCTGGCCCAGCTCACCCCCACGAAAATTCGGCAGCGCTGCACGCTCGCCGGCGCTGACGGCTTCGGCATAACCGGTCAGGCGCCGCAGCGAGCGTGCCAGCCACCAGGACAGCGCCGCACCGGCCAGCAAACCGAGGACGATCAGCCCCAGGCCCAGGTACAGCAAGCGCCGTTCGGAACGGTCGATGTAGGGCTGCAGCGACTTGTTCGGCTTGGCCACAGTGACCGCGCCAATGATCTTGTCGCCATCGAGGATCGGCGCCGCCACATGCATTACCGACGACTCGGGATCGTCCGGATCGCTGCGGGTTGAGCGCGCGCCATATTCGCCGCGCAAAGTCAGGTAGACGTCGTTCCAGCGCGAATAGTCCTGGCCAACCGCCGAGCCGGTCGAGTCGAGCAGGACGATGCCCTTGGCGTCGGTGACATAGATGCGATGGTTCACCTGGTTCTTGGCCAGACCCCAGATTTCGGCATTGGGCTGCCGTTGCCCATAGGCGCGCAACAGCACGGGAAGGCGACTCTGGCCGAGGGTGCCGGCCTTGACGTCGTCGTGCAGCAACTCGGCCAGCAGGTTGGCGGTGTCGACCAGGGTTTCTTCGGTGGACTGGCGCACACCGGGGCGGATCTGCTCGCGCACGGTGTTGAGGATGAAATAGCCGGTCAGCCCGACGAACAGGAAATAGACCAGGAAGATCCGCATCCCCAGGCGCATCAGCTGCGTCCCGGACAGTAGCTGTAGCCCAGGCCGCGATGGGTCTGGATCGGCTCGCCGTCGGCGGCCACCTGGCGCAGCTTGGCGCGCAGGCTCTTGATGTGGCTGTCGATGCTGCGCTCGTAGCCGGCATCGGCGGCGACCCCGGTGGCATCGAGCAGTTGCTCCCGGCTGAAGACCCGCTCGGGTTGCTCCAGCAGGCTCTGCAACAGGCGAAACTCATGGCGGGTCAGGCTCAGGGCCTGGCCGCGGTAGCTGATCTGCATGCGCAGGGTATCGACCTGGAACTGCGCCGGCGCAGGGGCTGCCGGCTCGGCACGCGGCGCCATGCGCTTGAGGATTGCCCGCACCCTGGCCGCCACCTCGCGTGGACTGAAGGGCTTGACCACATAATCGTCGGCACCGATTTCCAGGCCCACCACCCGGTCGATCTCGCCATCGCGCGCACTGAGGAACATCACCGGCACTTCGCTGAAACGCCGCAGCTGCCGGCAGGTTTCAAAGCCGCTGATATCCGGCAGGCCGATGTCGAGGATGATCAGGTCGGCGGGCCGCTGGCGCTGCTGCGCCAGGGCGGCGTTGCCCAGGGTGACCCACTCGGTGCTGTGGCCCTCGCCCTGCAGGGCGAAGACCAGGGTGTCGGCGATGGCGGCTTCGTCTTCGACGATGAGTATGTGGGGCATGGCGTCCGGGCCTGACCAGGAATGATGAACGTGTAAGAGATTCTAGATCGCCTTGTAGGAGCGGGCTTGCCCCGCGATGCGATGTGACTGACAGTACGCAATCGCGGGGCAAGCCCGCTCCTACAGGGCCGTCAGCAGTCCGGCTTGCCGGCAGTGAATCGGCGCGCCGGATTCACCGCCGCCTTGAACTCGCGCAACGCCTTGGCGCCGATCAACAGCGGGTAGTTGAAGCTGCTGCGGTCGGTCAGGTTGACCTCGACGGTGCGCTTGACGTCGCCCAGGCACAGCTCAAGGTCCACCACCGGGCGCTTGCTGATCTCGGCGCCCTCGCCGTCTTCGTCTTCATCGGCGCGGTTCTTGATCTTGCTGATGCGCGCCAGCTTGTGTTCGTAGACCTTGCCGTCACTGTCCTTGGTGGCCAGGCGAAAGCGTACCCAGTCCTCGCCGTCGCGGGTGAAGGTTTCGATGTCCGTGGCCGACAGCGAGGCGGTCAGGGCGCCGGTGTCCATCTTGGCCTTGAGGGTTTCGCCGCCGAACTCCGGCAGCGTGATGTATTCATAACGACCATAGAGCGTCGGCTCGGCGGCCATGACCGGCAGGGCGAGCAGCGATAGCAGGGCAAGTACAGGTTTCACAGGATCCGCTTCCTTGAGACAAGACAGTGTTTAGACTGCGAAGGCAGGATAGGTTCGCGCCGACAGCTTATCCAACACAAAGTGAAACATTTGTCCGGCCCTCGCCGGCCTGAGCATTTGGCGTACGCGGACGGGCTGCTTATCATTGCCGACTGTCATCCGAATAGACGAGTTTTCTTATGCGCCGCTTGCTGACGGGCATCCTCGTGACCGTGCTGTTGTTGCTCAACACCCTGGTCCTGATCGTCCCCTTGATGGTCTTTGCCCTGCTCAAACTGGTCCTGCCGGGCCGTTACCGCGTCTATGCCTCCCGGGCCGTGATGTGGATCGCCGAGACCTGGTCGGAAATCGACAAGGCCATCTTTGCCCTGTGCATCCCCACCCAGTGGGACATCCGCGGTATCGACAAGCTGCGCCAGGACACCTCCTACCTGTGCGTGAGCAACCACCAGAGCTGGGTCGACATTCCCGCCCTGATCGAAAGCCTCAATCGGCGGGTGCCGTTCTTCAAGTTCTTCCTCAAGAAGGAACTGATCTGGGTGCCGCTGCTGGGCCTGGCCTGGTGGGCGCTGGATTACCCGTTCATGAAGCGCTACAGCAAGGCGTTTCTCGACAAGCACCCGGAACTCAAGGGCCAGGACCTGGAGATCACCAAGGCCGCCTGTGAGCTGTTCAAGCGCCAGCCGGTGACCGTGGTCAACTACCTGGAAGGCACGCGCTTCAGCGAAGCCAAGCGCAGCGCCCAGCAGTCACCCTTCAAACACCTGCTCAAGCCCAAGGCCGGCGGCGTGGCCTTCGTCCTGGCGGCATTGGGCGAACAGCTCGACGCCCTGCTCGATGTCACCATCGTCTACCCCGGCGACAAGGCCCCGGGTTTCTGGGACCTGCTCTGCGGTGCAGTCCCCAAGGTGATCATCGATATCCAGGTGCGCGAGCTGGACCCTGCCCTGTGGAGCGGCGACTACGAGAACAATCCGGCCGTGCGCCTGGCGGTGCAGGGTTGGGTCAACCAGCTGTGGCATGACAAGGATGCACGTATCGAACGCCTGCGGGCCGAGCTGCGCTGAGCGACGATCTGCCAAATCCTGCTGTTGTGGGAGCTGGCATAGCCAGCGATGCAGGCGCCGCGCACGAACTGAGACTGCGATGATGCCATCGCCGGCGATGCCGGCTCCCACAAATAGCCGATTAAAATCTGCATTAATAATCAAGATAAGGGAATCTTCTTTGCTATTGGCCATTTAACTGGATAAAAATCGATCAGCAAACAACTACAAAAATAGCCAGGATCGATCAATGGCCAAGCCATCCAGCCCTGCTGCCCAGGCAGCCCCCACTCAACTGCGCCGCGTCCTCGGGCTCCCTGCCCTGGTGTTCTTCGGCCTGGTATACATGGTTCCGCTGACCATCTTCACCACCTACGGCATCGTTACCGAACTGACCGGCGGACGCACCGCCGGGGCCTATCTGGTCACCCTGCTGGCCATGCTGTTCACCGCCACTTCCTACAGCTTCATGGTCCGGCGCTTTCCGGTGGCAGGCTCGGCCTATTCCTATACCAACCTGGCCTTCGGGCCGAACATCGGCTTTCTTGCCGGCTGGTCGCTGCTGCTCGACTACCTGTTCATCCCGATGATCAACTACCTGCTCATCGGCCTGTTCCTGAACATCGCCTTCCCGAGCATTCCGGTCTGGACCCTGGTCCTGGGCTCGATCGCCCTGGTCACGCTGCTCAACGTGATCGGCATCCACTCGGTCGCCAAGGCCAGCAACCTGATCGTCGGCGCGCAGATCGTCTTTATCGGTGTATTCGTCGCGCTGTCGTGCAAGACCCTGGGCACTGGTCAGCCGGTCGACCTGCTCTCGCCGCTGCTGGGCGATGGCAGCAAGCCTGGCTTCAGCCATTTGATGGCAGGTGCCGCGGTGCTGTGCCTGTCGTTCCTGGGCTTCGATGCGGTATCGACCCTGGCCGAGGAAACCCGAAACCCGCAGCGCGATGTGCCGCGGGCGATCATCCTCACCACCCTCGGCGCCGGCCTGCTGTTCACCCTGCTCGCCTATATCAGCCAGCTGGTGCTGCCGGGGAGTCATTTCGAAAACACCGACGCCGCGGCCAACGAGGTGATGTTCAAGACGGGCGGCCAGTTCCTGGCCAACTTCTTCACCGCCGCCTTCGTCGCCGGCAGCCTCGGCTCGGCCCTCGCCTCGCAGGCGGCGGTGTCGCGGATTCTCTACACCATGGGCCGCGACCAGGTCCTGCCGCAACGCTGGTTCGGCAACCTGTCGCCGCGCTTCGGCACGCCGGTCACGGCGACCCTGGTGGTGTCGGCATTTTCCCTGCTGGCGCTGGTCATTGACCTCGCCACCCTCGCCTCGCTGATCAGCTTTGGCGCACTGGTGGCCTTCTCCGCGGTGAATCTGGCGGTAATTCGCACCCACCTGTTCAACCAGAGCGAGCAGCGTAACCTGACCGACATGCTGCGCTACGGCCTGATCCCGCTGGTGGGCCTGGGGCTGACCCTGTGGTTGTGGACCAGCCTGTCGCCCCTGACCCTGAGCATCGGCCTTGCCTGGTTCGGCCTTGGCCTGGCCTACCTGCTGGTGCTCACCGCAGGCTTGCGTCGCCCGGTGCGGATGGTCAACTTCTCCGAAGCGGGCTGAACGGCCTTACACCGAAGGTGGGGCGGTCAAGGTGGCCGGGGTGGTTGGGGTGGTCGGGACGAGCGGAGTGGTCCACAGGCTGCCCAGGTTCTGCAACAGCGAAGCGGTAACGCCCTGCTGGCCGAGGTACTGCAGCAGCAGCGGAGCGAACATGCCGATCATGCCGGTGTCCATCCCCAGGGCACTGAAGGCGTTGCTCAAGTCGTTGGTGTTCTTGACGTTGTTGCCCAGGGCATTGCTCAAGGCCGAGGAACTGCCGCCCTCGCCCAGCAGAGCGCCCAGGCCGCTCAAGGCACCCAGGGCATTTTCGCCGGCCAGCAGGTCCAGGCCCGGCACGGCCTTGCTCAGTTCCTGGTAGTCACCGCTACTGAGCTGGTTGCGGGCCAGGCCCAGCAAGGCGCCAGTACCGCCGATGGCCTGTTCCGGGGTGATCTTCAGCTCGCTGCCGAGGGTGTTGAGCAGGTTCGCCGACGCGGCGGGCGCCTGCACCGCAGCGCCGTCCTTGTTGCCCTGCATGGTGGCAACGGCATTGGCCGCATCACTGAGGTTGAAGGCGAACACCGGGCTGGCGGCCAGGGTCATCAGGGTGAGCAGTGCGAAACGTTTCATTCGAGGACCTCGTCGGCCGTAAAAGGCGGGGAAACGAGGGATTGGACTGTGCGGGCGGGGGAATGTTCCGTGCCTTATCGCGGGGCAAGCCCGCTCCCACCGGCAATGTATACACCCGGTGGGAGCGGGCTTGCCCCGCGATGCTGTCAAAGCGGAGCTAACTGTCGGTTCTCCAGAGCATCGAGCAAAGACTCAACCAACCCCTTGGCCATCTCCACCGAATGCAGGGTAGACCAGAGAAACCCCTTGGCCGACTCGTCGACACCGTCGAATGATTTGTGTGCAGTGTCGTAGGCGCAACGCAGGTACAGGGATATGTGTACCAGCGCGTCATGAGGGGCGATGCCGGCGTTCACCGAGAAGAGTTGAGGGTGGCCAGCGGCGCAGTCGCCAAAGGGTTTATCACAAGTGGGGAATAGCGTTGGAGGATCTGGAACGAGCTTTTTCATGGCAACTCCACATGCAGTTGAGCTACACCCGATCGTTTCCACACGAATGGTGACAGCTGTACGCAGGGTGGAAAACCGGGGCATGTGGCAAACCCGGCAGACCCGAAGGTCTCCCGCGCACAGCTGCCATAACGACAGCGGCCACAATGCATTGCTCGGGTTTCCACACCCGATCGCTGTACCGACAGCGACCCGAGGAGCCTAGAAGGACTGGTTTCCTGGGGCAAGCATTGGGGTATCGACAGACTGCGTAGGGTATTTCCTAGGACCAAATTTAACCAGCCTGGAAATATCCAGAACTAACTCCCCCCCTCCGGTGGGAGCGGGCTTGCCCCGCGATCGCGGTTTGTCTGCCACATCGCATCGCGGGGCAAGCCCGCTCCTACCGGGGGAGTCAGTTGTTCCAGGCGGCAACATCAAGAACCAATCCAGCGCAGTACTGCCACCGCTCGACATCTACCTTGAGTATTCATCGTTCAAGGAGCCAAGACATGGACAGCCCCGCCTCCCACCGCCTGCGTCGCGGTCGATTTTCCGAGCCCGGCCGCCTTTACCTGCTGACCAGTATCACTCGTGACCGAGTACCAATCTTCGAGAGTTTCCAGGCCGCACGCTGCATCCCGCACCAGTTTCGCCAGGCGCAACTCGAAGGTGCCGCACGTACCTTGGCTTGGGTGGTTATGCCGGATCATGTGCACTGGCTGGTCGAGTTGCAGCAAGGCTCACTGGCCTGTCTGATGCGTCGATTCAAATCTCGCAGCCGTTGCGCGTTGTTCAAGCTGGGCAAACTGCAGGGTCGACTGTGGCAGCCTGGGTACCATGACCATGCCTTGCGACGGGAAGAAAATGTGCGCACGGTAGCGCGCTACGTGGTGGCCAACCCGCTGAGGGCCGGGCTGGTGAAGCGGCTGGGGGACTATCCGCATTGGGATGCGGTGTGGCTTTGAAAGCATCACGGGGCAAGCCCGCTCCCGGTGGGAGCGGGCTTGCCCCGCGATAGCCTTAGGCGGCGCTGAACAGCTTGTGCGGATCGATGACGAATTTCTTCGGCACACCGGCATCGAACTCACCGTAGCCTTCCGGCGCCTGGTCCAGGCTGATCACCTGCACACCCACCACTTCGGCGATGTTGATGCGGTCCCACATGATCGCCTGCATCAGCTGGCGGTTGTACTTCATCACCGGGGTCTGGCCGGTATGGAAGCTGTGCGACTTGGCCCAGCCGAGACCAAAGCGGATGCTCAGGCTGCCGATCTTCGCCGCGGCATCCACCGCGCCCGGGTCTTCAGTGACGTACAGGCCGGGAATACCGATCTTGCCGGCAACGCGCACCACGCCCATCAGCGAGTTGAGCACGGTGGCCGGGGCTTCGTGCTGGACGCCGGCATGGCCGTGGCCACGGGCTTCGAAGCCCACGGCGTCGACCGCGCAGTCCACTTCGGGCTCGCCCAGCAGGTTGGCGATCTGCTCGTGCAGCGGGGTGTCCTGGGACAGGTCGACGATCTCGAAACCCTGGGCCTTGGCGTGGGCCAGGCGCACCGGGTTGACGTCACCGACGATCACCACCGCTGCGCCCAGCAGGCGCGCCGAGGCAGCAGCGGCCAGGCCCACGGGACCGGCACCGGCGATGTATACCGAGCTGCCAGGGCCGACGCCCGCGGTAACGGCACCGTGGTAACCGGTCGGCAAGATGTCGGAGAGGCAGGTCAGGTCGCGGATCTTCTCCATGGCCTTGTCGCGGTTCGGCAGTTTCAGCAGGTTGAAATCGGCATAGGGCACCAGCACGTATTCGGCCTGGCCACCGGTCCAGTCGCCCATGTCGACGTAGCCGTAGGCGCCACCGGCACGGGCCGGGTTGACGGTCAGGCAGACGCCGGTGTGCATCTCTTTGCAGGAGCGGCAGCGGCCGCAGGCGACGTTGAACGGTACCGAGACCAGGTCGCCGATCTGCAGGTTCTCGACGTCACGGCCCTTCTCGATCACCTCACCGGTGATCTCATGGCCCAGCACCAGACCGACCTGGGCGGTGGTGCGGCCGCGCACCATGTGCTGGTCGGAGCCACAGATGTTGGTGGAGACCACCCGCAAGATCACCCCGTGCTCGATCTTCTTGCCACGCGGATCCTGCATTTTCGGGTAGTCAATTTTCTGCACCTCGACCTTGCCGGCGCCGAGATACACCACACCACGATTACCAGACATGCTTTTACCTCGCTGATTGTTTTTATGTAGCGGTGCAAAGTGCGCTGCCCGGGGGCGGCGCTGTGTTACTGGAATCTGTTGTTGAGCTTGAGGGCCTTATCGCGGGGCAAGCCCGCTCCTACACCGCGATGGCGCCCGTCAGAGCACGACCGTCCGATTGGCGTTCAAAAACACCCGCCGCTCGATGTGATACCCCACCGCCCGCGCCAGGGTCAGGCACTCGATGTCGCGCCCCTTGGCAATCAGGTCTTCGGGATAGTGACTGTGGTCCACCGACTCGACGCCCTGGGCAATGATCGGCCCTTCGTCGAGATCGTTGTTGATGTAGTGGGCCGTGGCGCCCACCAGTTTCACGCCTTTGTTGTAGGCCTGGTGGTAAGGCTTGGCACCTTTGAAGCCCGGCAGCAGGGAGTGGTGGATGTTGATCGCCCAGCCGTCGAGCTTGCGGCACAGCTCCGGCGACAGCACCTGCATGTAGCGGGCAAGGATCACCAGCTCGGCACCGGACTCCTCGATCACCTTCAGCACCTTGCGCTCCTGCGCCGGCTTGTCGTGCGGATCGAGGGCGAAGTGGTAGTAGGGAATGCGGTGCCACTGGGCCAGGGGCTCAAGGTCCGGGTGGTTGGAAATCACCGCCACCACATCCATGCCCAACTGCCCGATACGCTGGCGGTAGAGCAGGTCGTTGAGGCAGTGATCGGCCTTGGAGACCATGATCACCACCTTGGGCCGATGATTGGGCGCGGTCAGTTCGAACAGCATGCCGAAGGCATCGCTGCGCTCGGCCAGGCCCGCGCGGAAGCTGGCTTCGTCGAACCCGTCGGGCTGGCGAAACTCCACGCGGATGAAAAAGCGCCCGGACAAGCGGTCATCGAACGAGTGATGCTCGGTGACATAGCACTGCTGCTCGTACAGGTAGCGCGTCACCACATCCACCGTGCCGAGCAGGCTCGGGCAGTCGGCGGTAAGAATCCAGGTGTCCGGTGCTCGGCTCATGACAACCCTCCCTAGGCTTCGATGCTCAGACCGTATTCGGCTGCTGCGTCCTGCAGCCACAGCCACCAGTAGTCGGAGAAACTACGGCGGATCAACAACTCCCAGGTTTCCTCGCCGGTACGGCGGATCACCAGTTGCGACTTGGCGAATACCGTGCCCACGGCCTTGCCGACCGGGAAGTTGTTCGGGTGTACATCATAGCTGGTGGATTTCATCAGCACGTCGCGCACATTCGGGCCGCTCAGTTCCAGCAGGGTCTGCCCGCCGCTGACGTTGACCACCTGGATGTGCTGGCCGTCGAGGGCATCGCGCAGCTTCTGCTCGATGGCGAATTCCTGGCCGCCCGGCACGATCAGCAGCCACTCATCCGGGCCCAGCCACTGCAGCGACATGTCGCCGTTGGCGACCACGGTGAGGGCCACCGGCAGCTCCAGGCCCAGGGCCTTGAACACGCCACCGGCGAAGGCCGGATCGCGACCGTCGCCACGCAGGGTCAGGTGACCGAGGAACTTGTGCTCGCGCAGGGTCACCCCGGCGTTCTTGCGGCCCTTGCCGACCAGGCTGGGCAGGTCGGCGTGATGCAGTGGCGACTCGGCCTTGGCGTCGTTGCCGGGGCGTTGCTGGTAAACGTTGATTGTGCTCATTACACACCTGCCTTGAATTCTATGGACCCTGAACCAACTGTGTAGGAGCGGGCTTGCCCCGCGATTCGATGTCGGCTGCACCGCCGCTATCGCGGGGCAAGCCCGCTCCCACAGCGGTCAAACGTTCTGCCGGTCGCCCTTCGGATCGAAGAACACCGAGGAGCAGATCTCCGCCTCGATCACGCTGCCATCGGCCTGGGGCGAGTAGACCCGCTCGCCGATGCGCTTGAGCCCGCCCTTGACCACACCCATGGCGAAGGAATAGCCCAGGGAGTTGCTGGCATAGCTGGAGGTGACGTGGCCGACCATGTCCATCGGGATCGCCTGTTTCGGGTCGAACACCAGTTGCGCGCCTTCCGGCAGCCACTGGGTAGGATCGACCGGCTTGAGGCCGACCAGTTGCTTGCGGTTTTCACGCACGCAGTCTTCACGGTTCATGCCGCGCCAGCCGATCCACGAGAACGGCTTGGTCCGGCCCACGCACCAGCCCATGTTGAGGTCGTCCGGGGTCATCGAGCCGTCGGTGTCCTGGCCGACGATGATGAAGCCCTTCTCGGCCCGCAGCACGTGCATGGTCTCGGTGCCATACGGGGTCAGGTTGTACTGCTTGCCAGCCTCGGCGATCTTCTCCAGCACGCCCATGGCGTAGTTGGCCTGGATGTTGACCTCATAGGACAGCTCGCCGGTGAAGGAGATGCGGAACACCCGCGCCGGCACGCCGCCGACCAGGCCTTCCTTCCAGGTCATGAACGGGAAGGCGTCCTTGTCCAGGTCGATGTCGGTCACTTCGCTGAGCAGCTTGCGGCTGTTGGGGCCCGACAGGGTCAGGGTCGCCCAGTGGTCGGTAACCGAGGTGAAGTACACCTTCAGCTCCGGCCATTCGGTCTGCTGGTAGATCTCCAGCCACTGCAGCACGCGGGCCGCGCCGCCGGTGGTGGTGGTCATGATGAAGTGGTTGTCGCCGACGCAGGCGGTCACGCCATCGTCGAAGACCATGCCGTCTTCCTTGCACATCAGGCCGTAGCGGGCCTTGCCCACGTCCAGTTTGGTCCAGGCGTTGGTGTAGATGCGGTTGAGGAACTCGCGGGCATCGGGGCCCTGGATGTCGATCTTGCCCAGGGTCGAGGCATCGAGCAGACCAACGCTGTCACGCACGGCCTTGCACTCGCGGGCCACGGCGGCGTGGATGTCTTCGCCGTTGCGCGGGAAGTACCACGGCCGTTTCCACTGGCCGACGTCCTCGAACTCGGCGCCGTTCTTCAGGTGCCAGGCATGCAGCGCGGTGAAGCGCACCGGTTCGAACAGGTGACCGCAGTGCCGGCCCGCCACGGCGCCGAAGGTGATCGGCGTGTAGTTGGGACGGAACATGGTGGTGCCCATTTCCGGAATAGTGATGCCCATAGAGCGTGCAGCAATCGCCAGGCCGTTGATGTTGCCCAGCTTGCCCTGGTCGGTACCGAAGCCCAGGGCGGTGTAGCGCTTGACGTGCTCGACCGACTCGAAGCCTTCGCGGGTGGCCAGTTCGATGGCCGCTGCGGTGACGTCGTTCTGCTGGTCGACGAACTGCTTCGGCGCCCGTGCGGTGTTCTTGTCGTGGGGCACCTGGAACAGGGCCACGGTAGCTTCCTCATGACGTGCCAGGACTTTCGGCAGGGTGCCTTGCACTGCCTTGAAGCCTGCTTCGGTAGCCGCGCGCACGCCGCCTTCGAAGCCGTCGGCCAGGGTGTCGCCGAGGGCGAACACGCCATTGATGCCACCAACGCACACGCGTTTTTGCGGGGCGTCGCCCGGTACGAAGCCGAGGATGTCTTCACGCCAGATCGGCTTGCCGCCCAGGTGCGAGGCCAGGTGCACCACCGGGCTGTAGCCACCGGAGGAGGCAACCAGGTCGCACTCCAGCCATTCGCCGGGGCTGGTGACCTTGTGCGCCTTGACGTCGATGGCGGCGACACGGGCAGCGGTCACATGCTTGCTGCCACGGGACTCGATCACCGCGCTGGAGGTGAGGATGCGGATACCTTTGGCCCGCGCCTCCTCCACCAGCGAACCGCGCGGATTGTGGCGGGCGTCGGCGATGGCGACCACTTTCAGGCCGGCGTCGTGCCAGTCCAGGGCCACGCGGTAGGCATGGTCGTTGTTGGTCGACAGCACCAGGTTGCGGCCCGGCGCCACGCCATAGCGACGCACGTAGGTGGAGACCGCACCGGCGAGCATGTTGCCCGGCACATCGTTGTTGCCGTACACCAGCGGACGCTCGTGGGCGCCGGTGGCCAGCACCACGCGCTTGGCGCGAACCCGGTGCATGCGCTGACGCACCTGGCCGATCGGCGCGCGATCGCCCAGATGGTCGGTCAGACGCTCATGAATGGTGAGGAAGTTGTGGTCGTGGTAGCCGTTGACCGTGGCCCGTGGCAGCAGGGTCACTTCACGCATGCCCTTGAGCTCGGCAACTACACCGGCGACCCAGTCGGCGGCCGGTTTGCCGTCGAGGGTTTCGCGGCTGTCGAGCAGGCTGCCGCCGAACTCTTCCTGCTCGTCGGCGAGGATCACCCGCGCACCGCTGCGGCCAGCAGCCAGTGCCGCGGCCAGGCCGGCAGGGCCGGCGCCGACCACCAGCACGTCGCAGTGCTGGTTCATGTAGTCGTAGGTGTCCGGATCGTTTTCCAGCGGCGAGCGACCCAGGCCCGCGGCCTTGCGGATGTACTTCTCGTAGGTCATCCAGAACGACTGCGGGTACATGAAGGTCTTGTAGTAGAAACCCGGTGGCATCAGCTTGCCGCCGACCTTGCCGAGGATCCCCATGACGTCGTTGTTCACGTTCGGCCAGCCGTTGGTGCTGGTGGCCACCAGGCCGGCGTACAGGGCCTGCTGGGTGGCGCGCACGTTGGGCACCTGGGTGGCTTCGGTGGCGCCGATCTGCAGGATTGCATTGGGCTCTTCGGAACCCGCGGCAATAATCCCGCGCGGACGCGAGTACTTGAAGCTGCGCCCGACGATGTCCACGCCGTTGGCCAGCAACGCGGCGGCCAGGGTGTCACCGGCGTAGCCCTGGTAGGTCTGGCCGTTGAAGGTGAAGTTCAAGACCTTGCTGCGATCGATGCGACCGCCATTGGACAGGCGATAGACCTGGCTCATACCTTTTCTCCCTGACCACTGACTGCCAACTGCGGGCTGGTGCTTTTGCCGGTCACTTGCGGCTTGGCGCCAATCGGATAGGTTTCCAGAATCTCGTAGGTCACCGTGTCGCGCGTGGCGTTGAAATACTGGCGGCAGCCGGCGGCGTGAATCCACAACTCGTGGTGCAGGCCGCGAGGGTTGTCGCGGAAGAACATGTAGGTGCCCCACTCCTCGTCGGAGCAGGCGTTGGGGTCCAGCGGCCGCGGAATATGCGCCTGGCCTGCGGCGTGGAACTCCTCTTCGGAGCGCATCTCGCCGCAGTGGGGACAGAAGATATGCAACATGGGAAATTCTCCTGTTAGTGGGCGACAGCGGCGGCGCCGTGTTCGTCGATCAGTGCACCGTTGTAGAAACGGTCGATGGAAAAGGGTTTGGCCAGCGGGTGCATTTCGCCCTTGGCCAGACTGGCGGCAAAGACGTTGCCCGAGCCCGGAGTGGCCTTGAAGCCGCCGGTGCCCCAGCCGCAGTTGAAGAACATGTTCTTCACCGGCGTCTTGGAGATGATCGGGCACGCGTCCGGGGTGGTGTCGACGATGCCGCCCCACTGGCGGTTCATGCGCACCCGGGAGAGGATCGGGAACATCTCGACGATGGCCTGCAGGGTGTGTTCGATCACCGGGTACGAGCCGCGCTGGCCGTAGCCGACCCAGCCGTCGATGCCGGCGCCGATGACCAGGTCGCCCTTGTCCGACTGACTGATGTAGCCGTGCACGGCGTTGGACATGATCACGCTGTCGATGATCGGCTTGAGCGGCTCGGACACCAGCGCCTGCAGCGGGTGCGATTCGATCGGCAGGCGGAAGCCCGCGAGCCGAGCCATGTGCCCGGAGTTACCGGCGGTGACCACGCCGACGCGCTTGGCGCCGATGAAGCCCTTGTTGGTCTCCACGCCGATGACCACGCCGTTTTCCTTGCGAAAGCCGATCACTTCGGTCTGCTGGATCAGGTCCACGCCCAGGGCGTCGGCGGCGCGGGCAAAGCCCCAGGCCACGGCGTCGTGACGGGCCACGCCACCGCGACGTTGCACGGTGGCGCCGATGATCGGGTAGCGGGTGTTCTTCGAGCAGTCCAGGTACGGAATTTCTTCGGCCACCTGCTGGGCATTGAGCAGTTCGCCATCCACGCCGTTGAGGCGGTTGGCGCTGACCCGGCGCTCGGAATCGCGCATGTCCTGCAGGGTGTGGCAGAGGTTGTAGACACCGCGCTGGGAGAACATCACGTTGTAGTTGATGTCCTGGGACAGGCCTTCCCAGAGCTTCATGGCGTGCTCATAGAGGTGCGCCGACTCGTCCCACAGGTAGTTGGAACGCACGATGGTGGTGTTGCGCGCGGTGTTGCCGCCGCCCAGCCAGCCTTTCTCGACCACGGCAACGTTGGTGATGCCGTGTTCCTTGGCCAGGTAGTAGGCGGTCGCCAGGCCGTGCCCGCCACCGCCGACGATGACCACGTCGTAGACCTTTTTCGGCGTTGGCGTGCGCCACATGCGCTGCCAGTTCTCGTGGTGGCTGAGCGAGTGTTTGAAGAGGCCGAAGCCTGAGTAACGTTGCATAGTCTTCACTCCTGAACCACTCAGCGATAAACCGGGAAATCTGCACAGAGTGCCGACACGTTCTTCGCGACATCGGCCTCGACATCGGCATCGCCGAGGTTGTCGAGGATGTCGCAGATCCAGCCGGCCAGCTCCACGCACTGGGCAACCTTGAAGCCGCGGGTGGTCACCGCCGGGGTACCGATGCGCAGGCCCGAGGTGACGAACGGCGACTGCGGGTCGTTCGGCACGGCGTTCTTGTTCACGGTGATATGGGCGCGGCCCAGGGCGGCGTCGGCGTCCTTGCCGGTCAGGCCCTGGCGAATCAGGCTGACCAGGAACAGGTGGTTGTCGGTGCCGCCGGAGACCACGTCGTAGCCGCGCTCGACGAAGACCTGGGCCATGGCCTGGGCGTTGTCGATCACCTGCTGTTGATACGCCTTGAAGCCCGGCTCCAGCGCCTCCTTGAAGCACACCGCCTTGGCGGCGATCACATGCATCAGCGGGCCGCCCTGGGCGCCGGGGAACACCGCGGCGTTGAGCTTCTTCTCGATTTCTTCGTTGCTGCGCGCCAGGATCAGGCCGCCACGCGGACCGCGCAGGGTCTTGTGGGTGGTGGTGGTGACCACGTCGGCGTAGGGCAGCGGATTGGGGTACAGGCCCGCGGCAACCAGGCCGGCAACGTGGGCCATGTCGACGAACAGGTAGGCACCGACCTTTTCGGCGATCTGACGGAAACGTGGGAAATCGAGGGTTTTCGAGTAGGCCGAGAACCCGGCGACGATCATCTTCGGCTTGTGCTCGACCGCCAGGCGCTCGACCTCGTCGTAGTCGATCAGGCCGGTGACGGTGTCGATACCGTACTGCACGGCGTTGTAGAGCTTGCCCGAGGACGACACCTTGGCGCCGTGGGTCAGGTGACCGCCATGGGCCAGGCTCATGCCCAGGATCGTGTCGCCGGCCTGCAGCAGGGCCAGGTACACGGCGCTGTTGGCCGAGGAGCCGGAGTGCGGCTGGACGTTGGCATAGTCGGCGCCGAACAAGGCTTTGGCGCGATCGATGGCCAGTTGCTCGACTTTATCCACATGCTCGCAACCGCCGTAGTAGCGCTTGCTCGGATAGCCTTCGGCGTATTTGTTGGTCAGGCCGCTGCCCTGGGCCTGCATCACGCGCTTGCTGGTGTAGTTCTCCGAGGCGATCAGCTCGATGTGATCTTCCTGGCGTTGCTCTTCGGCATTGATCGCCGCCAGCAGTGCATCGTCGTAACCCTGGATCTGGTCTTGCTTGCTGAACATCGCAGTTTCTCCCGGCAGCGGCATCGGTTCTTGTCGGGCAAATGCCCTTTTGCAGCGATGGTATGACCGTCGCAGACAGCCCAGATGCCTACGGGCGCCACGCAAAGGTGCGTTTACGACATGGAGACGCATCGCGGGGCAAGCCCGCTCCCACCCGCCTGTGGGAGCGGGCTTGCCCCGCGATGCTTTGCTGATAGAGTGCTGTTCTGCGTCGTTCACAGGACAGTGTCATGCCAGATAAAAGCCAGCAATTCGCCAGCGACAACTACTCAGGTATCTGCCCGGAAGCCTGGGCCGCCATGGAAAAAGCCAACCAGGGTCACGAGCGCGCCTACGGCGACGACCAGTGGACGGCCCGAGCCGCCGAGTATTTCCGCCAACTGTTCGAAACCGACTGCGAGGTGTTCTTCGCTTTCAACGGCACCGCGGCCAACTCCCTGGCGCTGTCGTCCCTGTGCCAGAGCTACCACAGCGTGATCTGCTCGGAGACCGCCCACGTCGAGACCGACGAATGCGGCGCCCCGGAGTTCTTCTCCAACGGCTCCAAACTGCTTATTGCCCGCACCGAAGCCGGCAAGCTGACCCCGGAGGCGATCCGCGAAGTGGCCCTCAAGCGCCAGGACATCCACTACCCCAAGCCGCGGGTGGTGACCATCACCCAGGCCACCGAGGTGGGCAGTGTCTACCGCCCCGACGAGCTCAAGGCGATCAGCGCCACCTGCAAGGAACTGGGCCTGAACCTGCACATGGACGGCGCCCGCTTCAGTAACGCCTGCGCGTTCCTGGGCTGCTCGCCGGCCGAGCTGTCCTGGAAGGCCGGGGTCGATGTGCTGTGCTTTGGCGGTACCAAGAACGGCATGGCCGTGGGTGAGGCGATCCTGTTCTTCAACCGCAAGCTGGCCGAAGACTTCGACTACCGCTGCAAGCAGGCGGGCCAGCTGGCGTCGAAAATGCGCTTTCTCTCCGCGCCCTGGGTCGGCCTGCTCGAAGGCGACGCCTGGCTCAAGTACGGCGCCCACGCCAACCGTTGCGCACAGCTGCTCAGCGAACTGGTGAGTGATGTACCGGGGGTCGAACTGATGTTCCCGGTGGAAGCCAACGGGGTGTTCCTGCAGATGTCGGAGCCGGCCCTGGAAATCTTGCGCAACAAGGGCTGGCGCTTCTACACCTTTATCGGTAGCGGTGGTGCGCGCTTCATGTGCTCCTGGGATACCGACGAAGCGCGGGTGCGCGAACTGGCGGCGGACATCCGCGCCGCCATGGGCGCCTGATACTGTAGGAGCGGGCTTGCCCCGCGATGGCGATGTATCTGTCACACCGCAATCGCGGGGCAAGCCCGCTCCCACAAAGGCAGTTGCGCCTGCCTAGAGCCTGAACCCACCCATCTGCCGCGCCAGGTCATCGGCCAAGCGGCGCAAGGCCTGGCAATCCTGCCGGCAGCCCTGCACTTCGGCCGCGGTCTGCCGCGCCAGGTCGGAAATCCCCTGCACGTTGCGGTTGATTTCCTCGGTCACTGCCGACTGCTCTTCAGTCGCCGTCGCCACCTGCAGGTTCATGTCGCTGATGTGCTCCACCTGCCCGGTGATGGTGGTCAGGGACGCCCCCGTACGCTGGCTCGACTCGACCCCCGTGCCGGTCGCCGCCTGTCCGGCATGCATCGACGCCACGGCCGTGCCGGCGCCCTGCTTGAGGCGCTGGATCATCTGCTGGATCTCGTCGGTAGACACCTGGGTGCGCTGGGCCAGGGTGCGCACTTCATCGGCCACCACGGCAAAGCCACGGCCCATCTCGCCCGCCCGCGCCGCCTCGATGGCGGCGTTCAGCGCCAGCAGGTTAGTCTGTTCGGAAATACTGCGAATCACTGCAAGCACTTCGTCGATCGAGGCCACTTCTTCGGCCAGCTGGCTGACCGCCCCTGCCGCCTGACCGATCTCGCCGGACATGCCTTCGATATGGGCAATGGAGCGTTGCACCACATCGCGGGCCTGCAGGGCTTCGCTGCGCGCCGTCTGTGAGGCATGGGCGGCATTGCCGGCGTTTTGCGCGATCTCCTGCACGGTCAGGCCCATCTCATGCACGGCGGTGGCGACCATCTCGGTCATTTCCTGCTGCCTGAGCGAACGATCGGCGGTGTTGTCCACCACTTCGCTCACCTGGCCGACCGCCTCATGCAAGCGCCCGGTGGTGCGCAACACGTCGCCGATCAAGGCGCGCTGGCTGTCGACAAAGCCATTGAACCCCCGGGCCAGGTCACCCAGTTCATCGGCGCGTGAGGCATCCAGACGCTGGGTCAGGTCGCCGCCGCCATTGCCGATCGCCATCAAGGCGCCGGTGACCCGGCGAATCGGCCGGACGATGCCCCGCGCCAGCAGCACCACCAGCAGCAACGACACCAGCGCCACCGCCGCACCAATCAGGCTGGTCAGCCATAGCGTTTCACGCACCGGCGCATAGATCTGCGATTCCGGCACCTCGGCCACCAGGCTCCAGTTCAGGTCGCGCAGCGGCAGGCTCAGGGCCAGGTAGCCCTCGCCGTCGCGCTCGAAACGACTGCTGTGCACGCCCTGTTCACGGCTCAGTGCAACCTGCGCCGCCTGCTCGCCGATCTGCTCGGCAAGGGTGCGTTTGCCACTGAACTGCTGCTCGGGATGGACCTGGATCAAGCCGTCGCCCCGCACCAAAAATACCCGGCCGCGCTCACCGAAACTGAAGTTGTGGATCAGGGCCGACAGTTCGGTCATGCGCAGGCCAAGCCCGGCGACGCCCACCAGTTTCCCGGCCTTTTCCATCCGAAAGTCGATGAACAGCGCCAGCTCGCCGGTACTGCCGTCGGTGTCGATGTTCAGGATGCGCTGATCACCGCTGTCGATGAACGAGTAGAACCACGTGTCCGCCGCATTGCTGCGGCTCAAGGTGCGGTCCAGGCCCTTCTCGTTGTAGTAGTGGTTGCTGTCGGTGGCTGCGAGCACCGTGGTAAATGCCTGGTTCTTCTGCCGGACGGCTTCCAGGTATTCGACGAATTGTGGCGTCTGGGCGACGTCTTCCCCCGCCGCCAGCCAGTCACGCAACAGCGTGTTGTTGGCAATGTCGGCCGCGGCCGTCAGCGGGCGGGTCAGCATCCGCTCGATGTCGTTACGAATTGCCTCAATGCTCGCCGGCAAGGCGGTGTCGACCAGGTAACGTTCGGTCAGGCGATTGACCGCCACCGAATAGATCCCGACCACGATGAGAACGCTCACCAGCAGGGCTGCGCCCATGCTTGCGATCAATTGCCACTGGATACTGCGCCGCCAGAACTGCATGGACTTCCCCTGGGTAAATAAGCCTTGTACTGCAATACATCGGCCAATTGTATACAAGCTGGAATACAATAGTTCCATTGACCCACGGCAATGCCGCCCACTGCCACGACGGCAGTGAGCGAGCAAAAGGAGAGACCAGGTTTTGGCGCAGGACGATCAGCTGTTGCTGATGGTCCGGGCAATGACATCGACCGTGGCGTTGACTTGCTCTTGGTAACGGTCGAGGGCCTGCTGGTGCTGCTGTTGCAGTTCGATCTGCTTGGAGCACAGGTTGAGGGCTGCCAGGACCAGCAGCTTGTCACCGATCAGGGTCGGGTATTTACGCTTGGTTTCGGCCAGCGATGTGTTGAGCATCTGCACGGCCTGCGCCAGGGCCTGTTCCTGGCCTTCGGGGGCCTTGATCGAATAGTCGCTGCCAAGGATCGACACGACATTGATCGGCTGTGCTGAAGTTCTCATGCGTTGACGGCACCGACGCTGGCGCGCTCGACCAGGGCCTGGATACGTGCGGCGGTGGCGCCCTGCTTCTCTTCGTGTTCCATCAGCGCCAGCTGCAGGCTTTCGTTTTCATCCTTGGCCTGGGCCAGTTCAGCGTTGATCTGCGCGTTGCGCTCGGCCAGTTCCTGATTCTTCTGTACCAGGTCGCTGACCAGTTGTTCCAGTTGACTGAGGGAAGTTTCCAACATGATTGCCTTCTCGGGGGTTTTCAGGGGGCGCACACGATAAAGAAAACTCCGCGTGGTCGCCAGGGATATCGGATCTAGACACATCGGCCTGGTGTTGATTGACCCACTGACACCCGACCGGTTCCCCTCTGATGACTGCCGCTGGTCAGGGAAAAGCAGGCAGGCTCACCTTTCTTTCTTCGTTCACCCCCGTCTTTTCCCGACCGCCAGGCATGACCGCCCTGATTCAACCCTCCAATGCCCTCGGCTTGAGACGATACCATTGCGATACAGGGCCACCCGCGGGGGAGAAGCCGTTGGAGAATTTGGTCGCCAGCTTGTCCACGGCGTTCAACGCCGTGGTTACCGCGCCCTCCGCCCAGCCGCCAGTCCAGGAAACATCATCCCCGGCCAGGATAAAACCATCCATGGGAACACCATTGCCGCCCTCGTAGAACTGGCTGAACAGCTGCCGCTGGTTTTCGTACTGTCCCGGCAGGTTCATCTTGAAGGCGCCCAGATACAAGGGTTCCTCCTCCCAGTTGATCTCCACGAAAGGATCGACGCCTACAAAGTGCGAAGCCAGGTCCAGGCCCGGGTAGACCTTGTCGAGCAGCGCCGTGCAAAGTTCGCCATGGCGCACGACCGGGCGATCGCCGAGAAATTTCAGACTGTCGTTGTTCCAGGTGTAGGAAAGGAACATGCCACTGCCTCTGTAACCTCCTGTGCTTCGGCTGTAATCGACCAGGTAGGTGCCCCGGGTCAGGCGGTCGGAGAGCGTGATACTCATCAATTGTTTGCCATCGTCACCGCGCTGATGCCAGAAAGGCGTGCGGGTCTCGGCGAAAATCTTCGCCGATTGCATGTAGTGGCAGTACATCACTGCCTCCCACTGCTTCTGGCTCAACAATGACTGGCTGGCCTCGAGCCCCTCGACACCGTTCGTGTAGCGAAACTTATCGAGGATCCGGACATGCGGGGTATACACAACCGCAGCGTAGTCGCTACGAACGTCCGTCCCGCCATCAAAGTCGTGGAACACCACATCGAATCGGCCATCTCCCCGACGACTGATCAACCTGACTTCCTGACGCAGGGGGTCACGTCCAGGCAATGCACGACGACTCAACAGTTCTACAGTCTCGGTAGCCGACCAGAACACCTGTTCATCACCGAAATCGGCAGCGGGTCGCGACCATAGGCGCATGGGCAATTGGTCAGCGCCATCGCGCATTAACAGGTGATTGATATCCAACCCGGTGTACAAAACCCGCAGTACTTCCAGGAAGCAGTTGGGGAAGTCTGTATTCCAGCCCCCTGTGCCAAAGCCGATCTGTCCGAATACATTGATGTCAGCCGCTGACCAGCGCGCCTGCTCGACCATGGCGGCATGGAAACTGAGGTTGTTCCAACCCTCGCTGAGAATGTTGTCCCATATCTGCTTGATCAACGCTTGATCGATTGAACCCGCCGACATGGCATTTTCCATCTCGCTGAAACGGATGGGCTGCTGTTCAAGAAATTCGCCAAAGAATCTGTCTTCAATATCCTTGAACCGCGGTGGCCGTGGAAACTTCCCTTCGTCACCTTCGAAATAGTATTTTAAACCTTCGAAGTCCACGACCGTACTAACGGCTGCCGAACTTCCTGGATTCGGAAACTCCTCACTATTATCAAGCATCCCCACTTTACGAAAATAGTGCATCAAGGCTTTTCCTGAAACAGGAAAGCGCATGGCGCCACGCTCATAAGGTACAGAACTATTTACCGGTTGCGAAAACAGCCTGCCACCGATACGCCCACTCGCATCCACCACGACCGGGTGCAACCCCATGCGCATGATCTCATAGGCCGCAACCAGGCCAGCGGCACCAGCACCTACTACTAGCACCTGCGTTCCTCTGTGTTGCGTATTGACCGTTCCGAGCGGTTGCGCGGCCCTGCCCGCCAGATAAGCACCATAATCAAATGGAAAGTCTGGAATAAGCGCACTCACATCTTTATCCATGACGTGTTTGGCAAGGCGTATACGAGACGGAATTGAAGACATATGACACTCTCCGCTAGTTAGACTTACGGAAAGAGCATAGTGCCAGGAAGATTGGATATTTATATCGAATTGAAATCTGAGTTCAGTTTCTTGAACTAGCAAAAGTGCTAGTTGACGCTCGCGTTCAACAGAGCATTCATTAATGCTCTTTACAGGAGATAGACTCATGACCAGCACATCACTGCCTTTACGTATCGCCTGTGCCCAGATCGCCCCCAGGGTGGGTGAAGTGGACTACAACCGCCAACTGTGCAACACAGCCATTGTCCAGGCCGCGCAACAGGGCGCAGAACTGGTGGTACTGCCGGAACTGGCGCAATGCGGCTATGCCTTCCATGACCGTGATGAAGCCCTGGCGTCGGCAGAGGGTCTGTACGACCAGACGGTACTGGGCTGGTTCGAGTTGGCTCGTCAACACGACATTATCGTTGTCGGCGGGCTCTGCGAACGCCTGTCAGCCGTCGAAGTGGCCAACAGCGCCGTGCTGGTCGATCCTCGGGGCTGGCTGACCTGTTACCGCAAGGCGCACCTGTGGGACCGGGAAAATCTCATCTTCACCCCAGGCGACCAGCCTCCCCCCATTGTACGTACTGCCAAAGGCCGCATCGGCCTGATGATCTGCTACGACCTGGAACTCCCCGAATGGGTTCGCCTGGCGGCACTGGGCGGCGCGCAGTTACTCTGTGCGCCAGCCAACTGGCCAGACCTGGGCCGCCCGCAAGGTGAGCGACCTGCCGAGATCGTGAGAGTCCAGGCCGACGCGGCAGTCAATCGAATGTTCATCGCGGCCTGTGATCGCCACGGCCATGAACGGGGGATCGACTGGGTGGGCGGATCGACCATCGTCGACGCCGATGGTTTCCCCCTGGCCGGCGCCAGCAGCCTGCCAGAAGCACAGTTGCTGGTGACCGACATCGATCTCGCCGAAGCCGACGACAAGTGGATCAGTGACCACAACCATGTACTCCAGGACCGCCGTCCGGCACTCTACGGCGATCTTTGCAGCACTAGTATTCGATCCGCACATCCCCCTTCGGAACACTGCAGCACGACAGGATATAACCCTCAGCCACGTCATCGTCAGTGATGCCGCCGTTGTGCTCCATCTCCACCTCGCCGCCCAGCTTGAGCACCTTGCAGGTGCCGCAGATACCCATGCCACAGGCCTTGGGGATCATCAGGCCGAGCTTGGCCGCCGCCGCATGCACGGTCTCGCCGGGGGCCACGCGGATGCTCTTGCCGGCAGCGGTGAACTCGACCTGGTGCAGGTCGCTGACATCCACCTCGGCGGCTTCGGCAGCCTGCTCGGCATGCTCCACCGCATCGGCCTTGACCTCGGCCGGGGTCGCGCCGAACGACTCCTCATGATAGCGACGCATGTCATAGCCGCTGGCTTCCAGCAGGCGCTTGACCGCGTGCATGTAAGGGGTCGGCCCGCAGCAGAAGATCTCTCGCTCCAGGTAGTCCGGGGCGATCAGCTCCATCAGCTTCTGGTTCAGGTAGCCGCGATAGCCGGCCCAGGGCTCGCCCAGGCCATGCTTCTCGCAAATGATGTGCAGGCTGAAGTTGTCGATCCGCGAGGCCATGTGCTCCAGCTCGCGGCGATAGATGATGTCTTTCGGCGAGCGGGCGCTGTGCACGAAGACCATGTCGACATTGCCGTTGGTGTCGTAGAACCAGCGGGCCATGGACATCACCGGGGTGATGCCGACACCGCCGCTGAGGTACAGCACCTTGGGGCTGGGGAAGTCGATGGCGTTGAACAGCCCGACCGGCCCGTGCACCGCCAGCTCCTGGCCTTCGTGCAGGGTGTCGTGCAGCCAGTTGGAGACCTTGCCGCCCGGCACCCGCTTGATGGTCACCGAGAAGCTGTAGGGCACCGACGGCGAACTGGAAATGGTGTACGAGCGCATGATCGGCTCGCCGTCGATCTCCAGCTCCAGGGTCACGAACTGCCCAGGCTTGAAGAAGAACATGATCGGCTGGTCGGCCATGAAACAGAAGGTGCGCACATCCCAGGTTTCCTGGATCACCTTGACGCAACGGACGATGTGGCGGCCGTTGGCCCAGGTCTGGGTGCTGACCGGATTGAGGAAGTTGGACATGCTCGTCTCCACGGCCGACTGCGGCCTGATGCCTGCGATTCTGCTCAAGCTGCGCAGCGGACACATACCTATCCGCGACATCGACGTGCTTATCGCGACCAGCCCCCTGCCACAAGGGCTGGCGCGTCGGAAACGGATCTTTTCATGTCGCCCATGGATATGGTTCGCGGCGCCTTCGAACGCACACTCCATCGCAAATGATCCTGCTGTAATCAGCCTTGCGTCGCCATAACAACGATTAGCCACTTTCACCGGTCACACGCACCGGCCATGAGGACCAACACGATGGACGTCACCGCAACTTTGAGTCTGGGCGATCCACTGGAACCTGCGCGCAAGGCGACAGCCGAGATGCTGCAGAGCCGCGAGCGCACCTTCTCGCTGCCACAGCCGTTCTACACCGACGAGCGCCTGTTCCAGATCGACATGGAAGAGATCTTCCAGAAGGAATGGCTGATTGCCGGGATGACCTGTGAGATCCCGGCCAAGGGCAACTTCCTCACCCTGCAGATCGGCAAGAACCCGATCCTGGTGGTGCGCGGCGCCGAGGGCCAGGTGCATGCCTTCCATAACGTCTGCCGCCACCGCGGCTCACGCCTGTGCACCAGCGACAAGGGCAAGGTGGCCAAGCTGGTCTGCCATTACCACCAGTGGACCTACGAGCTCGACGGCCGCCTGCTGTTCGCCGGTACCGAAATGGGCGCCGACTTCGACATGAAGCAATACGGCCTCAAGCCGGTGAACGTGAAGACCGCCGGTGGCTACATCTTCGTCAGCCTGGCGGAGAATCCTCCAGCGATCGATGACTTCCTCGCCACCCTGGCTCACTACATGGAGCCCTACGACATGGAGAACACCAAGGTGGCGGTACAGACCACCTTGATGGAAAAGGCCAACTGGAAGCTGGTGCTGGAAAACAATCGCGAGTGCTACCACTGCAGCGGTTCGCACCCGGAGCTGTTGAAAACCCTGCTGGAGTGGGACGACGTTACCGACCCACGGGCCGACCAGGCGTTCAAGGACCACGTCGCCGCCTCCGCTGCGGCCTGGGATGCCGAGAAGATTCCGTACGCCCACGCCAGCTTCGGCCTGCGTAACCGTATCGTGCGCATGCCGCTGCTCAAGGGCACGGTGTCCATGACCCTGGACGGCAAGCAGGGCTGCCAGAAGCTCATGGGCCGGATCAAGAACCCAGACCTGGGCTCGATGCGCATCCTGCACCTGCCGCACTCGTGGAACCACTGCATGGGCGATCACATGATCGTCTTCACCGTGTGGCCGATCAGCGCCCAGGAAACCATGGTCACCACCAAGTGGCTGGTGCACAAGGATGCGGTCGAAGGCGTGGACTACGACCCAGAGCGCATGCGCCAGGTGTGGGACGCCACCAACGACCAGGACCGTCGCCTGGCCGAAGAGAACCAGCGCGGCATCAACTCCACGGCTTACCAGCCTGGGCCTTACTCCAAGACCTATGAGTTCGGCGTGGTGAACTTCGTCGACTGGTACAGCGATCGCATGCTGAACAACCTGGGTGCGGCGCCTGCGCCTTACCTCAAGGGTGTGGCTGCGCAATAGTAGTGATCCCATCGCGGGGCAAGCCCGCTCCTACAGTCTTGTAGGAGCGGGCTTGCCCCGCGATGAGGCCAGCACTGCCTGTACAAATTCTGACCACCCCCCGCAATCCCCCGCCCCTCCTGGCCCGCGCCACACAGCAAACACTTTATCCACAGGACAACCCACAGCGAATGTGGGCAAGTCATTGATATTCCCCCTAAAATATTTTGATCATTATTTGATCAATCGGCTTGAGGCCACGTATCCCGCGGCCTACAGCCGAGCGCGAACACCTTATCAACAAAGACGCCAACAGACTCTGTGTGCAAAACTCAGGGAAGTGGAAAAGTGCTGTGGATAATGCCCTGAGCGCCAGGAGTGGCGGGGATAGACAGCTGTAAACCCGGCATTTGACTATTATTTGATCAATTGGCTGCAGCCCTTGTGAATCAGGGCGTACAGCCATGGGCAAACATATTATCCACAGAGCGGCCAACAGCCATTGTGGGCAATATCAATCAGGTCGGGGGAAGAATAACCAGGAAAATCCGCAACTTAGGCTGATCATTTTTTGACCATAACGCCAGAGGGCACGCCATGCGTGCCCTCCAGCCATACACAAACACTTTATCCACAGATCGGCCAACAGAGATTGTGGGCAATCCCTCAGCGCAGCACGCCCTCTTCCACCAGCAACTTGAGGATGGCTTCGGCACCGGCCTGCGGGCTGACGTCCTTGAGCACTTGCCCACCGCCGCCACTGGCCTTGGCGGTGGCGGCTTTCATGCGGTCGGCGCCGCTCTTGGCCTTGATCACCTTGAGGCGCTTGGGCCGTGGTTTGGCCGGCTGCAGTTCGGCGCTTGTGAATAACCCGTCTTCGACGATTTCCACCTTGCGCGCCGCCAGCACGCCCCGCCGCGCCGGGCCAAAAGCGCTCTGGCGCGGCTTGGGCGCGGCGTTATCCACAGTGGCCAGCAACGGCAGGCGCACCTTGAGCCGACGCCGCTGGCCCCGTGGCAGGGCCTGCAGCACCTGGGCGACGCCGTTGCCAATGGATTCCACCTCGGCAAGGCCCACTACCAGCGGCCAACCCAGGCGCTCGGCCAGGAGGAAAGGCAGCATGCCGGAGCCTTCGCCGGTTTCCGCCTGGCTGCCGGTCAGCACCAACTGTGCACCGGCATCGCGCAAGTAGTCGCCGAGTACACCCAGGGCATCGGCGCCCCGTGGCTGTTCAAGCACGTCGATGCTGTCCAGGCCCATGCCCAGGTAGGCGCGCAGGGCCGGCTCCTGGGGGTCGCCGGCATGCAGCACCTGCAAGTTATCCCCAGCCAGCTGCAGGCCCAGCTCCACCGCGCGGGCGTCCTGTTCGGCACGCCGGGTGCGCCCGGAGCTGGGGTGGGCACCGATCGAAACCAGACTGATGACCTTGGTGTTCATAGTTGTTCCCTGCCCTTAAGCCGCGTCGCGCTTGGCGTCGTTGCGATAGTTTTCCACAGCCTCGATCAGCGCCTGCAGGATCGCCGCGCTGTCGCCGATGACCGACAGGTCGGCACGTTTGATCATGTCGCAGCCAGGGTCCATGTTGATCGCCACCACCTTGTCGCAGGCACCGATGCCCTGCAGGTGCTGGATCGCCCCGGAGATACCCACAGCCACGTAGACCCGCGCCGTGACCCAGGTACCGGTGGCACCGACCTGGCGGTTGCGTGGCATGAAGCCGTCGTCCACCGCCACCCGCGAAGCCCCTTCGGTAGCGCCCAGGGCCACGGTGGCGCGGTGGAACAAATCCCAGTCCTTGACCCCGTTGCCGCCCGAGACGATGAACTCGGCTTCGGCCATGGCAATGGACGCCGGGTCCACGGCCACCGGGCCAAGGTCTTCGATGCGCGGCAAGCTGCGTGCCACGCTTGTGGATAACTGCTCGGGCAAGGCTTCGTGACGGGTCTCGCTGACCGGTTCGGCACATTCGGCAGCGGCCAGGATCAGGCGCGGCAGACCGCGAATCAGGTCCTGCTGGCCAGCACCGGCACGGCCGCTGCACTGCCCGTCCTTGACCTGCCAGACTCGCGTAGCCGGGCGCTCATTGATCGCCGCGGCAAAGCGCCGGCCCAGCTCGCCACCACCGGTGCGACTGTCGGGCAGCAGCCAGTGACGGGGACTGAACTGGTTATCCACAGCGCGCAGGCCCTGCACCAGTTGCTCCGGTGCATAACCGTCGAATTCGTCGCCCTCGATGACCAACAAGCGATCGACGCCGGCTGTGGAAAAGTTGCTTTCCTTGTGTTCGCCGAACACTACCGCCAGCACCGCACCATCGCTGCCGGCCAGGCTGTGGGCAAGTCCCAGCAGGTCGCGATCGTGGCTGCCCAGGCGGCCACCGACCATATCCGGGACCACGGCGATGTAGAACGCCGGCGTCGGCACCTGGTGCAGCGGCAACTGCACGGCAACGGCAGCTGTACGCTTGTTGCTGGTGCCCTGCTGGGCGCCGCTGCGGTCGATGCGCTTGATACCGTTGGGGCCGATGAAGCCGACCCCGTGCGGGTTCTTGCGGATGATGCCGTTGGGGCCCATCCAGCTGTGCTGCTGGCCCTGCTGCATGGCCGCGTGCAAGGGGTGCAGGCGGTTGCGGGCGATCCACTCGGCGCGCGGATCACGGCGAATAATGTCGCTCATCAGTGCACCTCCGCAGGTTTACGCTTTGCTGGCGTCGACTTGTTCGCCGGCGCTTGTTCTTCGAGCAGGGCATCGGCCACCAGCTCGGCCAGGTCCTTGATCAGCGGCCGGGGCTCGACCACCCCTTCGAGCATCGCCGTGCACTGTGGACAACCCACGGCCACCAGCTCGGCAGCGGTCTCGCGGATATCGTCCATGCGCATGTCGGGAATCCGCTGCTTGCCCGGGATATCGGTGATCGGCGCACCGCCGCCACCGCCGCAGCAGCGCGAACGGAAGCCCGAACGCTGCATCTCCTTGATCTCGATGCCCAGGGCGCGCAGCACATCGCGCGGCGCTTCGTACTCACCGTTGTAGCGGCCCAGGTAGCACGGATCGTGATAGGTCACGCTGCCGCCCTTGTGCTGGCCGAGGTTGAGCCTGCCGGCACCGATCAGTTCGGCAATGTAGGTGCTGTGGTGCTGCACCAGGTAGTCGCCGCCGAAGGCGCCGTATTCGTTCTTGAGCACATGGAAGCTGTGCGGATCGCAGGTGACGATACGCTTGAAGCTGTACTTGGCCATGGTCTGGATATTGCGCCGGGCCAGTTGCTGGAAGGTCGCCTCGTCACCCAGGCGTCGGGCCACGTCGCCGCTGTCGCGCTCTTCCAGGCCGAGCACGGCGAAGTCCACTTGTGCGGCCTTGAGCACTTTGACGAAGGCGCGCAGGGTACGCTGGTTGCGCATGTCGAAGGCGCCGTCGCCGACCCAGAACAGCACTTCGGCGGTCTTGGTGTCGCCAAGCACGTTCAGGTTCAGGTCCGCCGCCCAGTTCATCCGTCCGCCCGGGGCGAAACCGCCGGGGTTGTCGGTGGCGATCAGGTTGTCCAGGACTTCGGCGCCCTTGTTCGGCGTCGCGCCTTTTTCCAGGGTCAGGTGACGGCGCATGTCGACGATGGCATCGACGTGCTCGATCATCATCGGGCACTCCTCCACGCAGGCGCGGCAGGTGGTGCACGACCACAGGGTTTCGGCATCGACCAGGCCGTTGACGATCGGCTGATGCGGGTTGCCGCCGTGTTCACCGACTGGTTTGCCCGGATACGGGCTGCCGGCGAACTTGGCATCGGTGCCGCCGGCGAGGCCCACGACCATGTCCTGGATGAGCTTTTTCGGGTTCAGCGGTTGCCCGGCGGCAAAGGCCGGGCAGGCGGCTTCGCATTTGCCGCACTGCACGCAGGCGTCGAAGCCGAGCAACTGGTTCCAGGTGAAATCCTTGGGCTTTTCCACCCCCAGCAGCGCCTCGGGATCTTCCAGATCCAGGGGTTTGAGGCCGGTGGAGCGACCGCCGCCAAAGCGTTCGGCACGGCGGTGCCAGGCCAGGTGCAAGGCACCGGCGAAGGCGTGCTTCATCGGCCCGCCCCAGGTCATGCCGAAGAACAGCTCGGACACACCCCAGAGCACGCCAACCCCGAGCAAGGCGACCAGCAGCCAGCCACCGAAGCCTTCCGGCAGGATGCCGGCGACCGGCAAGGTGGCGATGAAGAAACTCGCGGCGAACACCAGCAGGCTTTTCGGCAGGCGCATCCACGGGCCTTTGGACAGGCGCGAGGGCGGGTTGAGCCGGCGCTTGTAGACGAACAGGGCACCGCTGAACATCAGCACCGTGGCGAACAGCAAGGCATAGCCCAGGATCTGGTTATGCAGGCCGAAACCATGCACCAGGATCGCCAGTACTGCGGCCAGGACGAAACCGCCCGCCGTGGCGACGTGGGTGTTGGCCATGTATTTGTCACGGGCGACCACATGGTGCAGGTCGACCATGTAGCGCCGCGGCATGGCCAGCAGGCCGCCGAGCAGGTCGACCTTGGACGGCCGACCCTGGCGCCACATCCGCACGCGCCGCAAGGCGCCGAGGACCGCCAGGCCCAGGGCGGCGAACAGCAGGATGGGTAGAAGGGTGTTCAACATGGGAAGCTCCCACAGCAATCGCGCTTTGGAAATGACACTGTGGGAGCGGGTTTACCCCGCGATAGCCATGTAGCTGACACACCGCTATCGCGGGGCAAGCCCGCTCCCACAGGGGCCGATCAGAAGTCCTTGCACAGGCGCAGGGCGTCGTAGATCGCCGCATGGGTATTGCGCTGTGCCACGCAGTCGCCGATGCGATACAACAGATAGCCTTCGCCCGGCTGGCTGAGGATCGGCTGCGGCTGGATCGCGAACAGTGCCTCGATGTCGATCTGGCCCTTGTTGCGCGAACCGTCCTTGAGCCCGTAGTAGAGCGCTTCGTCCGGCCGCACACCGTTCTCGATCACCACCTGGTCGACCACCCGCTCCTCTTTGGCGCCGGTGTATTCGTTCTCCAGCACCGCCACCAGCTTGTCGCCCTCGCGGTAGACCTTTTCCAGCGCCAGGTCGCCGGTCATGATCACTTCCTTGGGGTACATGCTGCGGTAGTAGGTCGGGAACGACGTACCACCGATGGCCACGCCCGGCTTGATGTCGTCGGTGACGATCTCCACCTGGCTGCCCTTGTCGGCGATATAGTCGGCCACCGACATGCCGGTGAACTCGCAAATGGTGTCGTAGACCAGCACGTTCTTGCCTGGCGCGACCTTGCCGTCGAGCACATCCCAGCTGCTGACCACCAGGCCCTCGGCGGCGCCCCAGTGTTCGTTCTGTTCCAGGAACGGATGACCGCCCACGGCCAGCACGATCACATCCGGGCGCAGGTCCTTGATGGTGTCGATATCCGCGGCGGTACCCAGGCGCAGGTCCACCTTCAGGCGCGCCAGCTCCAGCTGGTACCAGCGGGTGATACCGGCAATCTGGTCGCGTTGCGGTGCCTTGGCGGCGATGCTGATCTGCCCGCCGATGGCGTCCTTCTTCTCGAACAGGGTGACGTCATGGCCACGCTCGGCCGAGACCCGGGCCGCTTCCATCCCGGCAGGGCCTGCGCCAACCACCACCACCTTGCGCTTGGGCCCGGTGGACTTCTCGATGATGTGCGGCACGCCCATATATTCACGGGAGGTCGCGGCGTTCTGGATGCACAGCACATCCAGGCCCTGGTACTGGCGGTCGATGCAGTAGTTGGCACCGACGCACTGCTTGATCTGGTCGACCTGGCCCATCTTGATCTTGGCGATCAGGTGCGGGTCGGCGATGTGCGCACGGGTCATGCCGACCATGTCCACGTAGCCGCCTTCGAGGATACGCGTGGCCTGGTTCGGGTCCTTGATGTTCTGCGCGTGCAGCACCGGCACCTTGACCACTTCCTTGATCCCGGCGGCCAGGTGCAGGAACGGCTCCGGCGGGTAGCTCATGTTCGGGATGACGTTGGCCAGGGTGTTGTGGGTGTCGCAACCCGAGCCGATCACGCCGAAGAAATCGACCATACCGGTGGCGTCGTAATACTTGGCGATTTCCTTCATGTCCTCGTGGCTGAGGCCATCGGGGTGGAATTCGTCGCCGCAGATGCGCATGCCCACGCAGAAGTCCGGACCGACCTCGGCGCGCACGGCCTTGAGCACTTCCAGGCCGAACTTCATGCGGCCCTCGAAGGTGCCGCCCCACTCATCGGTACGCTTGTTGACCCGCGGACTCCAGAACTGGTCGATCATGTGCTGGTGCACCGCCGACAGCTCGACGCCGTCCAGGCCGCCTTCCTTGGCCCGGCGCGCCGCTTGCGCGTAGTTGCCGATCACCCGCCAGATCTCCTCCGGCTCGATGGTCTTGCAGGTGGCGCGGTGCACGGGTTCGCGGATGCCCGACGGCGACATCAGGGTCGGCCAGTTGAAGCCGTCCCAGCGCGAGCGCCGGCCCATGTGGGTAATCTGGATCATGATCTTGGCGCCATGCTTGTGCATGGCGTCGGCCAGGTTCTGGAAGTGCGGGATGATGCGGTCGGTGGACAGGTTCACCGACGCCCACCATTGCTGCGGGCTGTCGATGGCCACCACCGAAGAGCCGCCGCAGATGGCCAGGCCGATGCCGCCCTTGGCTTTCTCTTCGTAGTATTTGACGTAGCGCTCGGTGGTCATGCCGCCGTCGGTGGCGTAGACCTCGGCGTGGGCAGTGCTGATGACCCGGTTACGGATGGTCAGTTTGCCGATCTGGATCGGCTGGAACATTGCTTCGAAAGCCATGGCGAGATCCTCGACTTACAGCGGCTTGACGATGAACAGGCCGTCGTCGTGGCCTTCTTCCGAACCGCCGTAGACCTGCTCGGCGACCGTACGGATGGAGCTGCCGCGGGCAGCCAGGATCTGGTCCATGGCGCCGGCGAACCAGCCGGTGAACATGTAGTCGACCTTGCGCCCGACCTTGCCGTACACGTAGACGAAGGCCGAATGCTCGAGCTTGACGCTGGCGGTGCCAGCTTCCAGGTCGATGTCCTGGATCTTGAACAGGCCCCAGCCGCGCTGCGACAGGCGCTTCATGTAGTGTTCGAACACCGCCACGCCTTCCAGGCCATGGCACTCGGCCTCTTTCTCGCACCAGTGCCAGGCGGATTTGTAGCCGGCCTTGTAGAGGATCTCGGCGTAGGCGTCGGCGCCCAGCACTTCCTCGATGCCCATGTGGTTGTTGACGAAGAAATGCCGTGGCACATAGAGCATCGGCAGGGCGTCGCTGGTCCAGACACCGGTTTCGCTGTCGACTTCGATAGGCAATTGCGGGGCGATCTTGGCCATGGAAACTCAACTCCAGAAGAATTTTGATTGATGGCCCCGGCGTACTGGCCGGGGCGGACAGACTTGGAGTAAGGCTTACTCGCCCCACACGTCCTTGAGTACGTTCACCCAGTTCTCGCCCATGATCTTGCGCACCACGCGCTCGGAATGGCCGCGGTTGAGCAGGGTCTCGGTGAGGTTGGGGAATTCGCCGACAGTGCGGATCCCCAGCGGGTTGATGATCTTGCCGAAGTTGGTCAGACGCCGGGCGTAGCCCTTGTCGTGGGTCAGGTACTCGAAGAAGTCCTGGCCATGGCCCTGGGTGAAGTCGGTGCCGATGCCGATGGCGTCTTCGCCAACGATGTTCATGGTGTATTCGATGGCTTCGGCGTAGTCGTCGATGGTCGAGTCGATGCCCTTGGCCAGGAACGGCGCGAACATGGTCACGCCGACGAAACCGCCATGGTCGGCAATGAACTTGAGCTCTTCATCGGACTTGTTGCGTGGGTGTTCCTTGAGCCCGGACGGCAGGCAGTGGGAGTAGCACACCGGCTTTTTCGATTCGAGGATGACTTCTTCGGAGGTTTTCGAGCCGACGTGGGACAGGTCGCACATGACGCCGACGCGGTTCATTTCCGCGACGATTTCCCGGCCGAAGCCCGACAGGCCGCCATCACGCTCGTAGCAGCCGGTGCCGACCAGGTTCTGGGTGTTGTAGCACATCTGCACGATGCCCACGCCCAGCTGCTTGAACACCTCGACGTAGCCGATCTGGTCTTCATAGGCGTGGGCGTTCTGGAAGCCGAAGAGGATGCCGGTCTTGCCCAGCTCCTTGGCCTTGCGGATGTCGGCGGTGGTGCGCACCGGCATCACCAGGTCGCTGTTCTCGCGGATCAGCTTCTGGCTGGCGGCGATATTGTTGACCGTGGCCTGAAAGCCCTCCCAGACCGACACCGTGCAGTTGGCGGCGGTCAGGCCACCCTTGCGCATGTCCTCGAACAGCTCGCGGTTCCATTTGGCAATGATCAGCCCGTCGATAACGATGCTGTCGGCGTGTAATTCGGCTGGGCTCATCAGGCTGTCCCCTTTATTGGCAAGTCCTGCGCCGAATCGTGTGCCGGCGCTTTGGGACCAGCATATGCCTCGGGGCCAGGTCGCTAAGATGCAAAAACGACAGGGGAATTGCCGAAAGCGTCAAACCACGACAAAGGCGCAGCAAGGCCCAAGATGAACAATCGTGGCGAGACCGTCGCCACACTGTTCTTTACCAGGGCGCTGAGCGAGAATCGGTGCCCATGTTCCCCTCGGAGGATGACCGAATGAGATCGATGGTATGGCTGGTCCTGGCTACCCTGGCCTTGGGTGCCCACGCCAGTGAAGAAGACAGTACGCCGTGCGACAACGTCGAGACCGACCAGCAGAACTACGACTGCGCACTGTTCAGCCGCACCACCGCCGAGCGTGAACTCGACGCCGCGTTCGCCGACCTGCTGGAGCGGATCAAGGAGCAGTATGCCGGCCAGGAGGCGAAGATCAGCGACCTGAGCAAGCGCCTGAACAGCGCCGAAACCCTGTGGAAACAGGTGCGCGACGCCGACTGCAAGGTTGAAACCTTCGACCTGACGCCTGGCAAGCCCTTCGACGCGGCCCTGAACACTTGCCTGGCCCAACGTAGCGATGATCGCTCCGAATACTTGCAGACCCTGGGCCTGCAAAGCTCCGATTGAGAACAGCATGAAAATCTGCGGAATTGAAATCAAGGGCAGCGAAGCGCTGCTGGCGGTCGCCACGCTGGACGGCGCAAGCCCGACGCACGTGGCCCTGGCCACCAAGAAAATCGGCCTGGAGGACGACGAACTGGCGGATAACGTCAAAGCCTTCGCCAGCCAGGCACGGCAATTTGTCGCTGAACACGGCATCAGCCACCTGGCGATCAAGAAGCGCAGCAAGAAGGGCGACTTCGCCGGCGGCCCGACCACCTTCAAGATCGAAGGCATCCTGCAGTTGCTGGACAATTGCACGGTGGAGCTGGTCTCGCCGCAGACCGTCAGCGCCCAGGCCAAGAAGCACGACATCGAACTGCCGGCGTCCCTGAACAAGTACCAGCACGAAGCCTACAAGAGCGCCTGCGCCCTGCTGCTCAAGCGCCGCTGAGGCTGGCAGCGCGGGCCTTGCGGTCTTCGCGCGGGCAGCGCTCGAAGCGGCTGCGGTAACAGCGGGTGAAGTAGGAGGCCGATTCGAAGCCACAGGCAATGCTCACCTCCAGCACGCTCATGTCGGTCTGGCGCAACAACTGGCGCGCCTTGTCCAGGCGCAGGCGCAGGTAGAAGCCGCTGGGCGTGTCCTGCAGGTACAGGCGAAACAGGCGCTCCAGCTGGCGCCGGGTGACCTGCACCTGCTCGGCCAGCACCAGGGTGTTCAGCGGTTGCTCGGTGTTGCGCTCCATCTCGCCGATCACCTGCACCAGCTTCTTGTTGCTGATGCCATAGCGTGAGGCAATCTGCATGCGCTGGTGGTCCTGGCGCGGGCGGATGCGCCCCAGTACGAACTGTTCGGACACCTGGATCGCCAACTGCGGGCCATGGGCCTGGGCGATCAGGTCGAGCATCAGATCGATCGAGGCGGTGCCACCGGCCGAGGTGATGCGCCGCCGGTCCACTTCGAACAGCTCCTGGGTCGCCTGAAGCTGCGGGTAGGACTCCTTGAACGCCTCCAGTGCCTCCCAGTGCAGCGTCACCCGGTGCCCGTCGAGCAACCCCGCCTCGGCCAGCACCACAGTACCGGTGTCGATCCCACCCAGCACCACGCCTTCATGATCGAGCTTGCGCAGCCAGTGCTGCAGCGCCGGGCCGTAGCTGCCCAGCGGCTCGAAACCGGCCACCACCAGCAGAGTCGCGCCCTTGGCCAGGGGCTGCAGGGCGCCGTCGGCGTTGACCGACATGCCATTGCTGGCCTGCACCGCCCCACCCTCTATGCTCAGCACCTGCCAGCGATACAGCCCGGCGCGAAAGCGGTTGGCCACCCGCAGCGGTTCGACCGCCGAGATGAAGCCGATGGCAGAAAAACCGGGAAGCAGCAGAAAGTAGAAATCCTGGGGCATAGCGAACGACTCGACGGCCACGGATCTGCGGTTAATACCCTGCAGGTCGCCACTGTGCAAGTGCTGGTCGCCAGGGTGCGAATTTTGTCCCGGACGTCGGCGTAGTTTGATCGGGACGGCACGCAGAGGCCGCCCCTTATAACAATTAGAACTGCCGTTGGAGGAGCCACCATGAACAGATTGATCAGTCGTAGCCTGCTCACGCTCGTCGGTACCGCAATCCTCAGCACCAACGTAATGGCCACGGAACCGGCCGCCTGCAAGAACGTTCGCCTTGGCGTGGTCAACTGGACCGATGTGATGGCCACCAGTGCAATGACCCAGGTCCTGCTCGACGGCCTGGGCTACAAGACCAAGCAGACCAGTGCTTCGCAACAGATCATCTTCGCCGGCATCCGCGACCAGCGCCTGGACCTGTTCCTGGGCTACTGGAACCCGATCATGACCCAGACCATCACCCCCTTCATCGACGCCAAACAGGTCAAGGTCCTCGACCAGCCGAGCCTGGACGATGCCCGCGCGACCCTCGCCGTGCCCAAGTACCTGGCCGACAAGGGCCTGAAGACCTTTGCCGACATCGCCAGGTTCGAGAAGGAACTGGGCGGCAAGATCTACGGCATCGAACCCGGCTCCGGCGCCAACACCCAGATCAAGGCAATGATCAGCAAGAACCAGTTTGGCCTGGGCAAGTTCCAGCTGGTCGAGTCCAGCGAAGCCGGCATGCTCGCCGCCGTCGACCGCGCCGTGCGGCGCAAGGAGGCGGTGGTGTTCTTCGGCTGGGCGCCGCACCCGATGAACGTCAACATCGACATGGCCTACTTGAGCGGCAGCGAAGGCGCCCTGGGACCGAACGAAGGCCGTGCCACGGTGTGGACCGTCACCGCCCCGGACTACGCCGAGCGCTGCCCGAACGTGAACAGGCTGCTGACCAACCTGAGCTTCAGCGCCGAGGACGAGAGCCGCATGATGCAGCCGCTGCTCGAGCACAAGGATGCCCTGGAGTCTGCCCGCCAGTGGCTCAGGGACCATCCCGAAGATCAGAAGCGCTGGCTTGAGGGGGTGACCACCCTCGATGGCAAGCCGGCCGCCGACAACCTCCAGCTTACCGCCAACTGACAGTCCCTATCGCGGGGGCAGCCCCCGCCCACAGGGCCCCCGGTAGGAGCGGGCTTGCCCCCCCCAGGCCCCCCCACCCCGGAAAGAAACCCCGCAAGAAACACGACCGCAACAAAACCAGCGCCCTGACCGGCGCCGGCGACACCGCCAGCAAGAGCCACCTGGTCCCGGTCACCCCGAAACAGATCGCCGAAGCCGCCGTAGAGGCCGCCAAGGCCGGCGCCACGGTGGTCCACTGCCATGTCCGCGACCCCCAGACCGGGCGCTTCAGCCGCGATGTCGCGCTGTACCGCGAAGTCATGGAGCGCATCCGCGAGTCGGATGTGGACATCATCGTCAACCTCACCGCCGGCATGGGCGGCGACCTGGAGATCGGCCCGGGCGAGACGCCGCTGGAGTTCGGCGCCGGCACCGACCTGATCGGCCCGCTGGAGCGCCTGGCCCACGTCGAGGCGCTGCTGCCGGAGATCTGCACCCTGGACTGCGGCACCCTCAACTTCGGCGACGGCAACAGCATCTATGTCTCGACCCCGGCCCAACTGCGCGCCGGCGCCAAACGCATCACCGAACTGGGGGTCAAGGCCGAGCTGGAAATCTTCGACACCGGCCACCTGTGGTTCGCCAAGCAAATGATCAAGGAAGGCCTGCTCGACGATCCGCTGTTCCAGCTGTGCCTGGGCATCCCCTGGGGCGCTCCGGCCGACACCACCACCATGAAAGCCATGGTCGACAACCTGCCCGCCGGCGTGACCTGGGCCGGCTTCGGCATCGGTCGCATGCAGATGCCGATGGCCGCGCAGGCGGTACTGCTCGGTGGCAACGTGCGGGTCGGCCTGGAAGACAACCTGTACCTGGACAAGGGCGTGCTGGCCAGCAATGGCCAACTGGTGGAACGCGCCACGGAAATCCTCAGCCGCCTCGGCGCACGGGTACTCACCCCGGCCGAAGGTCGCGCCAAAATGAACCTGACCCGTCGCTGATTGCAGGAGAGCACGATGAGCTTTATTACCGAGATCAAGACCTTTGCAGCCCTGGGCAGCGGCGTGATCGGCAGCGGCTGGGTGGCCCGCGCCCTGGCCCACGGCCTGGACGTGGTGGCCTGGGACCCGGCGCCGGGCGCCGAGGCGGCGCTGCGCAAACGCATCGCCAATGCCTGGCCGGCCCTGGAAAAGCAGGGCCTGGCACCCGGCGCGTCCCAGGACCGCCTGCGCTTTGTCGCCACCATCGAGGAATGCGTGCGCGATGCCGACTTCATCCAGGAAAGCGCCCCGGAGCGCCTTGAGCTGAAACTCGACCTGCACAGCAAGATCAGCGCCGCGGCCAAGCCCGATGCGCTGATCGGCTCCAGCACCTCGGGCCTGTTGCCCAGCGAATTCTACGAGTCGGCGACCCACCCGGAGCGCTGCGTGGTCGGCCACCCGTTCAACCCGGTGTACCTGCTGCCACTGGTGGAAATCGTCGGCAGCAACAAGACCGCCCCGGAGGCGATTGAAGCGGCGAAAACCGTCTACACCAAGCTCGGCATGCGGCCCCTGCATGTACGCAAGGAAGTCCCGGGCTTTATCGCCGACCGCCTGCTCGAAGCGCTGTGGCGCGAGGCCCTGCACCTGGTCAACGATGGCGTTGCGACGACCGGTGAAATCGACGATGCCATCCGCTTTGGCGCAGGCCTGCGCTGGTCGTTCATGGGCACCTTCCTGACCTACACCCTGGCCGGAGGCGACGCCGGCATGCGTCACTTCATGGCCCAGTTCGGCCCGGCGCTGCAACTGCCCTGGACCTACCTGCCGGCACCGGAACTCACCGACGGCCTGATCGACGCCGTGGTCGAAGGCACCGGCGAACAACTGGGGGAACGCAGCATCAGCTCGCTGGAGCGCTATCGTGATGATTGCCTGCTGGCCGTACTGGATGCGGTGAAAACCACCAAGGCCAGGCATGGTATGAACTTCAGCGACTGACCGGAGCTTATGATGCCCGCACTGATCACCTATCGAACCCCCGTCCAGGCGGACTGGGTCGACTACAACGGGCATCTGCGCGATGCCTTCTACCTGCTGATCTTCAGCTATGCCACCGATGCCTTCATGGACCGCATCGGCCTGGACAGCGACAACCGCAGCGCCAGCGGCCACTCGTTGTTCACCCTGGAGTGCCACCTGAACTACCTGCATGAGGTGAAGCTTGAGACTGAGGTCTGGGTGCAGACCCAGGTGATCGGCTTCGATCGCAAGCGCCTGCACCTGTACCACAGCCTGCATCGCCAGGGCTTTGACGAAGCCCTGGCGGCCAGCGAGCAGATGCTCTTGCATGTGGACCTGGCCGGCCCCCGGTCGGCGCCCTTTGCGGTCGATGTCGTCGAGCGGCTGCAGGGGGTTGTGGCTGAGCAGGCTGACCTTGCACCGGCCGAGTTTGTCGGCCGGGTGATCGGGTTACCAGGCTAGGGCCTTATCGCGGGGCAAGCCCGCTCCCACCGTAGGAGCGGGCTTGTCCCGCGATTGCTACACCCCCGATCACCAAACAAAAAATGGCCCCGGAGCCGTGACGCAACCGGGGCCAAGAGCGAGCATTCACATGCGCTGTGCGGAGGGTGACCAAACCTTCCTGTGACTGTGCATGGCCTCAGTGTGCCGCCTCTGCCCCGCCCCGATTTGCCCGAAAACGACCTGTTCATAGGTAATGCAGCCATTGCGACATTCTGTCCTTGCCGCAGTGCCCGGGCGCCCACAGAATCGATGGCGATCACACCTGCTAACAAGGACAACCACCATGATGCATGCGGATTTGATTGATCAGGACGACCTGCTGGGCCAATTGCGCGCCCTGGGTTTCGAGATGCCGGCCGATGCCAGCGCCGAACAGGCCTGTGAATACGCGGTGCGCGGCCTGAGCGAACCGCGGGCCAAGGCCCTTAAGGGTATGGTCGAGCAGATGTACACCGGCAACGCGACCATCCTGCCGGCCGTGCGCCAGGCGATCGAGAAGCAGCTGTTGCCGGCGTTGGCGCAGTTCAACAGTAATCGCGGGTGACCCCATCGCAGGCTTCGCCAGCTCCCACAGTTTGATCTGTACCCCAAAAGTTGGATCAGCTCAGTTCTTTCAGCTCCCACAGCGGTTATCTGTGGGAGCTGGCGAAGCCTGCGATAAGGCCCAAAGGGCCTTCGGCTACAGCCTCACACTGGCAAAGGTCGACTCATTGCGCGCCTGGCTCAGCGCCGACATCGGCCCGGCCAGCGGCGACAGCACCAGCGCCTGCGGAATCGGCATCATTGCCACCTGTTGTGCGGTGTTGGAACCGACGCGCTCGTCACGCGGTGGAATACCGAAGTACTCCCGGTAGCACTTGGAGAAGTGCGGCGTAGAGACAAAGCCGCACACCGAAGCCACTTCGATGATCGACATCGGCGTCTGCTTGAGCAGTTGCCGGGCACGGATCAGGCGCAGTTTCAGGTAGTAGCGCGACGGCGAGCAGTGCAGGTATTTCTGGAACAGGCGTTCGAGCTGGCGACGCGACACCGAGACATACACGGCCAGTTCGTCCAGGTCGATCGGCTCTTCCAGGTTGGCCTCCATCAGCGCGACGATTTCCTGCAGTTTCGGCTGGTTGGTGCCGAGCATGTGCTTGAGCGGCACGCGCTGGTGATCTTGCTCGTTACGGATGCGCTCGTAGACGAACATTTCGGAGATCGCTGCCGACAGTTCACGGCCGTGATCGCGGCTGATCAGGTGCAGCATCATGTCCAGCGGCGCAGTGCCACCGGAGCTGGTGAAGCGGTTGCGGTCAAGGGTGAACAGGCGGGTGCTCATGCTCACCCGCGGGAAGGCTTCCTGCATCGCCGCCAGGCATTCCCAGTGCACGCTGCAATCGAAACCGTCGAGCAGGCCGGCGCAGGCCAGCGCCCAACTGCCGGTGCACACTGCACCCAGGCGGCGCGACTGGCGGGCCTGGCTCTGCAGCCAGGTGACATGCTCGCGGGTGACCGTGCGCTGGATACCGACACCGCCGCAGACAATCACGGTGTCCATGGGCGGCGCCTTGTGCATGGCCGCATCGGGGGTGATCTGCAAGCCGTCGCTGGCCCACACCTGGCCGCCATCCACGCTCAAGGTGCTCCAGCGATACAGTTCACGGCCGGACAGCTGGTTGGCCATGCGCAGCGGCTCGACCGCCGACGCCAGGGAGATGAGGGTGAAGTTATCCAGCAGCAGGAAGCCGATGGATTGAGGTGCGCGGTTCTGGGTTGGGGTCCCGGAGTTGTACGACGTCATCGCGGTATCTCCTCACACAATGCAGGGTGCGCCTCAGGCAGGCACGGGCTTTTTTTGTCACGGCCCCGATTCGAATGCAGGGGCTTTGCCAAATCACAACGCAAATGCCATGCCGTAAATTGAATGACCGTCCAATAAAAACCAAAAACGACGTCGCGCAGCGTCTATATGGCCGCTGCTGCGAGGCAGATTTATAAACGCAAAGGTACGGGCTAGCGCCGCTCTGTAGGAAACGTGAGCAATTCGGTAGCACTTGTGGGAAGGATGCTCAGAAACGACATACACAGATGTCACCCAAGGCGCCAGTGGCCCGGGTAACAGCTGCTTGAACGGGATGTTTAGCTGCGCTGCGCCAAAAGGCGGCGCAGCGAGCGACTGTGGGCAAAAAAGGCGCAGGACCTACAAAGCATCAACATTCGATGGCGCTGACCGCCAGGCCACCACGCGAGGTTTCCTTGTACTTGTCGTGCATGTCGGCGCCGGTATCGCGCATGGTGCGGATCACCCGGTCGAGTGAGATGAAGTGCTCGCCGTCGCCGCGCAGGGCCATTTGCGCCGCGTTGATCGCCTTCACCGCCGCAATGGCGTTGCGTTCGATGCACGGCACCTGGACCAGCCCGCCCACCGGGTCGCAGGTCAGCCCCAGGTTGTGTTCCAGGCCGATCTCGGCGGCGTTTTCCAATTGTGCCGGCGTTGCCCCGAGCACTTCGGCAAGACCGGCAGCAGCCATGGCGCAGGCCGAACCGACCTCGCCCTGGCAACCGACCTCGGCGCCCGAGATTGACGCGTTCTTCTTGCACAGGATGCCCACTGCCGCAGCTCCCAGGAAGAAGTCGACCACGTTCGCCTCGCTGACTTCGTCACTGAAACGCATGTAGTAGTGCAGCACCGCCGGGATGATGCCGGCCGCGCCATTGGTCGGTGCCGTGACCATGCGCCCGCCGGCCGCATTCTCTTCGTTGACCGCCAGGGCGTAGAGGTTGACCCACTCCATGGCGCTCAAGGTCGAGCCGATCACATTGGGCTTGTTCAGCTCCTGCAGGCTGCGATGCAGCTTGGCCGCACGGCGCTTCACATTCAGCCCGCCCGGCAACGTGCCTTCGTATTTCAGGCCGTTCTCGACGCAGTCCTGCATGGCATGCCAGAGCTTGAGCAAGCCGGCGCGAATCTCCGCTTCGCTGCGCCAGACCTTCTCGTTTTCCAGCATCAATTGCGACACGCGCAGGTCGTTTTGCTCGCACAGTTCCAGCAGTTCCACGGCGCTGTTGAAATCGTAGGGCAACACGGTGTTGTCGGCGTCCAGCACACCGCTGGCGGCCTGGGCGGCGTCGACCACAAAGCCGCCACCGACCGAGTAATAGGTATCGCGGTGCAACTCGCCCGAAGCGCCTTCGGCGATCAGGGTCATGGCGTTGGGGTGATAAGGAAGGTTCTCGTCCAGCAGCAGCATGTCGCGCGCCCAGACGAAACCGACTTCCAGCCGGCTGTCGAGCAGCAAGGTGTCTGTTTCGCGCAATGCGGCGATGCGCGGGCCGATCTGCGACGGGTCGATCGCATCCGGCCATTCGCCCATCAGGCCCATGATCACCGCATTGTCGCTGCCATGGCCAATGCCGGTGGCCGACAACGAGCCGTACAGCCGCACTTCGACACGCCGCACCTGCTCCAGTTCGCCGCGCTCGCGCAGCCCCTGGACGAACAGCGCCGCGGCGCGCATGGGCCCGACGGTGTGGGAACTGGATGGACCGACACCGATCTTGAACAGGTCGAACACACTGATGGCCATGCCACCTACCTCCTGATAGAGCAGCCACCCGGGGCCCGAGCCAAGGGCGGTGCAACTGCTACGCTTAAAGGGCGGCAATCCGCCGATTTCGCGCATCATCAGGCTTTTGAGCAGGCTTCTGACGTCTGCAACCGACGCGTTCTTGCCCAGCAACGCCGCCAGCTGTCAGTCACATTCTTGCGCCGTTTTTTTGCGGTGCAGAGGTACCGAAACCGCGTTTACGGGACCGGATAAATCTGTAAACGACCTCCTCGACACTGGATGCGACCCTCTCTGTACTGGATACGACGCACCCTGTAGGCGTTTGATTTTCGCTGTTAGATGATCGTTATCGACTCGATTGCACGGCACCCGTCCCGCTATCGCCCGATAGCCTGGCCCGACCGCTGCAAACCAAAAAGCACGGCGGTCCCGTGGGACATCCGAGAAAACCATCAGGAGTCCATCGCATGAAAGGTTCACCCTCGCTATTGCTGACCGCGCTGCTGAGCCTGCCGGTGCTGGCACAGGCCGCAGAGCCCGAGCAGTGTCACACCGTCAACTTCTCCGATGTCGGCTGGACCGACATCACCGTGACCACCGCGGTCACCAGCGTCGTGTTGCAATCACTGGGTTACAAGACCAAGACCACCATGATTTCGGTGCCGGTGACCTACAAGTCGCTGGCCGACGGCAAGAACATGGACGTGTTCCTCGGCAACTGGATGCCGACCATGGAAAACGACATCAAGCAGTACCGCGACGCCGGCACGGTGGAAACCGTGCGGGCCAACCTGGAAAACGCCAAGTACACCCTGGCCGTGCCCCAGGCGCTGTATGACAAGGGCCTGAAGACCTTCGCCGACATTCCGAAATTCAAGAAGGAACTGGACGGCAAGATCTACGGCATCGAGCCCGGCAACGACGGCAACCGCACTATCCAGAGCATGATCGACAAGAACGCCTTTGGTCTCAAGGACGCCGGCTTCAAGGTGGTCGAATCCAGCGAGGCAGGCATGCTCTCGCAGGTTGATCGCGCCGAGCGCCGCGGCACCGACGTGGTGTTCCTGGGCTGGGAACCGCACCCGATGAACACTCGCTTCAAGATGAAGTACCTGGACGGCGGCGATGAGTTCTTCGGCCCCGAATACGGCAAGGCCACGGTACTGACCAATACCCGCAAGGGCTATGTACAGGAATGCAGCAACGTCGGGCAGCTGCTGAAAAACCTGTCCTTCACCCTCGACATGGAAAGCAGCCTGATGGGCAACGTCCTGGACGACAAGATGAAACCCGACGCCGCAGCCAAGGCCTGGCTGAAAAAGAACCCGCAGGTGCTCGACACCTGGCTGGCCGGGGTCACCACCGTTGACGGCAAGCCGGGCCTGGAGGCGGCCAAGGCCAAACTCACGCAGTAAGCACTGCCTGCGGCGGGCATGCCCGCCGCAGGTGTGACTTCAAACTTTTGCAGGTGGACGCTCGCTATCATGTTGATCGATGAAAAAATACCACTGGGCCAGTACATCGCCGGCTTCGTCGAATGGTTGACCCAACACGGCGCCAACTACTTCGACGCTTTCGCCGAAGCACTGGAATTCATGATTCATGGTGTGACCGGGGCACTGACCTGGTTCAATCCCTTCGTCCTGATCGGCCTGGTTGCGGTGATCGCGCACCTGATCCAGCGTAAATGGGCGCTGACCGCTTTCTGCGCACTGTCCTTCCTGCTGATCCTCAACCTCGGTTACTGGCAGGAGACCATGGAGACCCTGGCCCAGGTGCTGTTCGCCACCCTGGTCTGCGTGGCCATCGGCGTGCCGCTGGGCATTCTCGCCGCGCACAAACCGATGTTCTACACCGCCATGCGCCCGGTCCTCGACCTGATGCAGACGGTCCCGACCTTCGTGTACCTGATCCCGACCCTGACCCTGTTCGGCCTGGGTGTGGTACCGGGGCTGATCTCGACGGTGGTGTTCGCCATCGCCGCACCGATCCGCCTGACTTACCTGGGCATCTGCGACGTACCACAAGAGCTGCTCGATGCCGGCAAGGCCTTCGGCTGCTCCCGTCGCCAGCTGCTCTCACGCATCGAACTGCCCCATGCCATGCCGAGCATCGCCGCCGGCGTCACCCAGTGCATCATGCTGTCGCTGTCGATGGTGGTGATCGCCGCCCTGGTGGGTGCCGATGGCCTGGGCAAACCTGTGGTCAACGCACTGAACACTGCCGATATCGCCCTGGGCTTCGAAGCGGGCCTGGCGATCGTCCTGCTGGCGATCATGCTCGACCGTATCTGCAAACAACCCGACGTACCAGCAAGGGGTGAAGCATGAGCATTATTCGCTTCGAAGATGTAGACGTCATCTTCTCCAGCCGACCGCGCGAGGCCCTCAGCCTGCTCGACCAGGGCCTTTCGCGGGAGCAGATCCTGAAGAAAACCGGGTTGGTGGTGGGCGTGGAAAAGGCCAACCTGGATATCAAAAAAGGCGAGATCTGCGTACTGATGGGCCTGTCCGGCTCGGGCAAGTCCAGCCTGCTGCGCTGCATCAACGGCCTCAACACCGTCAGCCGCGGCAAGCTGTTCGTCGAGCATGAAGGCTCGCACATCGACATCGCCCACTGCACCCCGGCGGAGCTGAAGATGATGCGCACCAAGCGCATCGCCATGGTGTTCCAGAAGTTCGCCCTGATGCCTTGGCTCACGGTGCGCGAGAACATCAGCTTCGGCCTGGAAATGCAGGGCCGCCCCGAAAAGGAACGGCGCAAGCTGGTCGATGAAAAGCTCGAACTGGTCGGCCTGACCCAATGGCGCAACAAGAAGCCCGACGAACTGTCCGGCGGCATGCAGCAGCGCGTCGGCCTGGCCCGCGCCCTGGCCATGGACGCCGACATCCTGCTGATGGACGAACCCTTCTCGGCCCTCGACCCGCTGATTCGCCAGGGCCTGCAGGACGAGCTGCTGGAACTGCAACGCAAGCTGAGCAAGACCATCGTGTTCGTCAGCCATGACCTGGACGAGGCGCTGAAACTGGGCAGCCGGATCGCGATCATGAAGGACGGCAAGATCATCCAGTACAGCAAGCCTGAAGAGATCGTCCTCAACCCGGCCGACGAGTACGTGCGTACCTTCGTCGCCCACACCAACCCGCTCAACGTACTGTGTGGCCGCAGCCTGATGCGCACCCTGGACCAGTGCAAGCGCATCAATGGCTCGGTGTGCATCGATCCGAGTGGCGATTCCTGGCTGGACCTGGCCGAAGGCAACACCATCAAGGGTGCGCGCCAGGGCGTCAACGGTCTCGATCTGCAGAACTGGACGCCCGGCGAGGCAGTGGAAGACCTGGGCCGCCGGCCGACCCTGGTCAGCGCCAGCATCGGCATGCGCGAGGCACTGCAGATCCGTTACCAGACCGGTAACAAGCTGGTGCTGCAGGAAGGTAATTCAGTGGTGGGGATTCTGGGCGACAGCGAGCTGTACCACGCCCTGCTGGGCAAGAACCACGGCTGACGGATGCATCGCGGGGCAAGCCCGCTCCCACAGTACCTGTGGGAGCGGGCTTGCCCCGCGATCAAGGGACCATCAACGAACGACGATACCGCGCTGTGCCATGTAGGCCTTGGCCTCCGGCACGGTGTACTCGCCGAAGTGGAAGATGCTCGCCGCCAGCACTGCGCTGGCATGGCCTTCGAGGATCCCGTCGGCCAGGTGCTGCAGGTTGCCCACACCACCGGAAGCGATCACCGGAATACCCAGGGCATCGCTGATGGCCCGGGTCACGCCCAGGTCGAAACCATTCTTCATGCCGTCCTGGTCCATGCTGGTGAGCAGGATCTCACCGGCCCCCAGGCCTTCCATCTTCTTCGCCCACTCCACCGCGTCCAGGCCGGTCGGCTTGCGTCCGCCGTGAGTGAAGATTTCCCAGCGCGGAGGTTCACCCGGCGCGGAAACCTTCTTGGCATCGATGGCAACCACGATGCACTGGGAGCCGAAGTGCGCGGCGGCTTCACCGACGAACTCCGGGTTGAACACCGCGGCGGTGTTGATCGAGACCTTGTCGGCACCGGCGTTGAGCAGGTTGCGGATGTCCTGCACGGTGCGCACGCCACCGCCCACGGTCAGCGGGATGAACACCTGGCTGGCCATGCGCTCGACGGTGTGCAGGGTGGTGTCGCGACCATCGACGCTGGCGGTAATGTCGAGGAAGGTGATCTCGTCGGCGCCCTGTTCATCGTAGCGCCGGGCGATTTCCACCGGGTCGCCGGCATCGCGGATGTTCTCGAACTTGACGCCCTTGACCACCCGGCCGTTATCCACGTCCAGGCAAGGGATGATGCGTTTGGCCAGGGCCATGGCGTTCTCCTCAGCCTTTGTAGGCGTCGCAGAAGGCTTGCGCCTCGGCGACATCCAGGGTGCCTTCGTAGATGGCGCGGCCGGTGATCGCGCCGATGATGCCCGGTGCCTTGGCATCGAGCAGGGCCTTGATGTCACCCAGGTTGTGGATGCCGCCGGAGGCGATCACCGGGATCTTGGTGGCTTCGGCCAGGGCCTTGGTGAACGGCACGTTGCAGCCCTGCATCATGCCGTCCTTGGCGATGTCGGTGTAGACGATCGCCGAGACGCCATCGGCCTCGAAACGCTTGGCCAGGTCGATGACCTGCACCGAGCTGACTTCAGCCCAGCCGTCGGTGGCGACGAAGCCGTCCTTGGCGTCCAGGCCGACGATCACCTTGCCCGGGAACGCGCGGCAGGCCTCGGCGACGAATTCCGGCTGCTTGACCGCCTTGGTGCCGATGATCACGTAGCTGACGCCGGCCTTGACGTAGTGTTCGATGGTTTCCAGCGAACGGATGCCGCCGCCGATCTGGATCGGCAGGTTCGGGTAGCGCTTGGCGATGGCGGTCACTACCTCGCCGTTGACCGGCTGGCCTTCGAAGGCGCCGTTGAGGTCGACCAGATGCAGACGACGGCAGCCGCCCTCGACCCATTTGGCGGCCATGCTCACCGGGTCATCGGAAAACACCGTGGAATCTTCCATGCGGCCCTGGCGCAGACGTACGCAGGCACCGTCTTTAAGATCGATAGCGGGGATAATCAGCATCTGGAAAACCTGTTCAATTCGGTAAACAGCGATGCCCGGGAAGTCAGTTCTTCTCGAGCGCCCACAAGTCGCTTTCGATGCTCTCGAACCTCTCCTTGAGGTGCGTCTGCACGTCGAAAATCGCCCTGTTGTAATAGTGCGGAGCAATCTCCTTGCTGAACAACTCCAGGACCTCGGCCACCTCGAACGAACCCAGTTGCAGCTCGAAGCGCGTTTCGAGAAAGCGCTTGAGGGTGTCGAGCGCCTCGCGCTCCTGCTCGGGGGCGAGGGTCAGGATCGGTGCCTTGGTCCTGGACTTGCTCATTACCAGCGTCCGTCCCAGGCCGCGAAGTTCTGCAGCAGCTGCAAGCCATGGGTATGGCTCTTTTCCGGGTGGAACTGCACGGCAAAACGCGAGCCTTCGGCCAGTGCGGCGGCGAAATCGACGCCGTAGTGACCACGCCCCACCACCTGCAGGGCCTTGGCCGCATTGATGTAGTAGCTGTGCACGAAGTAGAAACGCGCAAGGTCGGGGATGTTGTGCCACAGCGGGTGGTCGATGGTCTGGCTGACTTCGTTCCAGCCCATGTGCGGCACCTTCAGGTGCTCGCCGTCTTCATGCAGGTCCTTGCCGAAGAAGCGCACATTGCCCGGGAACAGGCCGATGCAGTCGACACCGTCGTTCTCTTCGCTGTGATCGAGCAGCGCCTGCATACCGACGCAGATCCCCAGGAACGGGCGGTCCTGGCTCACTTCACGCACCAGGCTGTCGAAGCCCAGGCGGCGAATCTCGGCCATGCAGTCGCGGATCGCGCCTACGCCCGGGAACACCACCCGATCGGCCTCGCGGATCACCGCGGCGTCGCTGGTGATCAGCACCTTGCCGGCGCCAACGTGCTCCAGGGCCTTGGCCACCGAGTGCAGGTTGCCCATGCCATAGTCGATAACGGCAACTGTCTGCATTACAGGCAACCTTTGGTCGAGGGCATCTGCCCGGCCATGCGCTCATCCAGCTCGATGGCCATGCGCAGGGCGCGGCCGAAAGCCTTGAACACCGTCTCGATCTGGTGGTGGGTGTTGTGCCCGCGCAGGTTGTCGATGTGCAGGGTGACGTTGGCGTGGTTGACGAAGCCCTGGAAGAATTCCTGGAACAGGTCGACATCGAAGCCGCCCACCGAGGCACGGGTGTAGGGCACGTGCATCTGCAGGCCGGGACGACCGGAGAAGTCGATGACCACGCGCGACAGCGCTTCGTCGAGCGGCACATAGGCATGGCCGTAGCGGCGGATGCCCTTCTTGTCGCCGATGGCCTGGTTGAAGGCCTGGCCCAGGGTGATGCCGACGTCTTCGACCGTATGGTGATCGTCGATATGCAGGTCGCCCTTGCACTCGATATCGAGGTCGATCAGCCCATGCCGGGCGATCTGGTCGAGCATGTGTTCAAGGAAAGGCACACCGATATCGAATCGGGCCTTGCCGCTGCCATCCAGGTTGATCGAGGCCTTGATCTGGGTTTCCAGAGTATTGCGCTCGACGGAAGCCTTACGTTCGACCATCACCAGCTCCGCAAAATCATTGGGCGAAAAAGGTGATCATTATAGGCCCAGAAGCGCCTGGCATGAAACGAAGATGACATATGGCAGGGGATTTACCTGGGAAACCGCCAACTCCCACAATGTTCCCGCAGGAACAACTGTTTTTGTGGGAGCTGGCGAAGCCTGCGATCGACTGCACAGCAGTCGCAATCCGGCCACCTCATTGGGTCAGATGTACTGAGGCAGTCTGGCTTTACGGCCGCTTCGCGCCCGATCGCAGCCTATCGGCAGCTCCCACAGCGTCCGGGGCAGGCCGGGAACCCTTGTGGGAGCAACTGTCTTTGTGGGAGCTGGCGAAGCCTGCGATGGGCTGCAACGCAGCCCCATGCCACAGGTTAATTGAACAACACCGCCGTCTTCTGCAACGTCACCCAGATCCCCCAGGCCAGCGGAATACCCACCACCAGCCAGGCCGCGACCACCAGCGGCAGGCTGCCCGGCGCGGCCTTCCATTCCAGGGCGCGAACAGTGCCGCTGCCCTGGTCATGGCCCAGCGCCTGCTCGGCGGCCAGTTGCGCGTCGGTCATGAAGTGCTTGTCGGCCACCGGACGCACCAGGGCATTGCAGAGGAACCCCAGCACCAGCAGGCCGGCGAGGATGTACAGGGTGATGTCGTAGACCGCCGCCCGCTCCACGCCCAGCGCCAGCTGATACTCGCGCAGGTAGGTGATCAGCACCGGACCGAGCACGCCGGCGGCGGCCCAGGCGGTCAACAGGCGACCGTGAATGGCGCCGACCATCTGGGTGCCGAACAGGTCGGCCAGGTAGGCCGGAACCGTGGCGAAGCCACCGCCGTACATCGACAGGATGATGCAGAACGCCGCCACGAACAGGGCGATATTGCCCAGGTGGCCCATGTTCGGCACCAGCGCATACAGGGCAACGCCCAGGGCAAAGAAGGCAAAATAGGTGTTCTTGCGGCCGATGTAGTCGGAAAACGACGCCCAGAAGAAGCGTCCGCCGATGTTGAACAGGCTGAGCAGGCCGGTGAATCCGGCGGCAATCGCAGCGATCTGCGCCAGTTGCGCGCTGTTGAGCTCGCTGAAGCTCAGGTCGTTGCCCAGCAACTTGCCGGCGAATACTTCCTGCAACAACGGCGAGGCCATGCCGAGGATACCGATACCCGCCGACACGTTCAGGCACAGAACCAGCCAGATCAGCACGAATTGCGGGGTTTTCCACGCCACACTGACATGCACATGCCGGTGGGTGATCATCGCGTTGGCGGCTTTTTTCAGCGGTGCGCTCCAGCCTTCGGGCTTCCAGCCGCTGGGCGGCACGCGATAGGCCAGGGCGCCGCCGATCATGAACACGAAGTAGATCGCCGCCATCACCACGAAACTCTGCCACACGCCGACGCCTTCGGGGCTGGCGAAGTGGTTCATCAGCGCCGCGGCCAGTGGCGCACCGACCATGGCCCCGCCACCGAAGCCCATGATCGCCATGCCGGTGGCCATGCCGCGCTTGTCCGGGAACCACTTGATCAGGGTCGATACCGGCGAGATGTAGCCCAGCCCCAGGCCGATGCCACCGATCACCCCCGAGCCCAGCCACATCAGCCACAGCTGATGGCTGTAGATACCGAACGCCGAAATCAGCAGCCCACCGCACCAGCACAGCGCCGATACCACCCCGGCCTTGCGCGGCCCGGCATGCTCCAGCCAGCCACCCCAGATGGCGGCCGAGCAACCCAGGAACACGAAGAACAGCGTGTAGATCCAGCTCAACATCGAAATCTGCCAGTCACAGTCGGCGCTGAACAAGCGGGCCAGGAAGCCCATGTCAGGTGCACAGGCCACCGGGGCAGTGATGCCGATGGCTTGCGACAACGGCAGCCAGAACACCGAAAAGCCGTAGGCCATGCCGATGCACAGGTGAATCGCCAGGGCCGCCGGCGGCACCAGCCAGCGATTGAAGCCGGGGGCGGCGATGATCCGTTCCTTGGACAGGAAACCGGGGCTGCCCACCAGGGCGCCTGCGGTGATACTGCTGCTCATTGTTATGTTCTCTGTGTAGAAAGGTCAGCCCACCGGCCCGCGAACCCTGACTCGCTGCATTGGCACAATTGCCTTGTAAATCGCGACAAATCGCCACGCCAGGGCCTGTGAGCGGCGCAAGGGTAGCATTAGCCGCCCTCACTGATAGCAAGCTGATACTGCCTTTTCTTCGGCATCTGATGCCCTCGAACAAGGAACTGTCATCCCCATCGTTGTCGAAACGCGCAAATGCATGCATTACTCACGCAGTTCAATCTGCATGCGCTGTAGGAGAAATCTTCAGAAAACCTCGGTCACCCAGTGACGACAATCGCAGCGCTATACTCTGCGGCTGACTTATGAATTCGGACTACAAGGACTCGCCCATGAAAGCGTTCGGCAAAATCCTGGGGCTGGTGCTTCTCGGGTTGTTGCTGATCATTGTGGCTCTGGGCTTCGCCCTGACCCACCTCTTCGATCCCAACGACTACAAAGACGAGATTCGCCAGCTGGCACGCGAAAAGGCCCACGTCGAGCTGACGCTCAATGGCGACATCGGCTGGAGCCTGTTCCCCTGGCTGGGGCTGGAGCTGCATGAAGCCAGCATCGCCACCCTGAACAACCCGAAAGTGCCGTTTGCCGACCTGCAGATGCTTGGACTGTCCGTCCGCGTCCTGCCCTTGCTGCGCCGTGAAGTGCAGATGAGCGACGTGCGCGTCGAAGGCCTGAGCCTGACCCTGAGCCGCGACGAAAACGGCCATGGCAACTGGGAAGATATCGGCAAGCCGCTGCCGAGCGCCCCGGCGACGCCGACCGACGCCACCGCTTCCGCGCCTGCCGGCGATGCCAGCACCAAGGCCGAGTCCAAGGACAGCGCCAGCGACCGTCCGGTCAGGCTGGACATCGACAGCCTGACCGTGAACAACGCCCGGGTGCAGTACAGCGATGCGCGCAGCGGCCAGACCTTCGGTGCCGAAAGCATCCAGCTGAGCACCGGCGCCGTGCATGAAGGGGTGGAAATCCCGCTGAAACTGACCGCTTTCCTCAGCGCCGGGCAACCGGTGATCAAGGCGCGCACCGAGCTCAACGGTGAGCTGCGCTTCGACCGTCGCCTCAAGCGCTACCAGTTCGAAGACATGAAGCTCAGTGGCGAAGCCTCGGGCGAGCCGCTGCAGGGCAAGACCCTGACCTTCGCCGCCCAGGGCCAGTTGCTGGTCGACCTGGCGGCCAACGTCGCCGAGTGGAACGGCCTGAAGCTTTCCGCCAACCAGCTGCGCGCCCTTGGCGAGCTGAACCTGCGCGAACTGGACAAGACTCCGCAACTCAGCGGCGGCCTGTCCATTGCCCAGCTCAACCTGCGCACCTTCATGGACAGCATCGGCCACCCGCTGCCGGCCTCGGTCGATGCCACCAGCCTGGGCAAGTTCGAGATGGTCAGCCGCCTGCAAGGCAGCCCCAACAGCCTGGCCCTGGAAGATCTGGCGGTCAAACTCGACGACAGCACCTTCAGCGGCCGCGTGGCCATCGAAGACGTCGCCAAGCAAGCCCTGCGCATCCAGCTCAAGGCCGACAAGTTCGACGCCGACCGCTATATGCCGGCCAAGAGCGAAGCGGCTGCCAGCGCCACGGCGGCGCGCCAGGCCGAGGTCAAGAGCAAGGAAGCCGGCGCCCTCGCCAGCGCCGGCAACACGCCGCTGCCGGACGCCCCCACCCAGGTGGCCTGGAGCAACGACAAGCTGCTGCCGGTCGACCGCCTGCGCCAGCTCGACCTGCAGGCCGACCTGACCTTCGGCCTGCTGACCCTGGAGAAACTGCCGATCGACAACGCTCATCTCAAGACCCAGGGCCAGGGCGGCCTGATCACCCTGGAAACCCTGAGCGGCGGCCTCTACAACGGTGACTTCAGCACCAAGGGCACCCTCGACGTGCGCCCGGCGGTGCCGCAGGTCGGCCTGAGCACCAAGATCAACCGGGTACCGGTGGAACACTTCATCAAGAGCCAGGGTGAAACACCTCCGGTCAAAGGCCTGCTGACATTGACCAGCGACCTGACCGCCACCGGCAACAGCCAGAAAGCCCTGATCGACACCCTCAACGGCAATGCCAGCTTTGTCATCAACCAGGGCGTGCTGGTCAATGCCAACCTCGAACAGCAGCTGTGCCAGGCCATCGCCACCCTCAACCGCAAGGACCTGAGCGGCGAGCCGCGGGGCAAGGACACGCCGTTCGAAGAACTCAAGGGCAGCCTGGCAGTGCGCAACGGCGTGGCCAGCAACCCCAACCTGATGGCGCGCATTCCGGGCCTGAGCGTCAACGGCCAGGGCGACATCGACCTGCGCGTGCTGGGCATGGACTACCGCATCGGGGTGATCGTCGAAGGCGACAAGCGCGACATGCCCGACCCGGCCTGCCAGGTCGGCGAGCGATATGTCGGCCTCGAACTGCCGCTGCGCTGCCGCGGCCCGCTGGAGCTGGGGGCCAAGGCCTGCCGTCTGGACAAGGACGCCCTGGGCAAGGTCGCCGCCCGGCTGGCCGGTGACCGGGCCAGCGAGAAACTCGGCGAGAAGATCGACGAGAAGCTCGGTGACAAGGTCAGCCCGGAACTCAAGGATGCACTCAAGGGGTTGTTCAAACGATGAGCCCCGAGCAGTTTTCCAGCGCCGTACTGGAATGGTACGACCGCAACGGCCGCCACGACCTGCCCTGGCAACAGGGCATCACCCCGTATCGGGTGTGGGTGTCGGAGATCATGTTGCAGCAGACCCAGGTCAGCACCGTGCTCAATTACTTCAGCCGCTTCATGGACGCCCTGCCGACCGTGCAGGCCCTGGCCGAGGCCCCTGAGGACGAAGTGCTGCACCTGTGGACGGGCCTGGGTTACTACACCCGCGCGCGCAACCTGCAAAAGACCGCGAAGATCGTCGTCGAGCAGTACGGCGGCGAGTTTCCCCGCGATGTCGAAAAACTCACCGAGCTGCCCGGCATCGGCCTGTCCACCGCCGGTGCGATCGCCAGCATCAGCATGGGCCTGCGCGCGCCGATCCTCGACGGCAACGTCAAGCGCGTGCTGGCCCGCTACACCGCCCAGGAGGGTTACCCGGGCGAGCCCAAGGTGGCCAAGGCTCTGTGGGCCAATGCCGAGCGCTTTACCCCGCACGCCCGGGTCAACCACTACACCCAGGCGATGATGGACCTGGGCGCCACCCTGTGCACCCGCAGCAAACCCAGTTGCCTGCTGTGCCCGCTCAAGCTCGGCTGCCAAGCGCACCTGCTCGGCCAGGAGACCCGCTACCCGCTGCCCAAGCCGCGCAAGGAGCTGCCCCAGCGGCGCACCCTGATGCCGCTGCTGGCCAACCACGACGGCGCCATCCTGCTTTACCGTCGGCCTTCCACGGGCCTCTGGGGTGGCTTGTGGAGCCTGCCGGAGCTCGACAACCTGGAGCAGCTCGACGATCTGGCCGAGCAACATGGCCTGGACCTGGCCGATAGCCAGGCACTGGACGGCCTGACCCACACCTTCAGCCACTTCCAGCTGGCCATCGAACCCTGGCTGGTCCGGGTCGACGACACCCGGTCGCACGTGGCCGAGGCCGACTGGCTCTGGTATAACCTCGCCACCCCGCCGCGCCTGGGGCTCGCCGCTCCGGTGAAGAAACTGCTCAAACGCGCGGCCGACGTCTTGATCGCAGGAGAGTCGCGATGACCCGTACCGTAATGTGCCGCAAGTACAACGAACAACTGCCAGGCCTGGAGCGCCCACCCTACCCGGGCGCCAAGGGCCAGGACATCTACGAACACATCTCGCAGAAGGCCTGGGCCGACTGGCAGAAAGAACAGACCATGCTGATCAACGAGAAGCGCCTGAACATGATGAACGCCGAGGACCGCAAATTCCTCCAGGGCGAGATGGACAAGTTCTTCGCCGGCGAGGAACACGAGAAGGCCGAAGGCTACGTGCCGCCTTCCGAATAACCCGTGGAAAACGTAAGCGACGGAATTAATTTAAAAAATTTTTAAAAAGTCGTTGACGCAAATCCGAAAAAGCCTTTTAATGCGCCCCGTTGCCCAGATAGCTCAGTCGGTAGAGCAGGGGATTGAAAATCCCCGTGTCGGCGGTTCGATTCCGTCTCTGGGCACCACTAATACCGAAACCCCAAGGAACACCATGTCCTTGGGGTTTTTTAGTACCGCTGCCCAGATAGCTCAGTCGGTAGAGCAGGGGATTGAAAATCCCCGTGTCGGCGGTTCGATTCCGTCTCTGGGCACCATCCATACGAAAACCCCAAGGAACAACTGTCCTTGGGGTTTTTTGTTGCCTGCGAGTTCAGCCCCCCGGCTGCTGATCGTCAGTCACTTCCTTCCAGCTGTCATCCGGGTCGAAGCGCTTCATCGCCTTGGCCAGCTTCTCTCCACCGGGCCCCAGGTCTTTCTCGAACACCTCGCCGTCATGACTGATCATGAAGCTCATCACCCCAGTGTCATCGTATTTCGCCGGCCAGGCGATCAGGGCAAAGCCGCGGCTCATCTTGTCGCCGATGAGGTAGCTGTAGGCGCCACCCGGGGCTGAAGGCCCCTGGCCATCCAGGATGCGAAAGCGGTAGCCATGCCAGGCTTCGCCGGCAATGGTCTTGCCGAACTCAGGGCCCAACGGGCTGATCTGGCCGCTGTCGTCGTCCTCCCAGTAGAGCCCGTCGTGCTTGCCGGGGGTGCTGAAGATTTTCTGCGCATACTCAAGTGCTCCGTCCCCGTCACGATCCTCTGCCGCATAGTCCATCTGGGCATCGTGGTAGGCCAGCGCCGACTGCACCGCCGCGAGTTCGTTGCGCCCGATCCGCCGTGCCTTGACCTCGGCAAGACCGGCCTTGAGATCAAAGCGCCAGCCCTTCGTGCCTTTGATCATGGGAATGGGCAGCTCCCAGTTGTCACTGCCGACCGCCAGGACCGCCTTGCTGTCACTGACCTTCTCGATGTGGTTTTGCTCGTGGTATTGCTTCAGGAATGCGTCCACATCATCACGTTCCGAGCCTTCGCGCGGGACGAAACTGTGCCATTCCTCACCGAGAAGCGCTGCCAGGCGCTTATGATCGGCCTGCCCCGTACCCAGCGCTTCGACGAATGCCTGGGCGGCCTTTTCCGGCGTTGGAAACACCTCCTGCGCCGCAACGATGAGCGACCAGCCAAGGCCTGCGACTAACGCCAGGGCATGCACCAGCTTCCCCATGTGCATCTTCACTGCAGAATGATTATTCAACGGCGCCCCCTCCCTGAACGTGCAGGTGCACTGGCCGGCCGACTGACCTGGCGACCGGAAGCTCGTGCGCTACTGGGGCGCTGGGCCGATGCCTGGCTGAGCCGGCCACGATTGGCCTGGCTGCTGACCTGGGAAGGGGAGCGGGCGCCGGCAAACGCATTGTTGCGGGCACTGCCGGTGCTGGCGGCTGGCCGCTTGCTCGCCGTTTGACGCGCCTGCGACTGCCCTTCCCTGCGCTGGCTCACCTGGTCGGCCTGCCTGCGCGGCTGCTGGTTCTCCCGCGCGGTCCTGGCAGTGCCCTGGCTTCTGTCTGCCGTCCTGGGCCTGTCCTCCGCCCTCGTTCTGTCTGCTGTCCTCGGCCTGTCCGCCCCCTGCTGCAGGCGAGTGCCGCCCTCGGCGCGGGCTTCGCGCATTTGATCACGGGCTTCGCGGTTGCTGGTGGCTGGCCGTTCGAAGCCGGCCTTTTCCATCGACTGGCGGGCGTTTTCGCGGGCCTGGGTGCGCTGAGCATTTTCACGGACCTGGGTGCGCTGGGCGGTGTCCCCGCGATAGGCCTGGCGCTGGGTGGCACCGTTCAGTTGCCGGCCATACTGCTCGCGGCTCCGGCTGTCGCGATAGGGCACGCCATTGCGATGGACCGGGTTGTGCTCCCACCTGTTGTTGGTGATCTGGTTGTTGCGATTGATGTTGTTATAGCGGTTGACGTCGATGTCGACGTCGTTGTCGTTCCAGTCGCATTCACCCCACAACGAGCCGATGATCGCCACACCGGCGCCGAACGCCAGCCCGGCCACCAGTGCCTGGCCAGGGTAATAGGCCGGGGGCGGCGGGTAGTAGGTCGGCGGCGACGACGGGTAGGCCCAGGTACCGTAGGTGGTGGTCGGGTTATAGGTGGGTACGTACACCACCTGCGGATCGGCCGGCTGAATGATGATGGTGGAACTGCTGGCAGGCGCAGGTGCAGGGGCCGAAGCCGGGGCTGAGGTATCGGCCCTGGGCGCTGGCGGCGCAGCGTTCTGGATCGTCACGTTCTGGTACTGGTTGCTCTGCAGGTTGCCTGCGGCCTGCGCCTGATGGCGCAAGCGCTGCACGCTGGTCATGACATCGTTGGGCTGCGCCAGGAAGGCATCACCCAGGCGCTGCACCCAGACGGGATCCTGCCCCAGCGTTGCCAGCACCTGCGGGAAGGCGACCAGCGCCTGCACGCTCGGGTCCCAGGGCTGGCTCGCCACCTGCTTGACCGCATCGTCGCCCTTGGCATCCGGGTGCGCCTTGGACCAGGTGACTGCCTCGCCAACCTCCCCGGGGTAGGTGGTAGCCATCAGTACCTGGGCCAGCAGCGGATCCGGATAAAGCGCAATGGGCGCCAGCATTTGATCCAGCTTCTCCGGCGTGAACACGGCCTCTTGAGCCGGCGCCGGGGCGGGAGCTGGTGCTGCCGGCGCTGGTGCAGGTGCAGGTGCAGGTGCAGGCGTTGCTGCTGGCGCAGGTGCAGGTGCTGGCGAAGGTGAAAATGCGATCGCATCCACTGGCTGTACCGCCCAGCAGGAACCGTTCAAGAAAAGCACAGCTGACAACCCGAAATAGAATGGAATGCGCATTGCAACTCCATGTAGTCATGGCCGGATTTGAATGAGTGGAACGCTGTCAGGAAGGTGAAAGCCGACACTGCAAGCTGCAGATCCCAGCTTCAACGCCGCCTCTTGAAGCGTAGCAAACATCTGGTTTTTGCCAGGGACTCACGCTCACCCCAGGGCGCTTGATCACCGTCAATATGGATTTGCATCAGCGCCTTAAGCTGTCTGGCGGACATTCAAAAGACCCACAGGCCACTCATGACCGAAGAATCCACCGCCCTGCCCCTGCCCTTGCCCGCAGCGCAATCGCCTGCAAGCACCATCACCCCCCGCCAGCCGCGCAGACCGCGCACCCCGCGTAAAGCGGCGAGCGCCACCGCCAACGGTGAAATCAGCGCCATCAGTCAGCAACCGGCCGCCCTTAAAGTCGCCTCGGCCCCGCGCGGTTCGAACGAAGACAGCACCACGGCGAAACTGCCGGCCAGCTACCCCTATCGCACCCGCATGCGTCGCGCCGAGTACGAAAAAGCCAAGCACGAACTGCAAATCGAGCTGCTCAAGGTGCAAAGCTGGGTCAAGGAAACCGGCCAGCGCATCGTCGTGCTGTTCGAAGGCCGCGACGCGGCCGGCAAAGGCGGCACCATCAAGCGCTTCATGGAGCACCTCAACCCCCGCGGCGCGCGGATCGTCGCCCTGGAGAAGCCTTCCGACCAGGAGAAGGGCCAGTGGTACTTCCAGCGTTACATCCAGCACCTGCCCACCTCGGGCGAAATGGTCTTCTTCGACCGCTCCTGGTACAACCGCGCCGGCGTCGAGCGGGTCATGGAGTTCTGCTCGCCCCTGCAGTACCTGGAATTCATGCGCCAGGCGCCCGACCTTGAGCGCATGCTCTGCAACAGCGGCATCCTGCTGTTCAAATACTGGTTCTCGGTCAACCGCGAAGAACAACTGCGCCGCTTCATCTCGCGCCGCGACGACCCGCTCAAACACTGGAAACTCTCGCCCATCGACATCAAGTCACTGGACAAGTGGGACGAATACACCGCCGCCAAGGAAGCGATGTTCTTCCATACCGACACCGCCGATGCGCCATGGACGGTGATCAAGTCCGATGACAAGAAGCGCGCGCGGATCAACTGCATCCGTCACTTCCTGCATTCGCTGGACTATCCGGGCAAGGACCTGCGCGTGGCCCACCAGCCCGACCCGCTGCTGGTAGACCGTGCCGCACGGGTGCCGGGAGAGGATGAGCGCCCGCCGGTCAACTGACGTGCTTGGGTTTCCCTGCCAACTGCGTTTCAATACGCAGCATTTGTCAGACTCAGCACAAGGGTGCACCGATGGCCTCCAGCAGCAAACAACAGAAACGCGCCAAGCGCGCCGCCACCAAGGCCCGCGAGAACCGCATGGTGCGTAGCGGCCAGGCGGTCAAGAGCAGCGGCGAAAGCTCCAGCGCCAGCGTCGAGCAGGTGTTCAACAAGGCCATGGAATCGGGCAGCTACAACGCCCTGTTCGAGAAAATGAAGCAGGCCCAGGAAAACGGCCTGGTGGCACTGATCTCGGTGTTCCTGGTCGACCCGCTGCTGGCCCTGGTGCTCAAGGGTCACAAGGAAGAACACGCCACCGACTACATCGTCATGGTCTTCACCGCCTACCGCAAATGGCTGGACGGCACCGACGAAGACGCCACCATGGCCTGGCTGGAAAGCGACGAGTTCCAGGAAGCCTACATCGCGGCGTCCGAGGCGGTGTCCAAGCAGCAGAAGAAGTTCGGTTGACCTGAAGGGCCTCATCGCGGGGCAAGCCCGCTCCCACCGGTAGGAGCGGGCTTGCCCCGCGATGAGGCCAGCAGGAACAAAAAAGGCCGCGATCCTCACAGATCGCGGCCTTTCTCATTTCATCGGCACCGAATCAGTTGTTCAGCACCACACGCCCGGCCGCTTCGGCCTTGCGCTTGCGCGCGACCAGCAGGCCCGCTGCAACCACGCCAATGGACAGCAACGCGGTGGCGATGATCTCGATGCGATGGTCCGGACGAATGAACATCACGGTCAGGATCGCAACGATGAACAGGATGGTCGCCCAGGTCAGGCCCGGGAACAGCCACATCTTGAAGGCGATCTTCTCGCCACGGGCCATGCGCTGGCGGCGCATGCGCAGCTGCGACACAGCAATCACCAGGTACACCAGCAAGGCGATGGCGCCGGAGCTGGCCAGCAGGAACTCGAACACCGCAGCCGGGGCCAGGTAGTTGGCGATCACTGTCAGGAACGCCGCCGCCGTCGACAGCACTACCGCGACGTACGGGGTACCGCTGGAGGTGGTGCGCTGAGCCATGGCCGGTGCATCGCCACGCTTGCTCAGGGAGAAGAGCATGCGCGAGGAGGTGTACAGCGCCGAGTTCAGGCAGCTGGTTACCGCGATCAGGACCACGATGTCGACGATCAGCTTGGCGTTAGGCACGCCCATCAGGTTGAGCACGGTCTGGTAGGAGCCCACTTCGGCCAGCTCAGGGCTGTTCCACGGCACCAGGGCCACGACCAGGAAGATCGACACGAGGTAGAACAGGAAGATCCGCCAGATCACCGAGTTGGTGGCCTTGGAGATCTGCTTGCCCGGATCCTTGGATTCGGCAGCCGCAATGGTCACGATCTCGGTACCCATGAACGAGAACATGGTGGTCAGCATGGCGGCCAGCACCGCGCCCAGGCCGTTGGGCATGAAGCCCTGGGTGTCCATCAGGTGGCTGACGCCGCTGACCTGGCTGTTGGGCAGCAGGCCGAACACCGCGGCCACGCCGAGGATGATGAAGCCGATGATCGCCACCACCTTGAGCAGGGCGAACCAGAACTCGAACTCACCGTAGTTCTTCACGCTGAACAGGTTGGTCGCGGTCAGCAGCAGGGTGATGACCAGGGTGAAGACCCAGATGCCGATATCGGGGAACCAGGCATGCAGGATGGTCGCCGCGGCGTTGGCCTCCAGCGGGATCACCAGCACCCAGAACCACCAGTACAGCCAGCCGATGGTAAAGCCGGCCCAGTGGCCGATGGCCTTGTCGGCATAAGTAGAGAAGGAGCCGGTATCCGGCGAGGCAACCGCCATCTCACCCAGCATGCGCATCACCAGCACCACCAAGGTACCGGCAGCGGCGTAGGCCAGCAGCACGGCGGGGCCTGCGGCGGCAATGGCGTGGCCGGAACCGACGAACAGGCCGGCACCGATCACACCGGCAATGGACAGCATGGTGACATGCCGCTGTTTGAGCCCCTGAGCGAGGTCATTGGAATTGTGCGTACCGCTCATAAAACTACCTTTGCAAGAATTGCGTTTTGATCCTGCGACCTGAGGCGCGCCTTGGATAAAAAGAGTGCTACATCCTGTTGCTGAACACTCACGCAATAACCGCGCCACTCTCATGACCGTTCGGTAGAAACGTTTCCGCAGCCCCGGCCCAGCAGGGCTTGCAGGCCTTTCGGCCATCACCTGACCGAAAGCCCACCTAGAAAGCTCAGGAATAAGCTAATTACTGAAATACCCACTTACAATTGCCCAGGTGCACCACAAGCAGTCAGCGGTAACACCTTACGCACTCCCAGGAAGCAAAAAGGCGCAACCCAAAGGTACAACCAAAGCCGCGATTCCAGGCGCAAACCTGTGCGCAAGGTCAGAAACGACTTCCCAGCACAGGCCAAAACTGTCACCATCGCGCCTTTTTTCATCAAGGCTCCGGCCCGGGAATCGAGGGCAGGCGGACATCCGCGCGACAGTCCACTGCAGCGATGCGACACCCGCCCTCCCGGCAACCGCTTGCCCCTCCCGACCTTGTTGGCTGTCATTCGGCCGCTATGCTAGCTTGGCGCTCGCCAGGAAGGCCGCCAACGGCAGGAGCGCACCAGAACACATGAGGACCGCACATGGCTGAGGCCACGCCCGCGCTGGAAATCCGCAATCTGCACAAACGCTACGGCGCACAGGAGATTCTCAAGGGCATCTCGCTGACCGCACGCGATGGCGACGTGATCTCGATCCTGGGATCCTCCGGCTCCGGCAAGTCCACCCTGCTGCGCTGCATCAACCTGCTGGAAAACCCGCACCAGGGCCAGATCCTGGTGGCCGGTGAAGAGCTCAAGCTCAAGGCGGCGAAGAACGGCGACCTGGTCGCCGCCGACAACAAGCAGATCAATCGCCTGCGCAGCGAGATCGGCTTCGTGTTCCAGAATTTCAACCTGTGGCCGCACATGAGCATCCTCGACAACATCATCGAGGCGCCACGCCGGGTGCTGGGCCAGAGCAAGGCCGAGGCCATCGAGCACGCCGAAGCGCTGCTGAACAAGGTCGGCATCCACGCCAAGCGCCACAGCTACCCGGCCGAACTGTCCGGTGGCCAGCAACAGCGCGCCGCCATTGCCCGCACCCTGGCCATGAAGCCCAAGGTCATCCTGTTCGACGAGCCGACCTCGGCCCTGGACCCGGAAATGGTCCAGGAAGTGCTCAACGTTATCCGCGCCCTCGCCGACGAAGGCCGGACCATGCTACTGGTTACGCACGAAATGGGCTTTGCCCGCCAGGTGTCCAGCGAAGTCGTCTTCCTGCACCAGGGCCTGGTCGAAGAGCAAGGAACGCCGCAGCAGGTTTTCGAGAACCCGACCTCGGCGCGTTGTAAACAATTCATGTCCAGCAACCGCTAACGGAGCAACACGCATGCAGACCTATAAGAAATTCCTCCTGGCCGCTGCCGCCACGCTGGTGTTCTCGGCCAATGCCATGGCTGCCGAGAAACTGAAGATGGGCATCGAAGCGGCCTACCCGCCGTTCAACAACAAGGATGCCAGCGGCCAGGTGGTCGGCTTCGACAAGGACATCGGCGACGCCCTGTGCGCCAAGATGAAGGTCGAGTGCGAAGTGGTCACCTCCGACTGGGACGGCATCATCCCGGCCCTGAACGCCAAGAAGTTCGACTTCATCGTCTCGTCGCTGTCGATCACCGACGAGCGCAAGCAGGCCGTGGACTTCACCGATCCGTACTACTCGAACAAGCAGCAGTTCATCGCACTGAAGAGCGCCGACTTCAAGACCGACCGCGCTTCGCTCAAGGGCAAGACCATCGGCACCCAGCGTGCCACCCAGGCCGCGACCTGGCTGGACGACAACGGCGGCATGGACGGTGACTTCAAGGTCAGCCTCTATGACGGCCAGGAAAACGCCTATCTGGACCTGACCTCGGGCCGCGTCGACGCCCTGCTGGCTGACAAGTACGCCAACTACGACTGGCTCAAGTCCGAAGCCGGCAAGAACTACGAGTTCAAAGGCGAGCCGGTGAACGAAGACGACAAGGTCGGTATCGCGGTGCGCAAAGGTGACAACGAACTGCGCAACAAGCTGAACGCCGCACTGAAGGAAATCGTTGCCGACGGCACCTACAAGAAGATCAACGACAAGTACTTCCCGTTCAGCATCTATTGATTCGCCCCGACCGGCATTGCCCACGAGGCGATGCCGGTCCCTTGAACAAACCTGCCCATGAATATTGATCTTTACGGATTCGGTCCGGCCCTGGTGGCCGGGACGCTGATGACCGTCAAACTCGCGTTGTCGGCCCTGTGCCTGGGACTGGTACTGGGGCTGCTTGGCGCCCTGGCCAAGACCTCGCCGTACAAACCCCTGCAATGGCTGGGTGGCTTCTACTCCACACTGGTTCGCGGCGTGCCCGAACTGCTCTGGGTATTGTTGATTTACTTTGGCACCGTCAGCCTGATGAACCGGCTGGGCGAAGCCCTGAATATTCCCGGCCTTGAGCTCAACGCCTTTGCCGCGGGCGTGATCGCCCTGGGCCTGTGCTTCGGCGCCTATGCCACCGAGGTCTTCCGTGGTGCGATCCTGGCCATCCCCAAGGGCCACCGCGAAGCGGGCCTGGCCCTGGGCCTGTCCAAAGGACGGATCTTCTCCAAGCTGATCCTGCCGCAGATGTGGCGCATCGCCCTGCCGGGCCTGGGCAACCTGTTCATGATCCTGATGAAGGACACCGCGCTGGTCTCGGTGATCGGCCTGGAAGAGATCATGCGTCATTCGCAGATCGCCGTGACAGTAAGCAAGCAGCCCTTCACCTTCTATATGGTCGCCGCCGTGATCTACCTGGGCCTGACCATCCTCGCCATGACCGGCATGCACTTCATGGAAAAACGCGCCGCACGCGGCTTCGCGAGGGCCAACCAATGAACTGGGAAGTCATCATCAAGTGGCTGCCACGCCTGGCCCAGGGCGCCACGCTGACCCTGGAGCTGGTGGCCATTGCAGTCATCGCCGGCCTGATCCTGGCCATTCCGCTGGGCATCGCCCGCTCGTCGCGGCACTGGTACGTGCGCGCCCTGCCCTACGGCTACATCTTCTTCTTCCGTGGCACGCCGCTGCTGGTACAGCTGTTTCTGGTGTACTACGGCCTGGCCCAGTTCGATGCAGTCAGGAACAGCTCGCTGTGGCCCTACCTGCGTGATCCGTTCTGGTGCACGGTGCTGACCATGACCCTGCACACCGCCGCCTACATCGCCGAGATCCTGCGCGGCGCGCTGCAGGCCATCCCCCGTGGCGAGATCGAGGCGGCACGTGCGCTGGGCATGTCCCGGGCCAAGGCGATGTTCTACATCATGCTGCCGCGGGCGGCGCGGATCGGCCTGCCGGCCTACAGCAACGAAGTGATCCTGATGCTCAAGGCCAGCGCCCTGGCCAGTACCGTGACCCTGCTGGAACTGACCGGCATGGCCCGGACCATCATCGCCCGCACCTACCTGCCGGTGGAGATCTTCTTCGCTGCCGGCCTGTTCTACCTGGTGATCTCGTTCCTGCTGGTGCAGGCGTTCAAGCAACTTGAACGCTGGCTGCGGGTCGACGCCTGCCAGGGCCGCTAAACCTGTATAACGGGGCTGATCACAGCCCCGTTTTCATTACCGACCATGAATACGCCCCGCCCACTCGAACATGACCAGCTGCTCAGCCGCTTCCAGGCGCTGGACAGTTTCCTGTGCGCGCATCAGGCCCTGTGGCGGCCGCGCCCCTTCACCGAGCTGCAACTGCCCTGGGAAGCCGAGCATCCGGCCCTGGCCAGCTGGCTGCGCAAGCGCTCGCTGAGCGAAGCCGAAGCGGCGCACAACCACCCTGAACTGCTCACCGCCCCGGCGCCCTTTCCACAGCTGGCAAGCACGGCCAGGGCGCTGTCCGAAATCGGCGAGTTATCCACAATCGCCCTGCCGGCAGCCAGTCATCGCCTGAATGTCGATGTGCCGGGGCGCAAGTGGCAGCAGATCGAAGCCTTCGCCAGCCACCTGAACTTCAGCCGCCCGGCGCAGCACTGGCTCGACTGGTGCTCAGGCAAAGGCCACCTGGGCCGGCGCCTGCTGCAAGGCGACGAGCAGCGACTGACCTGCCTGGAATACGACCCGGCACTGGTCGAGGCGGGTCGGCAACTGAGCGAGCATCATGGCCTGGGCGCCGAGCACCGGTTGCAGGATGTGCTGGCCGACGATGCCGGCCGCCATCTGGACGACAGCCATACCGCCGTCGCCCTGCACGCCTGCGGCGACCTGCATGTGCGCCTGATGCAACTGGCCAGCCAGCAGGGCTGCCGCCAGCTGGCCATCGCCCCTTGCTGCTATAACCGCACCCGGGCGCCGCAATACCAGCCGTTATCCACAGCCGCCAGTACATCGGCACTAAAACTATCCATCGATGACCTGGGCCTGCCGCTGAGCGAAACCGTCACCGCCGGTGCGCGGGTGCGCCGCCAGCGCGACGAATCGATGGCCAGGCGCCTGGGCTTCGACCTGCTGCAACGCCAGCTGCGCAATTCGGATGAATACCTGCCGACGCCGTCGTTGCCGGTCAGCTGGCTGCACAAGCCCTTCGCCGACTACTGCCGTGAACTGGCTGACCTCAAGGGCCTGCGGATCGACCGGCAACCCGACTGGGATGCGCTGCAGGCGGCGGGCTGGCAACGCCTGGCCGAGGTCCGCAACCTGGAGCTGCTGCGCAACCTGTTCCGCCGCCCGCTGGAACTGTGGCTGGTGCTCGACCGTGCCCTGTACCTGCAGGAACAGGGTTACCAGGTGCAGCTGGGGGTGTTTTGCGAGCAGCCCCTGACACCACGCAACCTGATGCTCCTGGCCGAACGGTAGGAGCGGGCTTGCCCCGCGATTGCGATCGCTCAGCCACACCGCATCGCTCAGCAAGCCCACCAAGCACTGTGCGCAGCCTGTGGATAAGTCTGTGGGAAACCCATTGAAAAAAACCGCGAAAACCTTGGATCCAAGCGCTTTCTACGATTGGCTGTTTTTCACCCAGCGGCTGATAGCCAGCAAAAACAGCCATTTGCGCAAAGACCAGCGGCGCGTGCTAGCCGGATAAACGTCCTGTCGGCCTGGCACGCGCCTTGTGCATAAGCCATTTAGCAAATGGCTCTAAGCGGCAAAATCAGGCCAGTTTCAGCAGGCTCATGCCTGCCAGCAACAGCACCAGCCCCAACCAGCCGCGACCGGCCAGGCGCTGACCGAACAAGGCCCAGCCCATGGCCACGGTCGCCAGGATGCCGAAGCCGCCCCAGATGGCATACGCCAGCGACAGTTCGATATCGCGAACCGCCTGGGCCAGCGCGGTAAAGGCTGCCAGCACACAGAGAATCGAGGCGAAGCCCAGGCCACGACGGCGGAAACCGTCGGAATACTTGAGCAGCAGGTTGGCGATCACTTCCAGCACGATCGCCAGCCCCAGCCAGGCGAAAGGAATCCAGTTCATGCTCAGCATGGCAGCGCCTCCCCGTTACGCTCGGCAGGTGCAGCGCGGGTACCGGCCTTGACCAGCAGGATACCGGCGATCATCACCCCCAGGCCCACAGCCTTGAGCAGGCCCAGGCTTTCGCCCAGCCAGGTGACGCTGACCAGAGTGATAAGCACGATACCGATCCCCTCCCACAGTGCGTAGGCAACGCCCACCGGTACACGTTTCACCGCAAGGGCCAGGAAGAAGTACGACAGACCGATCATGGCGTACATCAGCGCAAGCCCAAGAATCGGGAAATGACTGGCGGCGAATTTCATCGACGCCGTGCCGATCACCTCGGCGATGATGGCGATGAACAGATAGATCCAGGAACGCATGATGCCCTCCCACGGGCGACACAAACCGTGCGCGCTGACGGCGACGGCTACAGACAAAAAGAAAGAAAACGCTGTTTGTCGGGGGAGGCGCTAGAGATCGCCGGTCCAGTGACGTTCACGGGAAACCAGACGGGAGGTGAAGAGCGGAAACGCTTTACTGTTCAACATAATGAACAACAAATTAACTCAAGGCATCGCAAAAGTCAAAACGATAGAAAATTACTAATTAAATTTCGCGCTTTACCGCCCGTATTCAGTTAAAACCCCTTAAAGCCTGCTGAAAGCTTCGTAAATTATACTTCCCACCTCAATCCTCCACCTGTAGGAGCGGGCTTGCCCCGCGAAAACGCCCCCAAAATCCCCCACCCCCAACCGAGTCAAAACGCCGCACTCGCATAAATACAACAATTAATTATTGTAATACGATAATTTGTAGAAAATAATGCCCACCGCTCAACCCTGAACGGAGGCAATCGATGGACAGCAAAACAGTGGCCTACGCGCGTTCGCGTCTGCGCCTGATCGGCGCTTTCGCCGCACTCCTGGCCTGGACGACCGCAGCGGTCGAATTCGGCGGCAACCTGCTGCTATGGATATTCGACAAGGCCCAGGTACAAAGCGCCTACCTGCAAAGCTACGGCGAACAGATGCCGCTGCTGCTGGCAGCGGACTACCAACCTTCTACCCTGGCACTCGGCCTGGTACTGGCCCTGGAACTGATCCCCAGCAGCCTGTCGGTACTGGCGCTGTTCCTCACCGGCTTGTTCTTCATGCGCCTGTCCCGAGGCCAGACCTGGACCGCGCCGAACATCAAGCTGCTGTGGTGGGTGGGCCTGCTGTGCATCTGCACGCCGATGCTTTGGCCAGTGATCGGCACGCTCCAGGGCCTGGCCTTCGCCATCGACCTGCCGGCCGGGGAAAGAAGCTTCAGCGTATCGATCGGTGTATCATCCGTGGCGGTTTACGAGATCATGAAAGGGATTTTGCTCTGCGCCTTTTCACTCCTCATGCGTGACGCCAAAACCATCAGCGATGAACACAACTGTTATGTCTAGCTTCCCCCTATGCCGATAATCATCCGCCTCGACGTGGTCATGGCCAAGAACAAGATCCGCTCCAAGGATCTGGCCGAAATTATCGGGATAACGGAAGCGAACCTGTCGTTGCTGAAAAACGGCAAGATCAAGGGTTTCAAGATCGAGACCCTGGACAAGCTCTGTCGCGCATTGAACTGCCAGCCAGGCGACCTGCTGGAGTTCAGCGAAGAATGATCAAGGAACCGACAACTCGTGAGCACCTCACACACGTGGCGCGCCGCGCTGCTGCTGGCTGCCGCCCTGCTCGGCGGCTGCGGCCCCAGCTACAGCTATAGATACGCCCCGCCGCCCAGCATGATGGGCATGAACTGCATCAACAGCTGCGCCACCGAACGCAACCACTGCAAACAGATGGCCCGCCTGCAGGAAAACAGCGACCAGGCCCTGTACCAGGCCAACCTCAGAAGCTACCAGCACTGCCAGGCCGGCAAGAGCAAGAAAGACGCACGCAAAAGCTGCTACTACCCCAGCTACCCGTACAACAGCGGCTCGGCCTATGCCTGCGGCAACGACTACGACAGCTGCTACCAGGCCTGCGGCGGCACCATCACGCGCGTACTGAACAAAGACTGAAACCTTCGGAACACGGACCTCACAGTGAACACCTTGCACCCCATCGCCCTGCTCGCCGTGGTCTCGGCCCTGGCCGGCTGCAGCGGCTCAAGCCCTGCGCCCGTGACCGGCTGGGACATGCCCCAGATGCAAATCCTGGGCGACCAGGGCCTGCCGGCCCAGCCTTACACCCACTGCAACAAGCGCGGCTGCCACGACCACAAGCCGCTGCTGTTCGACCCGACCAAAGCCGAACCCAACGCCACGACATTGCACCGCGACTGGTAGGAAAATCCCTCGCGGTAGCGACTGAAAACAGGCATTGCGACGAAACTTGCAGAAGTGGTTTACAGACGCAAACCGATCGCTATAATGACGCCCCTGTGCCGGTATAGCTCAGATGGTAGAGCAACTGACTTGTAATCAGTAGGTCCCGGGTTCGATTCCTGGTGCCGGCACCACAAAAATCAAGGGCTTGCAGCGATGCAGGCCCTTTCTTTATGCACCATACGTAACAGATTACGTAACAAACTCAGCTCAGCCAATGTCGATTAACGACATTCCCACCTTCGGGAGCCTCACACACCTGAGGCTCTGGTGCTCCACCTAGGCTGAGTTTCGCTTGAAGCGCTCAGGTTCCCCAAAGCACCTATCCGACGAAAACGAGCTCTAGCGATGCCCTACCAGCACCGGCAACGAGTGACGATAGCTTTGCTGAAATCCTTTTCTGCTCCAGTTTCCGGCACCTCTAGCCCCCTCATCGAAAAATTGCCCACACTGTCTTTGCAAGCTATCGTAGGCCGCTGCCTGCTAGGCTCGAAAACAGGTGACGAGGTGGTGGTTTCTAAAGGGGGGATACTGAAATGCTTTCTGGTAGCGCTGGACGAGGCGCATCGAATAGCTGTCGGAGCGTCGAAGCTAGCCTTCCCGTGATCCCTAACCGAATCAGCGACTACCTACTGCCTATTGGTTTATGGAAAAATCAATGAAACGACTTGAAAATGAAGCAGCTCGTTTGAGGCATCGTGTCGGCGTTTCACGCTGGCTTAATGCTGTCCGCAGAAAACCTCGGAAATACAATCCGTACCGTTACCAAGAGCAGCGCAGAGTTGGTGACAAGCTGCTCATTACGGCTCCGAAAATGATATCTATCTACGATTTTTCAGAAGATAAAAGGCGCTGCCCTTATACGCAGACTCTAAAATTCTTGAAGCAGATAGAAAAGCACTTTGGCGCAGGCAACTGCCTTGTTGACTTCAGCAAAACCTCCAACGTTTCAGCTGCCGCAATGGTATTAGTGTATGCAGCCATCGAAAATGCGTCAGTGAACCGTTCAGGCTCAGCAGAGATAATTTGGTCAGAAAAGCACCACCATGTAAACCGCTCAATTAAATCCACGAATCTGCATAAAGTCATAACTGGCGAACCAATCGAATATGACTTGAAAAACAACAAAACGCTTCCGATCATTTCAAGCTACGGAAGCGAGCACATGGAAGAAATCATCGATTTTATTCAGAAACGCATTTACAAATCGATGACCCCTGAAGAAGAGTGGGTATACGCTGACGCGATTTCTGAAACGATTAACAATGTAGGACTGCACGCCTATCCAGGAAGTAAAAAACAGGATAAAAAATGGTGGCTGATGTGCACAGTTATTGGAAATCAATTATATCTGGCTATCTACGATAATGGCATAGGCATCCCTAAAACGGTAGTCGATCGACCTTGGTTCCTAGCATCCTTAAAGTCCACCCATCCCAAAGACCATCAACTTCTACTGGAAAAGTTTCCTGACCTTGAGAAATCTGGGTTTAGCATATATATTCCAACCATTATCCCAGACGAGCGCCTCATTAACCTATCAATGCAAGGTGATATTACAGGAACGAAAAAGGAGAAACATGGTCAAGGGAGTAAAAGCATCATGGCTTTGGTCAGCGATACACCTGAAGGAAAGCTATGGGTGTTCAGTAACAACGGGCTATATACCTTCTGGCAAATCGATCAGACACCCGGTGAGAAAAAGCTCCACAGGAAATTTCCTGGAACTCTAGTTCAGTGGAACATTAAAATATCATGACTTCTAAACCATTCAAAATTACCGTTGTAGATGATTTCAGCAAGGCGCCTTATGGTAGATATCCTGCTGACAGCGAATTTTGTGGCGAGAATTTTAGGAAGCGCATCTTGGCTCCACGGCTGAGAGAGTATGATCGTGTCCACGTTATACTCGATGGGTATAATCGTTACGGCCGCTCATTTCTAGATGAAGCCTTCGGTGGCTTAATAAGAGAAGAAGGATTTACAGCTGCGGAGTTAGAGAAAAAGCTAACATATTCCCACAGCCTGATAAAAAGCATTGAAAAAGTAATTGCTGAGCGAATAGATGCTGCCGAGAAGTCAAGACAATGAATTTTCAAAACCTTCCAGCTCAACTAATAATATTGCTGTTCGGCTGGTCGTTTACGCTTTATCTTGATCGACGCTCCAAACACCGAACGGAAGCAATCAAACGTAAAGATTACATTGTATCAAAAATCGAAGACATTGCTGACTGGCTCGATGACGAAGTCAACAAGGACCATTTTCAACCAGCTCGAACTGAGTCTACTCTGGCAGGGTTGATTACTCAAATCGAGCTAAAAATGGTTCAATTTAACTCGCATGTAAAAAAAGACTTATTGGAACCTTCAGACCTATCTAAGCTCAGAGACATAAACCTAGAACCTATCGAAGCCGAAAACGCTGAAGGTGGCACCGCAGATGAGTCTGAAGAAAACAACAAGCCAGATCTTTCACATATTTACTATCAGATGCGCGACCTATCCTCCGACCTTATAGAAAATATTGAGAGCCGCTGCAATCTTTATTTTTTCCCTAAAGAAAGACCTGCAGAAAAGATAGAAAGTACTCTTCTGCATCTAGGCTCATTTGCCTTCACTTTTTTTGTCTCCATTGCACTATTGTGCCTTTACGATCTTATACACGCTTCAACAACATTTACACATCCGATCTACAGCCTCTTCGTTGATCATCCCCCCGCCACTCAAACACCCTGAATTCCCGCCACTAGATCGATCTTCACTTTCTCGTTAGAGCCCAGGCCACAGTGGAGATCAGTCCCACCAAATAGTTTGAGAGTCCATGTACGAGCATAACCGAGCAAAAGTTCAATTGCATGGGGAGGCCCCTCGGCCACTTAGCAGCCCGCTGCTTCTCCCCACCCTGGTGCAGCGCCTCATCGACAACATCGCAGGAGAGGGCATACCCTCAAAAGCCGTCCATGTGCTGCGCTACCTACGCCGAGTGTTGCGGTGGGGTAGAAAATCGGGGCTACCTGGACAGCAACCCTTCCCAGGGAGTTGAAGCCCCCGACCGAGCGCAAGCAGCGACGCCTTCCAGCGGTGGAGGTGATGTAAACGCTTATCAACAGAGCAAAGGCGCTCGGCTGTAGTGGTCTAATGAAACCGGACACCCATTTAGGCGAGAATGCTCGCCATAGAGAGGTGTCCGATGACCAAGCAACGTCGTTCCTTTACCCCTGAGTTCAAGCGCGAAGCTGCCAGCCTGGTACTCGACCAGGGCTACAGCCACATCGACGCAGCCCGTTCGCTTGGGCTGGTGGAATCGGCCCTGCGCCGATGGGTCAACCAGCTCCAGGAAGAGCGAAATGGTGTGACGCCGACCAGTAAAGCGCTGACGCCCGAACAGCAGAAAATCCAGGAACTGGAAGCTCGAATCAATCGGCTGGAACGGGAAAAATCGATCTTAAAAAAGGCCACCGCGCTCTTGATGGCCGAGGAGCACGAGCGTTCGCGGTAATTGATCAACTCCGTGCTGAAGAGTCTGTTGATCTGTTGTGCTCGGTATCTGAAGTCACCCGATCTTGCTATTACGCGCACTGCCGCAAGCGCCGATCTCCGGACGTTGAGCGGTTGGTTTTACGCAGCCGCGTGAACGAGCTGTTCACTCAAAGCCGCAGCGCGGCGGGCAGCCGAAGCATCATGTTCATGATGCGCGAGGACGGCATAGCGATTGGGCGATTCAAGGTACGCAAGCTGATGAGAGAGATGAAGTTGATCAGCAAGCAACCCGGCTCACATGCCTACAAGAAGGCGACGGTGGAGCGGCCAGATATCCCGAACGTGCTGGATAGAGAGTTCACCGTGTCGGCACCGAATGAGGTCTGGTGCGGTGACATCACGTATGTCTGGGCTCAAGGTCGCTGGCATTATTTGGCGGCTGTGATCGATCTGTTCGCCCGCCGCGTGGTGGGCTGGGCGTTTTCATCGAAGCCCGATGCCGACTTGGTGATCAAGGCCTTGGACATGGCCTATGAGCAGCGTGGTCGGCCTCAGAACGTTCTGTTTCACAGCGACCAAGGAAGCCAATACGGCAGCCGAAGCTTCCGTCAGCGACTGTGGCGCTATCGTTTCAAGCAGAGCATGAGCCGACGTGGAAACTGCCACGACAACGCGCCGATGGAACGGTTATTTCGCAGCCTGAAAACGGAATGGGTACCGACCGTGGGCTACATGAGCGCTTCGCTAGCACAGCAGGATATCGACCGGTTTTTGATGCAGCACTACAACTGACAACGGCCACATCAATTCAACAGCGGGCTCGCGCCCGCTGTTGCTGAGGAAAAACTTAACGCAGTGTCCGGGATTAGTTGACCACTACAGACACTGCTTGGCAGCGCTTCATAACAAAAGCGATCGCGGCCGGCGTCATCCTGGAAGAACAGCGCTATGGCCTCCACTATCTCAAACTTCGCGGCAACACCGACACCCCAGGCACTCGAGCTGAGAAGCAGGAAGCCAGCGCCCACCGCGACGAAGCCATGCTCAACATCTACGACCATAGTCCGCCCCTTGTAGCCCCCTCGCCGACCTTTTGCCATTCCTTCAGCGCTCGCGCATCGAACTCAAGGCTATAGGTCATCCAGCGAAACCTTCACCCTCTGGGGTGCGGCAAGTCGCTTTCGAACCGTTGCGAGAAGTGCCTCATCCTCTTCAGTCATCAAGACCGGTTTGAAGGGAAGCTGCCCACGCTCTGCCACATACTGCAAGGCTTGGCGCATCAGCTCAGAAGGGGTGACACCAAGCTTTTCAAGTTCACGGTAGGCGCGTGCTTTGAGATCGTCGTCGATACGAACGTTGATGGACGCCATGGCGTCGGCCTCATGTAATGACAATAGTCTTTACAGTGACCCAAAGTGGCTCAATGAGCAAGCAGACCTGCTGACGGGCCGACGGAGCGCCCTGCCCGGAGCACCCGGAAAGCAATTGTCTTTGTGGGAGCAGGCGAAGCCTGCGATCGACTGCGCAGCAGTCGCCATCCAGCCATCTCATTGGGTCAGATGTGTTGTGGCGGTCTGGTTTTACGGCCGCTTCGCGCCCGATCGCAGCCTATCGGCAGCTCCCACAGCGTCCGGGACATGCATCTGTCTCTGTAGGAGCGGGCTTGCCCCGCGATTGCGGGCCGTCAGTCATATCGCATCGCGGGGCAAGCCCGCTCCTACCCCCCCGGTTGGGTCAGGCTTTGCGGTTCAGGGCTTCGTTTTCCAGGCCATCCAGCACCGCATCGACCAGGCCCTTGGCCATTTCGGCGGAATGCAGGGTAGACCAGAGCAAGCCTTTCTTGGGCAAGCCGTCGATGTGCTCACACGCCTGCTGGGCCGTATCGTAGATGCCCTGCAGTAACAGCGAGGCATGGACCAGGGCGTCTTCGGCTTCGATACCGTCACGCACGGCGAACAGAGGTGGGTGTCCGGCGCCACAGGAGCCGAAAGGGGTTGCGGCAGTCTTGCCGAGAAGGGATTGCGGGGGATCGGGAACCAGTTTCTTTGTCATTGTGAAGCTCCTCTTGCAGTGGAGCTGTCACCGTCTGCGACCAAACAAATTGGGTGACAGCTGTACGCAGGTTGGTCGACCGGGGCAAAAGGCAAACCCGGCAGGCACGAATGCCTCCCGCGCACAGCCGCCATAGCACGAAGATGCGGACGAAAAACGCCAACATTCGTGGATGGGAGCATTTGCAATTTGCATGTTCGGGCGACCAAACCCGGTCGCTGATCAGCAGCGACCGCAGAAGCCTAACGTTCATCAGGAGCCTAGGCAAGCAGACCACTCGCAATACCGCGCCACTCCCTGCTCCACCGTCAACGTCGGCTCGCGATACCCCACCTCGCGCAACGCCTCCAGATCCGCACAGGTGTAGCACTGGTACTTGCCCCGCAGGTGATCCGGAAACTCGCTGTACTCCAGAATCCCCTCCAGCAACGCCATTTCCAACGACAACGGCGGCTGGTCCTCGCGCTCGCGCAGGCAGTTGATCACCGCCAGGGCCACGTCGTTGAACGGTTGGGCGCGACCGCTGCCGACATTGAAAATGCCGCTCAGGTGCGGTCGATCGAGGAAGAACAGGTTGACCTTGACCACATCCTCCACCGCCACGAAGTCACGCAGGTGCCCTCCAGCCGGGTAATCACCGTAGTTGCCGAACAGGCTGACCTTGCCGTGCGCCCGGTACTGGTTGATGCAGTGCAGGGCCACCGAGGCCATGGCGCCCTTGTGCTGTTCGTGGGGGCCGTAGACGTTGAAGTAGCGCAGGCCGACGATCTGGCTGCGCGCCGACGGCAGTTGCCGGCGCACGCGCTGGTCGAAGAGGAACTTGGAGTAGCCGTAGACGTTCAATGGCCGCTCGTTCTCGCGCTGTTCGCGAAACACCCCGCCGGCGCCATACACCGCTGCCGACGAGGCATACAGCATCGGCACCTGCAGGCCCTGGGCGGCGTCGAGCAGGTCGCGGCTGTAGCGGTAGTTGTTGTCCATCATGAAGCGCCCGTCGCCTTCGACGGTGCTGGAGCAGGCGCCCTGGTGCAACACCGCGCGGACCTTGCCGAACTGGCCGCGGGCAAAGCGCTCGAGGAAGTCGTCCTTGTCCAGGTAGTCGGCGATCTCGCCGTCGGCGAGGTTGCGAAACTTGTCGCCATCGCTCAGGTCATCGACGGCGATGATCTCGGTTTCGCCGCGCTGGTTGAGGGCCTGGACCAGGTTGCTGCCGATAAAGCCGGCCGCGCCGGTGACAATAAGGGTCATGCCGTGTCCCCCTGCTTAGGGTGAGGAGGCTGCAGTCTACGGCGAGCGGGTTGAACAAAATTTAATCAGGATCAATAAATGGCGACATTGCACCGGCTCGCGCACCAACGCTGGAACGCCAGCGCCCGAACAGGCGCGCGCAGCTGATCAGCCAGTTCAGCAGGGCGACGATCAGCAGGGCCACCAGCATGGCCTCGGTGCCGCCGCTGACAATCAGCTTGCCGGCCAGCCAGGGGAAGCCGAACACGCCAAGAAAGTACGCCAGGCTGAACAGCAGCAAGGCTTGCGGTGTGTGTCCGGCCGGCGCCTGGTTGGCCGCCAGGCCGTTGATCACCGAGTAGTTCAGGCCATAGCCGACGCCCAGCAAGGCGGCCGCCAGCAGGTAGCCAAGGTTGTTCTGCACCCACCAGCCAAACCCCAGCACCGCCAGGACGATAAACCCGGTGAGCAGGCAGGAGGCGCGGTAGGCACCGCGCTTGACCACCCAGCCGGCGACCAACAGGCGGCAGCTGATCGCCGCGCTCATGAAGCCGATGAAGAACAGCGAGTAGTCCAGGCCACGCGCCGCTGCGTAGGAGGTCTGGAAGCTGCCCAGGCCACCGAATATCGCGCCGCCCAGGCCGACCATCAGGATCGGCCAGCGCGCCGGCGAACCCAGCACCCGGGCACTTGCGCGGCGACTGATGCCGACACGGCTGGAGGACGGCTGTGGCTGACGGGCCAGATGGTTGAAGATCAGCAACCCGAGGAGCGCCGCCAGCGCGGCGGCGTGAAAGGCCACCTGCATCGGCAAGTCGAACAGGCTGGCCAGTTTACCCACCAGCGGTGCCGAGCCGATGCCGCTCATCATGCTGCCCGACAGCAGGGCGAAGCAGTGGGTACGCCGCTGCAGCTCGACCCGTTCGGCCACCAGGATCGGCCCCAGGGTGTAGAACGCGCCCCAGCCAAGACCCAGCACCAGGCCGCAGAGCATCAGGCCCGCCCCCGTGCCGGGAATCAGGGCAAAGCCCAGGCAGGCCGCCACCAGGCATGAGGCCGAGAGCGCGATGGCTCGCGCCGAGCCCAGTCGATCCGCCAGATGACCACTGCCGAGCACGGCGACAATCGTGCTGAGCATCGCCACGGAGATGATCTGCCCCGCATCCTGTTCATTGCCGCCCCGGCTGCTGACCAACAGTGACAGCAGGAAGGTCGAGCCGTAGGACAACGACAACAGATAACTGGCCAGGCAAAGCAGGCCGAAGCCCTGCCCGGCCACTGGCGTGCGGGTAGTGGAGTTCACGCGACAACACTCGAAAAAGACGGAAGCCGCCTTGTAGCACGGCAGGCGCAAGCGGCTGTTATACAACTACCGGAGTTGGGATCAGGCTGGAGCGAACTTTCGCCGCAGCCCCTTGCCGACACGGGTCAAGCACAGCGTCCATAAAAGTGTTTTACCGAAATCACGGGTTTTCCCTCCGGACGCTTGCCCTATCCTAGGAAGGATCTCTCACATCAGCGGAAGATCCATGAAAGCTTCGCTTCCCAGCCGCTACGCCTGTCTGGCCGGCTGTCTGCTTTTCGCCTGCATCAGCCCGTTCTTTCTCGCGACCCACACCTGGCTCTGGCCCTTTACCCTGATCTGCGCCCTGCTCAGCCTGGTGGGCCTGAACGACCTGCGCCAGACCCATCACGCGGTGCGGCGCAACTACCCGATCCTGGGCAATATCCGTTACCTGATCGAAACCATACGCCCGGAAATCCGCCAGTACCTGCTCGAAGGCGACGACGACAAGCTGCCCTTCTCCCGCGCCCAGCGTTCGCTGGTGTACGCCCGGGCCAAGAACGAAAGCGCCGAGAAGGCCTTCGGCACCCTCAACGATGTCTACCGCCCGGGCTTCGAGTTCATCAGCCACTCGATGCTGCCCAGCAACACCCCCGACCCGGCGTCGTTTCGCATCGCCATCGGCGGCCCGCAGTGCCGCCAGCCCTACTCGGCGTCGATCTTCAATATCTCGGCGATGAGTTTCGGCGCCCTGAGCGCCAATGCCATTGCCGCGCTGAACCAGGGCGCCAGGCGCGGGCGCTTTGCCCATGACACCGGCGAGGGCAGCATCAGCCCCTACCACCGCGAACACGGTGGCGACCTGATCTGGGAAATCGGCAGTGGCTACTTTGGCTGTCGCACCGCCGAGGGCCGCTTCGACCCCGAGCGCTTCGCCGAGCAGGCCCGCGATCCGCAGGTGAAGATGATCGAAATCAAGCTGAGCCAGGGCGCCAAGCCCGGGCATGGCGGGATACTGCCGGCACACAAGGTCAGCGCCGAAATCGCCGCCACCCGTGGGGTGATGATCGGCGAAGACTGCATTTCGCCCGCCGCCCACAGCGCCTTTCGCACGCCGGTGGAGTTGCTGCAGTTCATTGCGCAGCTACGTGAGTTGTCCGGCGGCAAACCGGTGGGCTTCAAGTTCTGCCTGGGCCATCCCTGGGAGTTCATGGGCATCGCCAAGGCCATGCTGGCGACCGGCATCGTGCCGGACTTCATCGTCGTCGACGGCAAGGAAGGCGGCACCGGCGCCGCGCCCCGGGAGTTCAGCGACAACATCGGCGTGCCGATGCGCGAAGGCCTGATGTTCGTGCACAACACCCTGGTCGGCCTGAACCTGCGCGACAAGGTGCGCATCGGCGCCGCCGGCAAGATCGTCAGCGCCTTTGATATTGCCAGCGTGCTGGCCATCGGTGCGGACTGGGTCAACTCGGCGCGCGGCTTCATGTTCGCCATTGGCTGCATCCAGTCGCAAAGCTGCCACACCAACCAGTGCCCGACCGGCGTAGCCACCCAGGACCCGCTGCGCCAGCGCGCGCTGGTAGTACCGGACAAGGCCGAGCGGGTCTACAGCTTCCATCGCAACACCCTGCACGCCCTGGCCGAGATGCTCGCCGCTGCCGGGCTCGACCATCCCTCGCAACTCAAGCCCAAGCACCTGGTGCGACGCATCAGCGCCAGCGAGATTCGCCTGTTTTCCCAGCTGCATGTGTTCCTCAAGCCCGGTGAGTTGCTCAGCGGCTCGATCGACAGTGAGTTCTATGCACGGATGTGGCGGATGGCCCGCAGCGACAGCTTCGAACCGGAGACGGGGGAAGTGATGGCGATCAAGCCGGCGGTTCAGCGCAAGGTGACGGCGCCAGCTTGATTGTGCAGATCGCGGGGCAAGCCCGCTCCTACAGGAGCGAAACTTGCCCGCAATTGATCAGAAGATGCTGATCGGGTACTCGATGAATACGCGGACTTCGTTGCCGTCGTCGTTGTAGCCGTTCAGGCGAACGCTCTCGGAGGTACGCAGGAACGAACCACGCAGTTTGACGGACAGGTCCTTGGCAGGGCCTTCCTGAACCACGTACTTGAACTGGTTGAAGATCTCGCGCTCGGTACCTTCGCCGAAGCCGTGGGTGTTGATGTTGTCACCACGCACGTAGGCCACTTTGTAGGTCAGGCCCGGCACGCCGAAGGCGCCGAAGTCCAGGCCGTAGCCCAGCTGCCAGGAACGCTCGTCTTCAGCGTTGAAGTCGGACCAGTAGGAGTTGGCCAGGTAGATGGTCGAACCACCGTCACCCACGCCGCCAGCGTTCTGGTAGAAGCCGTACTGGTAACCAGTGTCACCGGTGCTGCGCTGGTGCGCGATGGTGATCGAGTGCGGACCGAAGGCGTAGGTCGCAGCCAGGCTCCAGATGGTGTTGGAGTCACCGGTCAGGCCTGCGGCGGAGACGTACTTCTTGTCGATGTCCGACTTGTAGCCGTTGAAGTCCAGGGTCAGCGACTGGTCGTCGGCAATCGGGTGAACGTAGTTCACGCCCAGGTAGTGCTTCTTCAGCACGTCTTCGACGTCGGAGGTGTACAGGGAGGCCGACAGGTTGTCGGTGAACTTGTAGCTGCCGCCGAATACGTTGATCGACTTCAGGCCACCGCTGTCACGGCCTTCGGCACTCTTGCGGGCTTCCTGGGTGAAGCGACCGGCGTTGACTTCCAGGCCGGAGATTTCACGCGAGGTCAGCAGGGTACCGGTGTAGCTTTCCGGCAGCAGGCGACCGTCGTCGTACTGCAGTACCGGCAGTTCCGGCATCTGGTCACCGTACTTGAGCACAGTGTTGGAGATGCGGAATTTCACGGCCGCGCCACCACGGGCGAGGTTGTGCGGGGAATTCTGCGGGTTGCTTGGCGAGTCGCCATCACCCGGTTTGAAGAAGTCGATACCGCCGCCGCCGTTGCGACCTTTACCACCGTCCAGACGCACGGCGTACAGACCGAAGGCGTCGACACCGACACCGACGGTGCCCTGGGTGTAGCCGGAGGAGAACTTGCCGATGAAGGCCTGGCCCCACTCGCTCTGGTCCTCGGTACCGTGCTTCTTGTCGCGGTTGATGAAACCGTTGCGCAGCAACAGGCTGGCGCTGCTGTCTTCTACGAAGCCTTTGGCTGCGGCCTGGTCATTGGCCATGGCCTGAGTCGCTGCCATGAGCCCCAGCGCGATCAGGCTGATCCTGGTTTTCAACATTTTATTTTCCTTATTGCTTAGTCAAAGACGCTCTGCGGCCGACGCCAAAAACCACGCCCCCTGCGTGGGTTGACGCTCACGGGTCTGAAAACAAAAAGCCCGCATGCGAGTTCTCGCAGCGGGCCTTTTATTCTGGACTCTTGGCCGATGGGCCTACAGGCGTTGATCGAATCCTATCCGCGTGCAGATCAATGTGTCAAAAATTCGTGAAAAGACGCGAAAACCGATTTTCTTTCCGCACTTTAACATCATGAAATATTTAGAAACAAATACCCGTGACAGCCGCCTAGAAACAATTAACACAAGCAAATAACAAGCATTATCATTCGCGACCCATTTTTCCCACCGTCCACACATTTATGCCCTCGCGGATGTCTTTCATGCCTGCCCCTTGCCGTCTGTCACCCTTGTCGTTGGGTGTCTCCCTGTTCCTCAGTTCCGGCCTGGCCTTCGCCGCCAGCACCACCCTGCCCGAGCTTTCGGTGACCGCCGAAAGCGAACGCGACCGGGATGATCCACGGGTCCAGGAGGTCACCACCGCCACCCGCACCTCGACACCGGCACGCTATGTGCCCCAGACCATCGACGCGGTGAAGACCAGCAATGTGCTGGAATACGGCACCAACGATCTGGGCAAGGCCTTGAGCGGTATCCCCAACGTCAGCAGCGGCGCCGATACCCGCTTCGACAGCGTGCGCATCCGCGGCTTCGATGCCAGCAACGACTTCTACCTGGACGGCATCCGCGACGACAGCCAGTACGTGCGCGACCTGCATAACATCGAGCGGATCGAGGTACTCAAGGGCCCGGCGGCGGTGCTGTATGGCCGTGGCAGCCAGGGCGGCATCGTCAACCGCGTGAGCAAGCTGCCCGAAGCCGGCCGGCGCTCGAGCATCGAGGCCCAGGGCGGCAGCGAAGACCTGCGCAGTCTGTATGCCGACCTCAGCGCCGACCCGACCGACACCATCAGCCTGCGCCTGAACATGGGCAACCAGGACAACAACAGCTTCCGCGACGGCATCGACGGCAGCCGCCAGCTGTTCGCCCCGTCCATGAGCTGGCAGCTGACCCCGGACCTGAACTGGCTGGTGCAGTACGAGTACAGCCGCTACAACCGCACCCCCGACCGTGGCATCCCCAGCGTCAACGGCCGCCCGGCCGATGTCGGCCGCGACACCACCTACGGCGACACCCAGCGCGACTTCATCGACGACAAGGCGCAGTCGCTGCGCTCGCGCCTGAACTACCAGCTCAGCGACAACTGGCAGGCACGCCACACCCTGGGCCTGTTCAAGCTCAACAGCGACTTCGACAACACCTACCAGACCGGCTACAACGCCACCACCAACCAGGTGATCCGCCAGCGCTGGCAGCAGGACCTCAACACCCGCAACCTGTTCAACAACCTCGAACTGGAAGGCAATTTCGACACCTTCGGCCTGCAGCACACCCTGCTGACCGGTCTTGAGTTCGGCAACCAGCGCCGCGACCCGCTGCTCTACACCGCCGCCACCTCGGGGCCCGGTGCCCGCCCGGTACCGAGCCTGGACCTGAACAACCCCAACCGTAACCTGCAGCACACCGGCACCATGGTGGTCTCCAGCAACAACCACACCGTGGTCGACAGCCGTGGCCTGTACGTCCAGGACCAGATCCGCCTGAACGATCAATGGCAAGTACTGGCCGGCGTGCGCTTCGACAGCTTCGAAGTGGAAACCACCAACAAGTTGCGCGGCATTTCCGAGCAGCAGGACAGCGACAGCACCAGCCCGCGTCTGGGTGTGGTCTATTCGCCGTGGCAGGATCACTCCTTCTATGCCTCCTGGAGCAAGACCTTCTCCCCGGTGGGCGGCGGCTTGATCGGCATTACCCCGGGCGCCGCCGGCAACACCAACGAGACCAGCCCGGAGGAAACCCGGCAGAAGGAAATCGGGGTCAAGAGCGACTGGCTGGACGATCGCCTGAGCACCACCCTGGCCATCTACGAGCTGGAGCTCTACAACCGCCGCACCAGCGACCCGAACAACCCGGGCATCACCCTGCAGACCGGCCTGCAGCGCTCGCGCGGGGTGGAGCTGACCGCCACCGGCAACATCGTCGGCAACTGGTATGTGCGCGGCGGCATCGGCGTGCAGGACGCCACCATCGTCGAAGACAACAACGGCCAGGAAGGCAACCGCGTGAGCAACGTCGCCAAGCGTAACGGCAGCCTGTTCGTGACCTGGAAACCGGAAATGGGCTGGTACGGCGAAACCGGCCTGACCCTGGTCGGCGAGCGTTATGCCGACAACCAGAACACCGCCGTGCTGCCGGGCTACGGGCGCTGGGACGCCCTGGCCGGTTTCCGCACCAAGGACTGGGACCTGCGTGCGGCGTTGAACAACATCACCGACAAGACCTACTACAGCTCGGCGACCAGCGCCGCGCAGATCCAGTTCGGCGATCCGCGCAGCCTGGTGGTGACGGGGACCTACAGCTTCTGAACACCCCTGTGGGAGGGGGGGGGGGGGGGGGGGGGGGGGGGGGGGGGGGGGGGGCCCAGCGCGCCCCCCCCCCCCCCCCCCCCCCGCGGCAAAAACAGGGCGGGAAGGGAAGGAGGGGCGCGAGGAGG
>NZ_JALRNF010000255.1 GCF_030272895.1 Pseudomonas sp. BGr12 | reverse complement strand
CGAGTACGCTCACCCACACAGGCGAAAAAGGATTAACCGCTGTGCTCGATGGCGATGTAACGGATCAGTTCCATCATGTTTACGGACTTGCCTAAACCGGCACCACCGAACAGACCAACCTTACCACCCGTGGCGAACGGGCAAACCAGGTCGATAACCTTGATGCCGGTTACCAGCAGGTCGTTGCCGCCTGCCTGGTCAGCGAAGGACGGCGCATCACGCTGGATGCCC
>NZ_JALRNF010000254.1 GCF_030272895.1 Pseudomonas sp. BGr12 | reverse complement strand
CCTTGTCAGTGCTCATGGGCCGTCCCCGTAGTGCCCGCCAATGGCTCGAGGGCCAGGCGGTGCGCGGCATGCTGGACAATCCCCGGGCGCGCCCGGCGGATGATCGCGACGGCTGCATCGACGCTTTTGGCGCGACCGCTGTACAGCAACCAGGCGGCCACAGCCGTGGCACTGCGCGAATAGCCCAGGGCGCAGCCGACCAGCAAGGGGCCCTGGTGACGCAGGTTTTCC
>NZ_JALRNF010000253.1 GCF_030272895.1 Pseudomonas sp. BGr12 | reverse complement strand
GGAAATTTGGGGCGATTGTAGATATGTCGACAGTCAATGACTATGACTAATTGCGCAACAGTCTTTGACCAACACTGTAACAATCAAGCCCTGAAAATCAGTTTCGCGACAGTTTGTCGCACACTCTGCGACACCGCTGAAACCCTTGTTCTACAAGGGTCAAAGCTTGATTCAGATAAACCCTGGTGCGACACCGAAAGAAAAATCCATTTCTTACCTGACTTGCATCAA
>NZ_JALRNF010000252.1 GCF_030272895.1 Pseudomonas sp. BGr12 | reverse complement strand
AGTGGTATGGCAATACTTTCTTCTTATTCGCATCATATTGTTCCCAAACCTTTCGGCCTTCTGTCATAGGAATGGTAAAACGGTCACCGAAGCCACGTACACCTTTTAGTGTTCCAAAATAATTATCAAATGAACGGTTTTCCTGAGTCAAAATCACAATGTGTTTAACATCTTGAATAGTTCCACTTTCAACTTTGGCGTCAATTGCTAACGCTTTTTGAATACTCAGCG
>NZ_JALRNF010000251.1 GCF_030272895.1 Pseudomonas sp. BGr12 | reverse complement strand
GGCGAAGGCCGCCGGCACGCCGGCAGAGCTTGGCACGACCAGGGTCAGCAGGCCGGAGCCGGCCTTGACCAGCAGGCTGTCGGAGTGGCCGTGGTAGCAGCCTTCGAACATGATGATGCTGTCACGGCCGGTGTAGCCGCGGGCCAGGCGAATGGCGCTCATGGTCGCTGCGGTGCCGGAGCTGACCATGCGTACCATCTCCCTCGACGGCACGATCGAGCAGACCAGGTC
>NZ_JALRNF010000250.1 GCF_030272895.1 Pseudomonas sp. BGr12 | reverse complement strand
GCATGTCATTACTCCGGATTTCAGATAAAAAAAATCCCCATGTGCATTCACTACCATGCAGATGAGGTTGAACGTCCATTTTTTTACTGGGGAGTGCACGGCGCGATCAATGAGTACCGGCCTGCTGGAAGATAAGAGGCCCGTAGTGTTTGATCGTTCATTTTTATGTGCCATCACCGACGGCCGGTAGTGTGTTCTCGACCTAAGTCTACTAGCCACGGCGACCTGAAC
>NZ_JALRNF010000249.1 GCF_030272895.1 Pseudomonas sp. BGr12 | reverse complement strand
CAGGCTCAGGATTTAGAAGGCGTAGCGGGCGCCGATCTGGAAGGTCCGCGTGGGGAACAGCACTGCCGAAGGCCGACCGAAGTTCGGATTCGGGTTCGTCGCCGAGCCCGTCCCGCCGTCGAAGCCCGTGTAGTTCTTGAAGTTGAAGACGTTGATGGCGTCGACATAGACGGACAGTTCGCCCGCGCCTGGCACATTGAAGTTCTTCGTCAGTCGAAGATCCAGGTTACG
>NZ_JALRNF010000248.1 GCF_030272895.1 Pseudomonas sp. BGr12 | reverse complement strand
GGACATCGGTATCCTCTCCACCGCCGTCACCAGCGAACAACTGCAGACCCTGCCCTTTCGCGACGATCCCCTGGTGCTGATCATGCACACGGACCATCCTCTCGCCATACGCACCAAGCTGCGCTTTGCAGATACCCTTGAACATGGCTACGTCGGCCTGTCTGCCGACAGCGCCCTGGCCCTGCACCTGGAAGAACAGGCGCTGCAGTCGGGAAGGCGCATGCAGGTGCGG
>NZ_JALRNF010000247.1 GCF_030272895.1 Pseudomonas sp. BGr12 | reverse complement strand
AGCTGGCGCAGGGTGAGGAAGGCATGGGCCGAGGCCAGGGTGCCGATCGAGACTTCGAGCATGGTCCCGCCATACAGGGCAATGCCGGCAGCCTCGGCGATGTGCGCAGTGCGCAGCACGGCGCGCGGGCCGCCGTTCTTGGCGATCTTCAGGGCGAAGATGCTGGTGGCACCGTCGGCGGCCAGGCTGAAGGCGTCCTCGACGCTTTCGATCGACTCGTCGGCCATGATCG
>NZ_JALRNF010000246.1 GCF_030272895.1 Pseudomonas sp. BGr12 | reverse complement strand
GCCGCGCGGCGCGCCCCCGCGCCCGCCCCGCCGCCCGCGGGCCCCCCCCCCCGGCCCGCGCCCCCGGGGGCCCCCCCCCGCCCCCGCCGGCCCCCCCGCCCGCCGCCCCCCCCGCCGCCGCCCCGCCCCCCCCCCGCGCAGGCTGCCGCGCGGCGCGGCACCCGGTACATCTCGGCGGCTACGATGACGTTGAGGCCGGCGGCTTTGGCGCGTACGATCTGGGCGAACGCCTC
>NZ_JALRNF010000024.1 GCF_030272895.1 Pseudomonas sp. BGr12 | reverse complement strand
GGAGCGAGCGGTTTTGCCTACTTTTCCCAAGAGAAAAGTAGGCCGCCGTAAGGGCGGAAGGGGCCGGCAGCGTCGCCGCAATGAATGGATAAGCTCAAAGCCCCGGCACCCACCCCCAAAAAAAAGGCCAACCCGAAGGTTGGCCTTTCTCCTGCCTTGACCGCTTAAGGACGAGGCTTGCGCGAGCTGCCTGGTCGCTTGGCAACCGGAGTACCACGCTTGTTCACTTCGCTCGGACGTTCGGCGACGGTGCTACGACCCCGCCCACTGTCCTTGCGTGGTGCCTCGCCACGCCCTGCGTCTTTACGCGGCGCTTCGCCACGCGGCTGGCGGGCAGGCGCCTCGGCGGCACCGGCATCCTTGGCCGGACGCAGCGTGCGCACGCGCTCGCCACGGCCCAGCGGACGAGTGGACTTGCGCTGCAGGCGCTCCAGCTTGTCCTTGGACTTGTGGTTGAGCACCGGCATGGCTACCGGGGTCAGGCCCACTTCGGCCGCCAGGATGTCCACTTCCTGCTGGCTCATTTCGCGCCAGCGGCCCATCGGCAGGTCGGAGTTGAGGAACACCGGACCGAAACGCACGCGCTTCAGGCGGCTGACCACCAGGCCCTGGGATTCCCACAGGCGACGTACTTCACGGTTGCGACCTTCCATCACCACGCAGTGGTACCAATGGTTGAAGCCTTCACCGCCTGGTGCTTCCTGGATGTCGGTAAAGCGCGCAGGGCCGTCCTCGAGCACGACACCGGCCTTGAGGCGGGCGATCATGTCTTCGTCGACTTCACCACGCACGCGCACGGCGTACTCGCGGTCCATCTCGTAGGACGGGTGCATCAGGCGGTTGGCCAGCTCACCGTCGGTGGTGAACATCAGCAGGCCAGTGGTGTTGATGTCCAGGCGGCCGATGTTGATCCAGCGGCCTTCTTTCGGCCGTGGCAGGCGATCGAACACGGTCGGACGGCCTTCAGGGTCGTCACGGGTGCAGATCTCGCCGTCGGGCTTGTTGTACATGATCACCCGGCGCACGGTCTCGGCAGACTCTTCACGCTTGATCAGGCGGCCATCGACGGAAATCGCGTCATGCAGGTCGACACGCTGGCCGAGGGTGGCATCGACGCCGTTGACCTTGATCCGGCCCTGGCTGATCCAGGCCTCGACATCGCGGCGCGAGCCCACGCCGATACGCGCGAGCACTTTTTGCAGCTTCTCGCCTGATGGCGGCAGTGGCTGGGTTTCTTGCAGGTCTTTATCACTCATCTGGGCACCTCCCGGTGTAGGAATGGAAAACTGGCTTGGCGCACTCGCGCCAAAAAGGGTCGCAAATCATACGCTGATCGCGACCGAAGCGCACCTGAGACTAGTCGATTTCGGCAAAGTTGCCGGGACTTTCCGCCCGAAGGCCGACGTTACTCGCGCGGCGTCTCGGGTTCGGTCTCCAGCGGCTCGGCGGCGTCTTCGACCGACGACTCGTCGAGCAGGTCGTCGAAATCGGTCTTGAGCCCTTCTTCCATGGCATCCAGCTCGGTCAGCAGGGTGCGAAAGCTGGTTTCCTCCGGCGCAGGCTCAGGCTCGGCACTGGCGTCGGCCAGGGCCTGCAGGTGGGCGGGCACCGGCGCGTCGTCGAGGTCCAGCACAGGTGCAGGTTCGGGCTCCATTTCGCGCAACTCGGCCAGCGGTGGCAGCTCGTCGAGGTTCTTCAGGTTGAAATGGTCGAGGAACGCCTTGGTGGTGGCGAACATCGCCGGTTTGCCCGGCACTTCCCGGTAGCCGACGATGCGGATCCACTCGCGCTCGAGCAGGGTCTTGATGATGTTGCTGTTGACCGCAACGCCGCGCACGTCTTCGATTTCGCCACGGGTGATGGGCTGACGGTAGGCGATCAGCGCCATGGTCTCCAGCAGGGCACGGGAGTAACGCTGCGGGCGTTCTTCCCACAAACGCCCGACCCAGGGGGCGTAGTCCTCGCGGATCTGCAAGCGGTAGCCGGACGCCACCTCCTTGAGCTCGAAGGCGCGACCGTTGCAAGACTTGCGCAGCACTTCCAGGGCTTTCTTGAACACCGCAGGTTCCGGGCGTTCGGCTTCCTCGAACAGCTCGTAGAGCCGTTCCAGCGATTGCGGTTTACCCGAGGCCAGGAGAAAGGCTTCGAGCAGGGGCGCCAGGTCGCGCGGGTCTGTCAGGTTCATGGCGTTGCTTGGTCACTCGACGCGGGCGCGGACGTGGATCGGCGCAAAGGGTTCATTCTGCACCAGTTCGATCAGGGATTCCTTCACCAGTTCGAGAATGGCCATGAAGGTCACCACTACGCCGAGCTTGCCTTCCTCGGCGCTGAACAGCTCGACGAAAGGCACGAAACCACCGCCCTTGAGGCGTTCGAGCACTTCGCTCATGCGCTCGCGGGTCGACAGCGCCTCGCGGCTGACCTGGTGGCTTTCGAACAGGTCGCCACGGCGCATCACCTCAGCCATGGACACCAGCAGCTCTTCCAGGCTGACCTCCGGCAACAACTTGCGCACCTTGGCCTGGGGCGCATCCAGACGCGGTACCACGACCTCGCGGCCAACCCGGCTCAAGCCATCGATGCCTTCGGCCGCCGCCTTGAAGCGCTCGTATTCCTGCAGCCGGCGGATCAGTTCGGCGCGCGGGTCGCCCTCTTCTTCCTCGACCTCGGTCGAACGCGGCAGGAGCATGCGCGACTTGATCTCGGCCAGCATCGCCGCCATCACCAGGTACTCGGCGGCCAGTTCCAGGCGCACGGTCTTCATCAGTTCGACATAGCCCATGTACTGGCGGGTGATTTCCGCCACGGGGATATCGAGGATGTCGACGTTCTGCTTGCGGATCAGGTACAGCAGCAAGTCCAACGGGCCTTCGAAGGCCTCCAGAAACACTTCCAGGGCATCCGGCGGGATATACAGGTCCACCGGCATCTCGGTCAGGGCCTGGCCGTAGACCAGCACCAGCGGCAGCTCCTGCTGGGCGCCTGCTTGCGGGTCGATGCTCGGCTCGGCGGTCGGTGCCTGGCTCACGCTTCGACCATGAACGGTGCCGGGTCGCCGCAACCGACGCGGATCACTTCCGGCTCGTCGCCGGTCAGGTCGATCACGGTGGACGCCTTGAGGTCGCCAAACCCACCATCGATGATCAGGTCGACATGGTGTTCGAGGCGCTGGCGGATCTCGTAGGGATCGGTCATCGGCTCCTCGTCGCCCGGCAGGATCAGGCTGACGCTCATCAAGGGTTCGCCCAGTTCCTCCAGCAGCGCCAGCAGGATGGGGTTCTGCGGTACACGCAGGCCGATGGTGCGGCGCTTCTCGTGCAGCAGCAGCCGCGGTACTTCGCGGGTGCCGTTGAGGATGAAGGTGTAGGGGCCGGGTACATGGGCCTTGAGAATGCGGAAAATGCCGGTATCGATCTTGGCGAACAGGCCCAGCTGCGACATGTCGCAGCACATCAAGGTGAAGTTGTGGGTCTTGTCCAGCTGGCGCAGGCGGCGAACCCGCTCCACGGCATTCTTGTCACCGATCTGGCAGCCCATGGCGTAGGCCGAGTCGGTGGGATAGACCACCACCCCGCCCTTGCGGATGATGTCGACGGCCTGTTTGATCAGGCGCGGCTGCGGGTTCTCCCCATGAATCTGGAAAAATTGACTCACACTATCTTCCTGTTCAGACGGCCGCGATAGGCTGCTCATGTTTGAATCGACGCCACAGCGGTGGCAGGTCCTCCGGCAATGGCCGGTAGGCACCGATCTCACCCCAGGTGCCTGGGCCATGGAAATCACTGCCGGCGCTGGCCAGCAGACCGAACTCACGGGCGAGGATGGACATAGTCCCCACCTGCTCGGCCGGCATCATCCCATTGACCACTTCCAGTGCCTGGCCGCCTGCTTGAATATAGTCGGCAATCAGCCGGCGGCGCTTGCTGCGTGTTAATTCATAGTGCATCGGGTGGGCCAGGCTCACCCAGGCACCGGCATTGCGCAGGGTCTGCACGGTGTCGTCCAGGCTCGGCCAGTGCAGTTTGACGTCCCCCAGCTTGCCGGCGCCCAACCACTTGCGAAATGCCTCGGCGCGGTCTCGGACGTGGCCTGCGCGTACCAGGTACTCGGCAAAATGCGGGCGTGCCGGGGCATTGCCGCTGTCGCCCAGCTCCTGCTGGATGGCCCGTGCGCCATCCAGTGCGCCGGGCATGCCCTTGAGGCCCAACCGTCGGTCGATTTCTTCGGCGCGCAGCCAGCGGCCGCGGTGCAACGCCTCGATCGCCTCCAGCAACGGGGCGGCGTCGAGGGCGAAGTTGTAGCCCAGGACATGGATGGTCGCGCCGCCCCAGGTGCACGACAATTCCACCCCGCTGACCCACTGCATGCCCAGGGCCTGGGTGGCGGCGCGCGCCTCGAGCTGGCCGTCGAGGGTGTCGTGGTCTGTCAGGGAGAGCATCCGCACGCCGTGCTCATGGGCCCGGGCGACCAGTACCGTCGGCGTCAGGGCGCCGTCGGAGGCGGTACTGTGGCAGTGCAGATCAACATTCATAGGTGGCGCTTTCGCTGTCTTTGATGTTTGTTATTATGCCGTCACATCCTGCTTCTGGCTGCCACTGTGAAACAATTCATCGATTTCATCCCGCTGTTCCTGTTCTTCATCGTCTACAAGCTTGACCCGCGTGCCGTCGAATTCGCCGGCCACAGCGTCGAGCTGGGCGGTATCTACAGCGCCACGGCCATGCTGATCCTCAGTTCCCTGGTGGTCTATGGCGCCCTGTTCATCCGCCAGCGCAAGCTGGAGAAAGGCCAATGGCTGACCCTGGTCGCCTGCCTGGTGTTCGGTGGCCTGACCCTGACCTTCCACAGCGAAACCTTCCTCAAGTGGAAGGCCCCGGTGGTCAACTGGCTGTTCGCCCTGGCCTTTGCCGGCAGCCACTTCGTCGGCGACCGGGTGTTGATCAAGCGCATCATGGGCCATGCCGTCAGCCTGCCGGACGGCGTCTGGACCCGCCTGAACCTGGCCTGGATCGGCTTTTTCCTGTTCTGCGGCGCGGCCAACCTGTTCGTGGCCTTCACCTTCCAGGACATCTGGGTCGACTTCAAGGTGTTCGGCAGCCTGGGCATGACCGTATTGTTCCTGGTGGCCCAGGGCGTTTACCTGTCCCGCCACCTGCACGACAGCGACCCCACCACGCCGCCTTCAACCCCGAAGCAAGAGGATTGACATGCTCTACGCCATCATCGCCAGCGACGTTGCCGACTCCCTGGAAAAACGCCTGGCCGCCCGTCCGGCGCACATCGAACGCCTGCAACAACTCAAGGCCGAAGGTCGCGTAGTGCTGGCCGGCCCGCATCCGGCCATCGACAGCAACGACCCGGGCGCCGCCGGTTTCAGCGGCAGCCTGATCGTCGCCGAGTTCGACTCCCTGGCCGCGGCCCAGGCCTGGGCCGATGCCGATCCGTACATCGCCGCCGGTGTCTACGACAAGGTCGTGGTCAAGCCGTTCAAGCAAGTCCTGCCCTGATCCGCTGCACACGGTGCGCCGCCGGGCGCACCGTTCCCGCCCTTTACCTGCGCAATTGCTCATTATTCTCGTCTGCCAGCCGACAACCTGCTGAATCGACAAGAATCAGGAGTTCCCATGCGTCTAGGTCCGTTGTCCCTGTTGCTGTGCCTGTTGCTGCTGAGCCCGCAAGCCTTGGCAGAAGAGGCCACCGCCAGCACCCCGCTGTCGCTCAGTGCCGGTAGCCAGATCACCGAGTTGCAGCAGCGCCTGAAGGAAAGCGAGCGCCTGCGCGAAGCGCTGACCGAGCAATTGCACAACGCCGACAGCGAACGCGAAAGCGCCCAACTGACCCGCCTGCGCCAGGAGAACCAGCGCCTGAAGCTGGCCATCAAGGAACTGCAGGCCAGCGCCCCGGCCCGACTGATTACCGACCAGCAGCAATGGTTCCTGATTGGCGGCGCAGTTGCCCTGTTGGCCGCACTCTGCGGTATCTTTGCCAGCGGCGGACACAGAAAGCGTCGGCAATGGTTGAATTGAGTGAGTCATGAGCGAGCTGTTACTGATTGATGATGACGAGGAACTCTGCGAGCTGCTGGGCAGCTGGCTGACCCAGGAGGGCTTTGTGGTGCGTGCCTGCCACGATGGCCAGAGCGCGCGCAAGGCCCTGGCCACGCAGGCTCCGGCCGCCGTGGTGCTGGACGTGATGCTGCCCGACGGCAGCGGCCTGGAGCTGCTCAAGCAACTGCGCAGCGAACATGCCGACTTGCCGGTGCTGATGCTCTCGGCCCGTGGCGAGCCGCTGGACCGCATCCTCGGCCTGGAACTGGGCGCCGACGATTACCTGGCCAAACCCTGCGACCCGCGTGAACTGACCGCCCGCCTGCGCGCCGTGCTGCGCCGCAGCCACCCCAGCACCCCGCCCAGCCAACTGGAAATCGGCGACCTGTGCTTCAGCCCGGCGCGTGGCGTGGTCAGCATCGACCAGCACGAGCTGACCCTGACCCTCTCCGAAAGCCGCATCCTCGAAGCCTTGCTACGCCAGCCGGGCGAGCCGCTGGACAAACAGGAACTGGCGCAGATCGCCCTGGGCCGCAAGCTGACCCTGTACGACCGTAGCCTGGACATGCACGTCAGCAACCTGCGCAAGAAGATCGGCCCGCACCCCGATGGCCGTCCGCGCATCGTCGCCCTGCGCAGCCGCGGCTATTACTACAGCCGGTAATGTCAGTAATGCGGGCGGGCATCTTTACTCAAGCTTTACGCTTGCCTGACCGCCGTTGACCTTGATCTCCCTAGACTGGGCACATCCGGTAATCACCGGCCCCTGAAAGGAGAGACACCATGCGCAAGACCCTTATCGCCCTGATGTTCGCTGCCGCACTGCCGACCGTCGCCATGGCCATGCCAGAAGACGGCTCGCGCCATGGCGATCACCACCGCGGTGGAGCGCCTTTCGCCCAGCTGGACCTGACCCGCGAACAGCGCCAGCAGATCCGCACGCTGATGGGCGAGCAGATGAAGAGCCGTCATGAAATCACCCAGCGCTACCTGGAAAAACTCCCGGCAGCCGACCAGAAGGCCCTGAAGGACGAGCTGAAGGCCAAGAAGGACAAGACCCAGGCCGACATCCGTGCCCTGCTCAAGCCCGACCAGCAGAAGAAGTTCGACGAGCTGAAGAAAGAGCAGGATGCACGCAGCGCCGAATGGAACGAGTTCAAGGCCTGGAAGGCTGAAAAAGCCACCAAGGCCCAGTAAGCTGTCAGCCACCCGCCCGACCTGCCTCCCGGCAGGCCGGGCTTTTGCCGTTGAAGGAGCCTCCCTTGCGTTCATTGTTCTGGCGCATCCTGGCCAGTTTCTGGCTGGCCATTGCCCTGGTCGCCGGCCTGTCGATCCTGCTCGCGCACATGCTCAACCAGGACGCCTGGATCCTCAGCCGCCATCCGGGCCTCAACACCCTGGCGCAGAAGTGGACCCAGCGGTACGAACAGGAAGGTCCGGATGCCGCGCAGCACTTTCTTGAACGGCGCAAACACCACTACAACATCGACGTGCAGGTGCTCAACGACAGCGGCGACGCCGTGGTGCCCGGCACCTTTCCGCGTCGTGCGGCGGCATTCGAGGCGCGGCGCAACAACGACGACCGCCGCCTGCCGTGGCGCCGGCTGACCGAGGAATACACCAGCCCCGAGAGCGGTGAAACCTACCTGCTGATCTACCGTATCCCACACCCGGAACTGGACGCCTGGCACCGCGACAGCCTGCTCTGGCCGCTGAGTGCCTTAGGCATTGCCCTGGTGGTGCTGACCCTGTTCAGCCTGCTGGTGACCCTGTCCATCACCCGCCCACTGAGCCGCTTGCGTGGCGCGGTACACGACCTGGGCCAGACCACCTACCAGCAGAACAGCCTGGCGCGCCTGGCCGCTCGCCGCGATGAGTTTGGCGTGCTGGCCAATGACTTCAACCGCATGGGCGCTCGCCTGCAGAGCCTGATCGGCAGCCAGCGCCAGCTGTTGCGCGACGTGTCCCATGAATTGCGCTCGCCCCTGGCGCGCCTGCGCATTGCCCTGGCGCTGGCCGAGCGCGCCGGGCCTGAACAACGCCAGGCGCTGTGGCCACGCCTGACCCGTGAGTGCGACCGCCTGGAAGCGCTGATCAGCGAAATCCTGGTGCTGGCCCGGGTCGATGCCGAGCAGGCGCGGGCTGAACCGGTGGACCTGGATGCGCTGCTGCAGAGCGTGCACAAGGATGCCCAACTGAGTGCACCAGAACAGGATATCCAGTTGCGCCACGACAGCGGCCTGAGCCTGCAGGGCTGGCCGACGCTGGTCGAGCGGGCGCTGGACAACCTGCTGCGCAACGCCCTGCGCTTCAACCCGCCGGGGCAGCCCATCGAAGTCAGCGGGGTGCGCGACAACGAGCGAATCGTGCTCAGCGTCCGTGACCATGGCCCGGGGGTGGCCGATGAGCACCTGGCGCAGTTGGGCGAGCCGTTCTTCCGCGCCCCCGGCCAGAGCGCCGCTGGCCATGGCCTGGGCCTGGCGATTGCGCGCAAGGCGGCGGAACGGCATGGGGGGAATTTGAGCCTGGCCAATCACCCTGAAGGGGGATTCGTGGCACGCCTGGAATTGCCGTTGGCCGGGCCGGGCAGTGCCTGACGTTAGATAGGCGGTGCCTCTATCGCAGGCTTTGCCAGCTCCCACAAGAGCCAATGCCGGCCACCGATCTGTGGGAGCCGGCGTAGCCGGCGATGAGGCCGGCACAGCCGCTACAAAACCTTACTCGCCCCAGGCCCTGACAAAATCGGCGGTCGCCAGCACCGGTGCGGTGCGCGGCTCGCTGAGCGGGGTACCCAGGTAGAGGAAGCCAATGATCTCCTCGCCCTCGGCCAGCTCCAGCCCCTTGGCCACATGGTTGTCGTAGGCAAGATCACCGGTACGCCACATCGCCCCCACGCCCTGGGCATGGGCCGCCAACAGAATGCCATGAGCCGCACAGGCCGCCGACAGACGCTGCTCCGACTGGGGAATCTTGAAGTGATTCTGCAAACGGGCGATCGCCACCACCAGCAAGGGCGCGCGCAACGGCATGGCCCGGGCCTTGTCCAGCGCTGCCTGGTTGGCATCACCTTTGGCCTGCACCGCCTCGGCGAACAGTTCTCCGAGTTTTTCCCGTGCCGCACCTTCGATGGTCAGGAACCGCCAGGGCCGCAACTGGCCATGGTCCGGGGCGCGCAAGGCGGCCTGGAACAAAGCCTCGCGCTGCGCGGCATTGGGCGCTGGCTCCACCAGGCGTGGTACGGAAACACGGTTGAGCAATGCGTCGAGAGCCTCCATCGGCTACCCCCTGAATAGAAATGTGCAGCTATTCTAGCGTTTACTTAAAAAGGTCCATAGGTAGAATGGCGCCCTTCCGCACCGAGTCAGAGCAGATCACATGGCGTTGCCGACTTTAAGGACTATTGGTTTCATCATCGGCATCTTCCTGATCACCCTGGCGATCAGCATGGTCGTGCCCATGGCCACCCTGGTGATCTTCGAGCGCACCGGCGACCTGCCGTCGTTCCTCTGGTCGAGCATGATCACCTTCATCGCCGGCCTGGCCCTGGTGCTCCAGGGCAAGCCCGAGCACGTGCACTTGCGCCCGCGTGACATGTACCTGCTGACGGTCAGCAGCTGGCTGGTGGTGGGCGTCTTCGCCGCCCTGCCCTTCCTGCTGACCCAGCACATCAGCTACACCGACGCCTTCTTCGAAAGCATGTCCGGCATCACCGCCACCGGCGCCACGGTGCTCAGCGGCCTGGACAGCATGTCGCCGGGCATCCTGATGTGGCGCTCGTTGCTGCACTGGCTCGGCGGTATCGGCTTTATCGCCATGGCCGTGGCGATCCTGCCATTGCTGCGCATCGGTGGCATGCGCCTGTTCCAGACCGAGTCCTCGGACCGCTCCGAGAAGGTCATGCCCCGCTCGCACATGGTCGCCAAGTCGATCGTGGCGGTGTACATCGGCATCACAGCTATTGGCAGCCTGGCCTTCTGGCTGGCGGGCATGAGCACCTTCGATGCCATCAACCACGCCATGTCGGCAATTTCCACCGGCGGTTTCTCCACCTCCGACCAGTCCCTGGCCCACTGGCCGCAGCCAGCGGTGCACTGGGTGGCGATTGTGGTGATGATCCTCGGCAGCCTGCCCTTCGCCCTCTACGTCTCCACCCTGCGCGGCAACCGCAAGGCGCTGATCAAGGACCAGCAGGTCCAGGGCCTGCTGGCGATGCTGCTGGTGACTTGGGTGGTGCTGGGCACCTGGTACTGGGCCACCACCGATCTGCACTGGCTGGAGGCCTTGCGCCACGTGGCGCTGAACGTGACCTCGGTGGTCACCACCACGGGCTTCGCCCTGGGCGACTACAGCCTGTGGGGCAACTTCTCGCTGATGCTGTTCTTCTACCTGGGCTTCGTCGGCGGCTGCTCCGGCTCGACCGCAGGCGGCATCAAGACCTTCCGCTTCCAGGTTGCCTACATCCTGCTCAAGGCCAACCTCAATCAGCTGATCCACCCGCGTGCGGTGATCAAGCAGAAGTACAACGGCCACCGCCTGGACGAAGAGATCGTCCGCTCGATCCTGACCTTTTCGTTCTTCTTCGCCATCACCATCTGCGTGATCGCCCTGCTGCTGTCCTTGCTCGGGGTCGACTGGATGACTGCCCTGACCGGCGCCGCCAGCACCGTTTCAGGCGTCGGCCCGGGCCTGGGCGAAACCATTGGCCCGGCCGGCAACTTCGCCAGCCTGCCGGATGCGGCCAAGTGGATCCTGTCCGCCGGCATGCTGCTCGGCCGCCTGGAGATCATTACCGTGCTGGTACTGTTCATGCCGGCGTTCTGGCGTCACTGACCGGCCGTCATTCCTTGCCGCTCCGGCGCCGGGGCCACAGCGCCCCCGCCCAGGCGCAAACGGTACTCGCCGGGGGTGACGTCGAACCAGCGGCGAAACGCCCGGAAGAAGTTGCTCGGGTCGGCAAACCCCAGCAGGTAGGCGGTTTCCAGCAAGGTCATGTTCGGTTGCGCCAGGTACTGCTCGGCCAGTTCTCGACGGGTGTCGTCGAGCAGGGTCTGGAAACTGGTGCCTTCTTCCTGCAGGCGTCGCTGCAAGGTGCGCTGGGACAGGTGCAGGGCCTGGGCCACGGTCTCGCGCTTGGGTTCGCCCTGGGGCAACATCCGGCACAACACCTGGCGGGCACGGTGGGTCACCCGGCTTTCGGAAAACCGCGCCAGGTACTCACCGGCAAAGCGATCGTGCAAGGTGGCCATGGCCTCGTTGGCCGTGGGCAACGGCGCCTCCATGTCGGCACGCTCGAACACCAGCGCATCATAGGGGGCAGCGAACACCAGCGGTGCATGAAAAGCCGTCTTGTAGGGCGTAATGTCCGCCGGTTGCGGCCCCTGGATCAACACCCGCCGGGGCTGGATCACCCGTCCGCTGAGCCAGCTGCACAGCGACAAGGCGCAGGCCAGCGAAGCTTCGGCGCTGTGCCGGGTCGGTGGCAGGTGGTCGCCATGAACCGTCAGGATCAAGGCATAACCGTCCGGTTCCAGACGGAAACTCAAGTCCGAGCTTTCGGCGATGATGCGCTGGTAGCGCACCAACCGCTCGAAACCGTCGGCCAGGGTGCGGCTCGACATCAAGGCATAGCCGACCACATGGAAGGACGCCGGGCGCACCACCCGCGCCATGTTCAGGCCGATGGCCTGGTTGCCCGACAGGTCGACCGCCAGTTGCCACAGGCGGGTCATGGAATCCTGGGTAAAGCGGGCATCAGGGTCGTCCAGCGCGGCGAAATCCAGGCCGAGCTGCTTGAACATGGCACGGCAATCCAGCCCTTCCAGCTCGAGTGCCTTGACGATCCCTGATGCCCAGCTTGCTGACGTGGTTCTTTCGCTCATGGCTGGCTTCTTATAGTCGAACTGTCCGCTCCTGCGGCGAACTCAAAGGATAGTCAATTGGCGCCTATTGTCACTGCCCTGCAGTGTCGGTCACTCTAGACTCGGATCAGGCTCCACGCCGTGTATCTTCGTCAGCACCGACAGACACAGGAGCAGCGTCGTGAACAGTCCTCAGCAATTTCGCAGTTTTGCCGAGTTCTATCCCTTCTACCTGGAAGAACACCGCCACCCCACCTGCCGTCGCCTGCACTTCGTCGGCACCAGCCTGGTCATCGCCCTGCTCGCCTACACCCTGGGCAGTGGCCAGTGGGCCCTGCTGCTGGCGGTGCCGTTCGCCGGCTACGGCTTTGCCTGGGTCGGCCACTTCTTTTTCGAGAAGAACCGCCCGGCCACCTTCAAGCATCCGCTCTACAGCCTGATCGGCGACTTCGCCATGTACCGCGACATGCTGCGCGGCAAGGTGTCCTTCTGATTTCGGCCCACAAGGTCAGCAAGCCGTCTTCAGCGGCCACTGTTCCGACAGGCGGTCAGGCTACAGTGGTTTTGCCCATCGCAACCCTGGAGCGCCGATGAACCAGCAGGCTCGTTTCACCCACATGCAAGATGGCACCCAGCAGGACTGGGCGATCATCGCCAGTGATTTCAGGGCCTATGCCAGCCAGCTGGCCGAGCGCATCCTGGCACACCTGCGCCTGCTCGACGGCGATTTCGGCGGTTTTCCCATCGACCGCCTGAGCCACTCGCTGCAAACCGCCACTCGCGCCTTTCGCGACGGGCGCGACGAGGAATACGTGATCTGCGCGCTGCTGCACGATATCGGCGACACCTTGGGCAGCTACAACCACCCGGACATCGCCGCCGCCATCCTCAAGCCCTTCGTCAGCCCGGAAAACCTGTGGATGGTGGAAAAGCACGGGATCTTCCAGGGCTATTACTTCTTCCACCACCTGGGCATGGATCGGCACCTGCGCGAGCAGTTCCAGGATCATCCGCAGTACCAGCAGACCATCGAGTTCTGCGCCCGCTACGATGCCGCCGCGTTCGATCCGGCCTACGACAACCTGCCCCTGAGCTTGTTCGAGCCGATGCTCAAGCGCCTGTTCGCCCAACCGCGCCAGTCGATCTACAAGGCCGCCCTGCAATCGATGGCTGAAAACGCCTGACTGCAGCTGTGGGAGCGGCGGTGCGAAGACTCGACTTGCCCGCACTACAATCTGGCGGGTAGGCGCGGGCTTGCCCCGCGATACAATCTGGCTGACAGTACACAATCGCGGGGCAAGCCCGCTCCTACCAGGAGGGCTCAGCAATGAGCAGCGCCTCGATACTTTCCCTGCGCCACTACCGTCACGACCTGATTGCCCACAGCCACCAGCACCCACAGTTGGTGTTCGGCCTGCGTGGGCAACTGGAGTTCGAGGTCGAAGGTCGCAGCGGCCGGGTCGATCGCCAGGGCCTGATGGTGATACCGGCCGGCGCCCACCATAGCTGCGGCAGCCCCGGCGGCAGCCATTGCCTGGTGCTCGATGTGCCAGACGACACCTGGCTGGCCCACAGCCTGGGCAGCCATGCCCTGGCCAGCCAGCGCCTGCTCGACCAGCCCGGACCGCTGAACCTGGACAACCGCCAGCAGCAACTGGTCGACTGGCTGGCAGCAAGCCCGGTGGCCGACCCGTTGATCGCCCAGCAAGGCGCCGTGCTGCTGCTTGCCAGCCTGAGCCAGGCAAGCCCGGCCGCGGTGGTGCACAAGTTGCTGCCCTATGCGGCCTTCGACGCACATATCGACCAGTATGCCGCCTACCCCTTGCAAGTGGCGGACCTGGCGCGCCTGGCCGGCCTGTCCAGCGCCCGCCTGCATACGCGCTTCGTCAGCGAAGCCGGCATGACGCCCATGGACTACGTCCGCCAGCGGCGCCTGCTGCAGGGGCGCAGGCTGCTGGTGGAAAGCGACCTGGCCATCGGCGAGATCGCCAGCCGGGTCGGCTACAGCTCCCAGAGTGCCTTTTCCGCCGCCATGCTCAAGGCCTTCGGCTGTTCGCCCCGGGCGTTAAGGCGCGAGTCCGGCGACAACTGACGCGAGGAACGCGACAGACAGCCGCGGCCACGGCTTCGTACACTGGCCGGGCTGTCCTGCCTCTTTCAAGGATCATCATGAACCACCGTACCGCACTCGGCGCCCTGCACATCGGCGCGCTGTTCTTCGGCCTCACCGGGGTCTTCGGCAAACTGGCCCAGGCCACGCCGTCGCTCATCGTCTTCGGTCGCGCCGCCTTTGCCGTGCTGGCCCTGGGCATTTTCGCCCGCTGCGCCGGCAAAGGCTGGCAGGCACTGCAAGGCCGGGACTGGCGTCGTCTGCTGCTGGGCGGCGTGCTGCTGGCCGGGCACTGGGTGAGTTTTTTCATTGCGGTCAAAGTCGCCGGCGTGGCGATCGCCACCCTGGGCTTTGCCAGCTTCCCGGCGTTTACCGTGATCCTCGAAGGCCTGCTGTTTCGCGAGCGCATCCGTAGCAACGAGATCATTCTGGTGCTGCTGGTGAGTATCGGCCTGGTGCTGGTCACCCCGGACTTCGACCTCGCCAGCCAGGCTACCGGCGGCCTGCTCTGGTCCCTGTTGTCGGGCCTGCTGTTCTCGCTGCTGTCGCTGACCAACCGGGTCTCGTCCGGGCGCATACCCGCGGTGCAGGCCGCCCTGTGCCAGAACGCGGTGGTCGCCCTGTGCCTGTTGCCGGCCGCAGCGCCGGTGCTGGGTGAGGTGGCGCCCATGGACTGGTTGTGGATCGGCCTGCTGGGGGTGTTCTGCACGGGCGTGGCCCACAGCCTGTTCGTCGCCAGCCTGGCGGTGATCAAGGCGCGCACCGCCGCGGTGGTATTCGCCCTGGAGCCGGTCTACGGCATCGCCATGGCCTGGCTGATCTTTGCCGAGACGCCCACCCCGCGCATGTTGCTGGGTGGCGTGCTGATCATCTTCGCCATCGTCATCTCCAGCCGCCTGGCGGCCGGCAATGCCGACAAGCGCGTCGCCGCCACCGGCTGAAAGTCAGGGACGGTCGCTGTGCCCCAGGTCGCGCTGCGGGTCGATCTGGTCGCGAACCCGCTGCTTGAGCACCTTGGCTTCCGGGAAGCCGCCATCGGCCTTGCGCTCCCAGATCTGCACGCCGTCACAGGTAATGCGGAAGACGCCACCGGTGCCCGGCTCCAGGGCCACCCGGGCCAGGTCGTCGCTGAAAGTGCTGAGCAGTTCCTGGGCCAGCCAGGCAGCGCGCAGCAACCACTGGCACTGGGTGCAATAGGTAATGACGATTTCGGCTTTGGGCGTATTCATGGGCTAACAGCTTCCTGACAGGCGGTCGTGCATATACTAGCGGTCTTTAGCCTTTGCTCCGAGAGTCCCGATGCACCGCCTGCTGTTGAGTCTGTTGCTGCTCGTCGTTTCCTTCCCGCTGCTGGCCGCCGAGCCGCCCCGACCTAAAGTCGGCCTGGTGCTGTCCGGTGGCGCCGCCCGTGGCCTGGCTCACATCGGCGTGCTCAAGGCCCTGGAAGAACAAGGCATCAAGATCGACGCCATCGCCGGCACCAGCATGGGGGCGGTGGTCGGTGGCCTGTATGCCTCCGGCTACAAGATCGATGAGCTGGAAAAACTGGCCCTGGGCATCGACTGGAAACAAGCCTTGTCCGACGCGCCACCGCGCAAGGACGTACCGTTCCGGCGCAAGCAGGATGACCGCGACTTCCTGGTCAAGCAGAAGCTCAGCTTTCGTGACGACGGCAGCCTCGGCCTGCCCCTGGGGGTGATCCAGGGGCAGAACCTGGCGTTGATGCTGGAAAGCATGCTCGCCCATGTCAGCGACACCCGCGACTTCGACAAGCTGCCGATCCCCTTCCGTGCCGTAGCCACCGACATCGCCAGCGGCGAAAAAGTGGTGTTCAGCCGCGGCCACCTGCCCCGGGTGATACGCGCCAGCATGTCGATACCGGCAGTGTTCGCCCCGGTCGAGCTGGACGGCCGGTTGCTGGTCGATGGCGGCATGGTCGACAACATCCCCCTGGATGTGGCGCGCGAGATGGGTGTGGACGTGGCCATCGTCGTCGATATCGGTACGCCGTTGCGCAGTCGTGACCAGCTGACCTCCGTGGTCGATGTGCTCAACCAGTCGATCACCCTGATGACCCGGCGCAACTCCGAAGAACAACTGGCCGCCCTGCACCACGACGACATCCTGATCCAGCCGCCACTGGCCAGCTATGGCGTCACCGACTTCGGCCGCGCCCAGGAAATGATCGATGCCGGCTACCGCGCCGCCCGCGCCCTGGACTCGCGCCTGGCGGTGCTCAAGCGTCCCGACGACAGCGACGAAGAACTCAATGCGGCGCGCTCGCCGAGCCAGCGTACGCCGGTGATCACCGCCATCCGCATCGAAAACGACTCGAAGGTCAGCGACGACGTGATCCGTTTCTACATTCGCCAACCCATCGGCGAACCCCTGGAGCTGGGCCGCCTGCAGACCGACATGGGCACCTTGTACGGCCTCGACTACTTCGACCGGGTGCAGTACCGGGTGGTGCACAAGGGCAAGGACAACACCCTGGTGATCAACGCCCTGGGCCGTCGCGGCGGCACCGACTACCTGCGCCTGGGCCTGAACCTGTCCGATGACCTGCAGGGCGACAGCGCCTTCAACATTGGCGCCAGCTACCGCATCAACGGCATCAACCAACTGGGCGCCGAGTGGCTGACCCGGGCGCAGATCGGCGACCAGCAAGAGCTGTACAGCGAGTTCTACCAGCCGCTGGATGCCGGCTCACGCTACTTCGTCGCACCTTACCTGGCCCTCGGCTCGCAGAACATCGAGGCGACCCTGGAGGACGACCCGATCGCCGAATACCGTCTGGAACGCTACGGCTTCGGCCTGAACCTGGGGCGCCAGATCGGCAACAGCGGCGAGGTGCGCTTCGGCGTCGGCCAGGCCTGGGGCAACGCCGAGGTGCGCATCGGCGACCAGGACCTGCCTCGGTTCAGCTTCAGCGAAGGCTTCTACGAGCTCAAGTACTCCTTCGATAGCCTGGACAACGTCTACTTCCCCCACACCGGCGAAGACATCAGCCTGGACCTGCGCCAGTACGAACCGGACCTGGGCTCGGACCAGCGTTACCGGCAGTGGCAGTTCAAGCTGGACAAGGCCCTGAGCAGCGGCGCCAATACCTGGGTACTGGGGGGCCAGTACGGACGGACCCTGGATGATGCCGAGGTGGTGACTTCAAGCTTCGTCCTGGGCGGCGCCCGGCAGTTGTCGGGCTTTCGCCAGGACTCGGTGTCCGGACAGAACATGAGCCTGATGCGCATGGTCTACTACCGCCGGCTGACGCCACGGGCCTACCTGCCGCTGGACTTCCCGCTGTACCTGGGCGGCTCGCTGGAGCGTGGCCGGGCCTGGAACAATGACAACGACTTCGACAGTGGCTACATCAATGCAGCCAGCGTCTTCATCGGCTTCGAGACACCCCTGGGGCCGCTGAACTTCAGCTATGGGGCCAACAGCGAGAATCAGAAGGCGTTGTACCTGAACCTGGGCCACACCTTCTGAGTCGGGGTCAGTTCTTTTCCAGATTGGCCAGAATCCGTGCATGCACCCGCATGCACAGGTCCAGCTCTTCTTCATCGATGCCGGTGAACAGCTCGACGCGCAAGGCATTGGCGATGGTTTCGATCTGCTCGATCAACGGCTTGGCCGGAGGGCACAGGAGGATTTTCTTGGCCCGCCGGTCTTCGAGCACCGCCTGACGGCGTACCAGCCCCTGGGATTCCAGGCTGTCGAGCAGGCGTGCCAGGGTCGGGCCCTCGACGCCGACGCTCTGCGCCAGTTCGCGCTGGGTGGGGGCTTCATCGAAACGGGCCAGGTGCAGCAGCACCAGCCAGCGCGCCTGGGACAGGTTCAGGCCGGCCAGGCGGCGATCCAGCTCGGCGCGCCAACCCCGGGACATCTGGGCCAGCTGCATTCCGAAGCGGTGGTGGTCGGTCAACGGCATAGAAAACTCATCATCAGAACTAATTATTAGTCAGCTAACCATGTCCCTGCACAACAGGCAAGGATCTATCGGGCTAACAATCGTTATAAATGATGACAAAACAGCCTTACATCTCGAATTCAGCCGCCAACGCCGCCCGCACGCAGTACAGAACGCCCTCGGGCACCCGCGCACCGAACAGCTCGGCCACGGCCGAGACCGGCGGCAGTTCGCCTTCGCCGTCGAGGAAGGCATCCTGGATTTCGGCCAGCAAGTCTTCGGGCAGGTCCAGGGCCTGCTCCAGCGACAGTTGCTGGCGGCCAATGGCTTCGGCCAGCAGGCTGTAGACGTTCTTCTCGCTGCAATTGAGCTGGCCTGCGATCTGTGCCGGGGTCATGCCGGCCCGGGCCAGGGTGGTCAACTCGTGGCGCAGGTCGGCCACCACCGGTGGCGTCTCGGCCGCACCACCCAGCACTTCGAGGAAGGCTTCGCCGTAGCGCTCCAGCTTGCGCGCGCCGACACCGCTGACCCGGGCCATTTCGCTGAGGCTGGTAGGCTGGCTGCGCAGCATCTCCAGCAGGGTCGAGTCGGGGAAGATGACGTACGGTGGCACGCCATGCTCCTCGGCCAGCTTGCGCCGCAAGGCACGCAAGGCTTCCCACTGTTCGCGCTCCTCGCCGCGCACCAGCTGGCTGGCCGGGCTGCCACCACCGCTGCTGCCCTTGCTGCTGGTCTGCGGCTTGAGGTCGCGGCGCAGTTCAAGGCTGACTTCACCGCGCAACAACGGCCGGCAGCTGTCGGACAGGCGCAGGCCGCCATAGCCCTCCAGGTCGATATCGGCAAGGCCACGGGCTACCAGCTGGCGGAACAGCGAACGCCATTCGCCTTCGGAGCGCGCCTTGCCGACGCCGTAGACGGCGAGTTTTTCATGGCCGAAGTTGCGGATCTTCTCGTTGTCACGGCCCAGCAACACATCCACCAGATGGCCGACACCATAGCGCTGGCCGGTGCGGTACACCGCCGACAGGGCCTGGCGCGCAGGCTCGGTGGCGTCCCAGGTCTGCACGCCGTCGATGCAGTTGTCGCAGTGCCCGCAGGGCTGGGGCAGTTCTTCATCGAAATAGTTGAGCAGGGTCTGGCGCCGGCAGCGGGTCTCTTCGCAGAGCGCGAGCATGGCGTCGAGCTTGTGCTGCTCGATGCGTTTGTGGCGCTCGTCGCCTTCGGAGTTCTGCAGCATCTGCTTGAGCATCACCATGTCCTGCAGGCCGTAGGCCATCCAGGCATCGGCCGGCAGGCCGTCACGACCGGCCCGGCCGGTTTCCTGGTAGTAGGCTTCCAGCGACTTGGGCAGGTCGAGGTGGGCGACGAAGCGCACGTTGGGCTTGTCGATGCCCATGCCGAAGGCGATGGTGGCGACCATGATCAGGCCTTCCTCGTTGAGGAAGCGGCGCTGGTTGGCGGCGCGGGTCTCAGCGGGCAGGCCGGCGTGATACGGCAGCGCCGGAAAGCCCTGCTCGCACAGGAAGGCGGCGACCTCGTCGACCTTCTTGCGCGACAGGCAGTAGACGATCCCGGCGTTGCCGCGCCGCTCGCCGAGGAATGCCAGCAACTGCTTGCGCGGCTGCTCCTTGGGCACGATGCGGTAGAAGATGTTCGGCCGGTCGAAGCTCGACAGGAAGCGCTCGGCGTTCTGCAGGTGCAGGCGGCTGACGATTTCCTCGCGGGTACGCATGTCTGCCGTGGCGGTCAGGGCAATGCGCGGCACCTGGGGAAACAGCTCGGCCAATTGCCCCAGTTGCAGGTACTCGGGACGGAAATCGTGGCCCCATTGCGATACGCAGTGGGCCTCGTCGATGGCGAACAGGGCGATGTCCAGGTCGCGCAAGAAATCCAGCATGCGCGGCTGCACCAGGCGCTCCGGCGCCAGGTAGAGCATCTTCACCTCGCCCCGGCGAATGCGCCCGGCCAGGTCGCGCTGTTGCTCGGGGCTCAAGGTGGAGTTGAGCGACGCCGCCGCCACACCCAGTTCGTCGAGGGTCGCTACCTGGTCTTCCATCAACGCGATCAGGGGCGAGACCACCACCGCCAGGCCCGGACGCAGCAACGCCGGCACCTGGAAACACAGGGACTTGCCGCCCCCGGTGGGCATCAGCACCAGCGCATCGCCACCCTTGGCCACGCATTCGATGATCGCCCCCTGGCGCCCCCGAAAACTGTCGTAGCCGAAGATGTCCTTGAGGACGCGCTGAGCCTGTTCGAGCATAAAAACTCCAAAAATCGCAGAACCATCCTGGGCACAGGCTGGATGAAAAACGCGCTTGCCACACCCAAAAATGCGTAAGCAGCTTTTACCCCGGCCACGTGATACGGGCGGCCCGGGGCAAAAGCCGGGCATTATACCCGAGCGTCCGCCTTCACAGGATGCTCTGCGATAGACGTCTTCCTTTGCCTTGTCTGCGCTGCAAGGTGCTAGAATTCAGTCATCGTTTATTCCCAAGGTAGCCCCGTAATGTCCTTCGCCGAGCAATTGACCCGCCTGCAAGCCTTCCTCGACGCCGACGAGCTGCACGAGGAGGCGCTGGACTACGTTGCCGCCCACGGCTACCTGACCGCGCTGTCGATCGGTACCGAGGTCGTTCCCGAGCGTGAATGGATCGAAGCCTTGTTCGCCGAAGAGCCGCACTACAAGGACGACGCCCAGCGCGAAGAGATCGAAGCCACGCTGATCCAGCTCAAGGCCCATATCGCTCGCCAGCTGGCCAGCGACGAGGAGTTCGAACTGCCTTGCGACCTCGACCTGGGCGAGGAGCCGGACGATTCCGACCTGCGCGGCTGGTGCATCGGCTTCATGGAAGGCGTATTCATGCGTGAAGAAGCCTGGTTCGAGACCGCCGAGGAAGAAGTCAGCGAAATGCTCCTGCCGATCATGGTCGGTTCGGGCCTGTTCGACGAGCAGCCTGAATTCGAAGACATCGCCAAGGATGCCAACCTGCAGGACGACATGATCGTCCAGATTCCAGAGGCCCTGACCGCGCTGTACCTGCTGCAGCACGCGCCGGACGAAAAACCAGCACCCGCGCTGCTCAAGCCACGCCACCACTGAGTTGGCGTCAATGCGCTACCTGCTGCTGGCCACCGGCTGGCTCAGCGTTGCGCTGGGGGTGATCGGGATCTTCCTGCCGGTGTTGCCGACCACCCCTTTCCTGCTCCTGGCTGCGGCCTGCTTCGCCCGCAGCTCGCCGCGCTTTCACCATTGGCTGATCAATCACCCGCAGCTCGGGCCGTGGATCCGTGACTACCTCAGTGGTGAAGGCATCCCGCTCAAGGGCAAGGTCTATGCGATCGGCCTGATGTGGTTGAGCATCGGCCTGTCCTGCTACCTGGTGCCACTGCCCTGGGCGCGCGCCTTCATGCTGACCAGCGCGGTGCTGGTCAGCATCTACATCCTGCGCCAGACGACCCTGCGACGGCCTTCATGAAACACCTCTGCAAATCCCTGTAGGCGCTCACACCCCATCGGGGGGAAAGCCCGCTCCAAAAACCGTCGGTTGGAGCGGGATGGCCCCGCGATTGCATGCCGGTTACACGGTATCCACCTTCAACGAATGATCGTTGAGCATGCCGTTGATGATGGTCGCCGTGTCCTGCCCCGCCGCAATCACCCCGCCGGCCCCCGCCGTCACCCCGTAATGCTGGGCCAGGTTGACCCCGGCAAGATCGATGGTCTGGGTCGGTGCCGCCCCCGCCACCACACTCACCTCGATGGTCGACACCACGCCGGCGCCGCTGCCGGTGACCTTGAAGTGCAGGTAATCATCCAGTGACGCCGAAGTGGCGTTCTCGCCCTGGAGCAGTTGCGACAGGTCGAGCCGGTCGGTGCCCGGAGTGAAGTCGCTCACCACATCGTGACCGCTGTTGCCTTGCTGCCAGAGGAAAGTATCGCTGCCGGCGCCCCCGCTCAGGGTGTTGTTCCCCGGCCCGCCGATCAGCACATCGTTGCCCCCGCCGCCATTGAGCGTGTCGTTGCCCAACCCGCCGCTGAGCAGGTTGGCATTGCCGTCGCCGGTGAGGTTGTCGTTGTAGTCCGAACCGATCAGGTTCTCGATCCCGCTCAGGGTGTCCGTTCCTGCCCCGAACGTATTCTGTGCCGAAGTGGTCGCCAGGCTGACGGTCACCGGCCCGCCGGCACCGGCATAGCTGGCCGTGTCGATACCGTCGCCGCCGATCAGCAGGTCATTGCCGTCGCCACCGATCAGCAGGTCGTTGCCATCGCCGCCATTGAGGGTGTCGTTGCCGGCACCGCCGATCAGTACGTCATTGCCGGCACCGGCATTGAGGGTGTCATCGCCCGACCCGGCCAGCAGGATGTCATCACCCCCGGTGCCAGTCAGGGTAGCGCCTGCCTGGTAGGAAATATCCACGTTGCCCGTGCCAGTGCCACCGTGTCCGTCACTGACCGTATAGGTGCCGTAGTAGGTGTCGGGCTGGGTATTGGCGTAGTCGACCGTCATGGTCAGTGCGTAGTTCTCCTGCGCGGTGGGGTTGCTGCCGCTGGGGTTGGACTGGTTGACCACATGGATGCTGTAGACACCGTCATGACTGGCGGTGAAGCTGGAACCGTCGGCGATGGTCTGATAGACGCCGTTCTCATCCTTCCACTCCATCAGGATATTGCCGGCCGGCCGATCGTGATCGAGCTTGAGCGATTCGCCTTTTTTCAAGCTGATGGTCAGCACATCTTCGGCGTTGGCGCCGCTCGACAGCGAACCCAGGTAGCCATTGACGATCAGCGCTGCGGTGGTGGCATTCGCGGCACCGCGGAACGCACTGCGCTCCAGGGCCTTGAACTGGTTGCTCAGGTTGTTGGTGTTGCTCGAGAAGTTCAGCGACGGCGTGCCACTGCCCACCGAGAAGCCCGCCCCCTTGGCCCAGTTGGTGTTGAAGGTGATCGGCGATGCGTTGAGCGGATCGCCGTTGGCGTCGCTGTCGTTGGCCAGCAATGCCTCGCCCGGCACGGTAAGGCTGCTGGAGAGGATGTTGGTGATGATATGGTCGGCCCCGGCCACGGGTGCTGCGTTGGAGTAGACATTGACCACCAGGTTGGCGCTGCTGAGGTCGCCATCGTTGTCACTGGCCGTGAAGCCGATGTTCTCGGTCACCGCACTGCCGCTGTCCTTCGGTGGCGTGTAGGTGAACTCGCCGGTGTCCATGTCGACCAGCAGGGTGCCGCCGAGCACGGTCTTGATGTTGAAGGTGTTGGTGGCCGTGTCGAAGCTGCCACGATCGGTGCCGGTGGCGGTGTAGCTGCCCTGCCCGCCATTGGCCTTGGGATCGTAGGTGTAGGTCGTGCCGTCGACCAGCAGCGCCTTGATGAAGCCGCCATCGGCGCCGAAGGTGCCACCGCTCATCAGGCTGCCGGTGATCGGCGCGCCCTGCACGGTGCCCGACAGCACCTGGTTCAGGGCATTGAGATCGGTGACCACCACGGCGTTGGTGTCGGTATGCGAACTACCGTCGTAGGCCAGGGGGTTGAGGTTGCTGTCGTTGACACCGGTGCCCAGGCCAATGGCATAGGACTTGATCCCGTTGTTGTCGAGGAAGGTCTTCCAGGCGGCCTCGTCAGCGGTGCCGATCGCCTGTCCGTTGGTGGGGTTGCCGTCGGAGAAGAAGTAACCGATGTTCTGCGCGCCGGTCAGTTTGCCTGCCGTGCTGAAGGCCGACTGCGCCGCGGCCACCGCCGCGTCGTAGTTGGTGCCGCCACCGGAATTGAGGCCGCTGACCAGGGCCTTGGCCTCGGCCACCGTCACCCACGACGTCGACAGGACCGTGGCGCCGCTGCTGAAGGTGACGATCTGGACCTTGACGTCGCCCATCTCGTCGTACTTGTCGAGCAAGGCATTGATGGCTTCCTTGGCCAGTTCCAGACGGGTCTTGCCAGACACCCCGGAGTAGTTGCTCATGCTGCCGGAGACGTCGATGGTCAGCAGCAGGTTGGAATCGACCTGCCCCGGCGTCACCGAACGCTCCGCCCCCACTACCGATCCCAGGTCGTCGACGATGGTCACATCCAGGGTCGCATTGGCGGTGCTGCCATCACGATCGACCGCCGTGACAGGGATGGCCTCGTTGAGGTCATTGATGCCGTTGGCATCCGGGTGGTTTTCGCTATCGAGCAAGGTGTAGGTGTAGCTGACCACGCCGGTCGCCGGGTTGTAGCCGGTGATGGTCAGCGAGTTGCCCAGCGGCGTGGTGCCGGTTTGCGGGAAACCTGCGACCACCCCGCCACTGACCACGTTGATGCCACCGACGGTCAGGGTCTGCAGGCCGTCCGGCGCGGTCACCGTAAAGCTGCCGGTGCGGGTCAGGGCCGCGGTGTCCGGGCTGGTGCCGTCACCGAGGTTCTTCTCGTAGACCGTCTGTTCGCCGCCGTTGACGTTCAGGCCATCGATGGTGACCGGGTTGTCCAGGTTGCTGACGTTGAGTTTCAGGGTCGCGGTGCTGGTGTCACCGTCCGCATCCTTGAGGGTGTAGGTAAAGGTCTCGGTACCGGTTGCGCCACCCTTGAGGCTGATGAAATCCGGATCACTGGTGTTCAACGTGTAGGTGTAGGTGCCGTCGGCCGCCAGCACCAGGGTGCCGTATTTGCCCGTGATGGATTGCGGGGTGATTGGCCCGCTGGTAATGCGGTCGGCGCCCTGGACATCGTTGCTCAGCACGTTGCCGGTCAGGATCAGCTGGGTTTCCGTGGCCGTGGTGGTGTTGACGTCGTCGTATGCCTTGGGCGCATCGTCGACGATATTCACATCGAGTGTGCCGCGGGCGCTGCTGCCATCCTTGTCGGTGGCGACGATCACGAAGCCTTCGGTCAGGAAGGTGCCATTGCCGGTGGTGTGCGCTTCGTTGTCCACCAGGGTGTAGGTGTAGGTCACCACGCCCGTGGCGGGGTCATAACCGGTGATGGTCAGGGTGTTGCCCAGCGGCGTGGTGCCCGACTGCGGGAAGCCGCCGACACCGTTGCTGATCACCGTGACGCCCGCCACGACCAGGGTCTGCAGGCCATCCGGAGCGGTGATGGTGAAACTGCCGGACTGGGTCAGGGCGGCCCCGTTCGGGCTGCTGCCGTCACTGAGGTTTTTTTCGTAGACCGTCAGTTCGCCACACTCGATATCCAGGCCCTTGATCGTCACCGGATCGTTCAGGTTGCTGACATTGAGTCTCAGGGTGGCCGTCGAGGTGTCGCCGTCGGCGTCCCTGAGGGTGTAGGTGAAGGTCTCGATGCCATTGCCGGCGCCATGGGCGATGAAGTCCGGATCGCTGGTGTCGAGCGTATAGGTGTAGGAACCGTCGGCGGCCAATACCAGGGTGCCGTAGGTGCCGGTGATGGTTTGCGGGGTGATCGGACCGCTCGCAATGCGGTCGGCGCCCTGGACATCATTGCTCAGCACGTTGCCGCTCAGGGTCAGCTGGGCCTCGCTGGCCGTCACGGCGTTGCTGTCGTCGTATGCCTTGGGGGCATCGTCGACGATGTTCACATCGAGTGTGCCGCGAGCGGTACTGCCATCGGTATCGGTGGCGACGATCACAAAGCCTTCGGTCAGGAAGGTGCCATTGCCGGTGGTGTGCGCTTCGTTGTCCACCAGGGTGTAGGTGTAGGTCACCACGCCCGTGGCAGGGTTGTAACCGGTGATTGTCAGGGTATTGCCCAGCGGCGTGGTGCCGGACTGCGGAAAGCTGCCGACGCCGTTGCTGATCACGGTGACGCCGGCGACGACCAGGGTCTGCAGGCCATCCGGGGCGCTGATGGTGAAGCTGCCGGACTGGGTCAGGGCGCCAGCGTCCGGGCTGCTACCGTCGCTGAGGTGCTTTTCGTAGACCGTCAGTTCGCCACAGTGGATATCCAGGCCCGTGAGCGTCACCGGGTCATTCAGGTTGCTGACATCGAGTTTCAAAGTGGCCGTCGAGGTGTCGCCGTCGGCATCCTTGAGGGTGTAGGTGAAGGTCTCGAAGCCGGTACCGCCGCCTTTTAGGTTGATGAAGTCCGGATCACTGGTGTTCAGGGTGTAGGTGTAGGTGCCATCCGCCGCCAGCACCAGGGTGCCGTAGGTACCGGTGATGGTTTGCGGGACGATTGGCCCTGTGGTCACGCGGTCCGCGCCCTGGACATCGTTGCTCAGTACGTTGCCGGTCAGGATTTGCTGGGTCTCGCTGGCCGTCACGGCATTGCTGTCGTTAACCGCGGTCGGCAGGTCATCGATGATATTCACATCGATGTTGCCACTGGCACTGCTGCCATCGGTATCGGTGGCGGTGACCACGAAGCTTTCACTCAGGCCGTTGGCGTCGTTGCCAGTGGCGTGGGCCTCGTTGTCCAGCAGCGTGTAGGTGTAGCTGACAACACCGGTGGCGGCATTGTAGCCGGTGATGGTCAGGGTATTACCCAATGGAGTGGTGGCCGATTGCGGAAAGCCCACCGCCACCCCGCCACTGACCACGGTGATGCCGCCGACGGTCAGGGTCTGCAGGCCATCCGGCGCCCCCACGGTGAAGCTGCCGGCCTGGGTCAGGGCGGCATTGTTGGGCGCACTGCCGTCGCCGAGATTTTTCTCGTAGACCGTCAGCTCACCGCCCTCGACGTTCAGGCCGGTGAGGGTCACGGGATCGTTGAGGTTGCTGACATTGAGCACCAGCTTGGCGGTGCTGCTGTCGCCATCGGAGTCGGTGATGGTGTAGGTAAAGGTCTCGCTCCCGTTACCACCACCCTTCAGGTTGATGAAGTCCGGGTCGCTGGTGTTCAAGGTGTAGGTGTAGGAACCGTCGGCCGCCAGCACCAGGGTGCCGTAGGTACCGGTGATGGTCTGCGGCGTGACCGGGCCGGTGGGCACACGGTCGGCACCTTGCACGTCATTGCCGAGCACGTTGCCGGTCAGGGTCAGCTGGTTCTCGGTGGCGGTGACGGCGTTGCTGTCATCCGCCGCCGTCGGCACATCGTCGAAAATGGTGACGTCGATATTCAGGCTGGCGCTACTGCCATCGGTGTCGGTAGCCACCACGGTGAAGCTTTCGCTGCCACTGGGGCTTGCCTGGGCGCCATTGCCCTGCAGGGTGTAGCTGTAGGTCACTTCACCCGTGGCCGGGTTATAGCCGGTGATGCTCAGTGTGCTGCCCAGGCCCGTGGTGATCGACTGCGGGAAGGCATTGACCACCCCGCCACTGATGACCGTGATGCCCCCGACAGTCAGGGTTTGCAAGCCATCGGCCGCCGTCACCGTGAAGGTGCCACTGCGGGTCAGCGCCGCCGCATCGGGGCTGCTGCCGGTGTCCAGGTTCTTCTCGAACAGCACCAGCTCGCCGCCGCTGAGGCTCAACCCGTTGAGTTCGACCGGGTCATTGAGGTTGCTGACATTGAGCACCAGGTTGGCGCTACTGCTATCGCCGTCGGCATCGGTGAGGGTGTAGGTGAAGGTCTCGATCCCGTTGCCACCGCCCTTGAGGTTGATGAAGTCCGGGTCGCTGGTGTTCAAGGTGTAGGTGTAGGAACCGTCGGCCGCCAGCACCAGGGTGCCGTAGGTACCGACGAAGGTGCCGGGAGTGATGGGGCCGGTAGGCACACGGTCGGCACCCTGCACATCGTTGCTCAGCACATTGCCGGTCAGCACCAGCTGGTTTTCCGACGCCGTCAGCGCATGGCCATCGTCTACCGCACGGGGGACATCGTCGATCACGACAATGTCCAGCGAACCGCTGGCGGCATCGCCATCGCTGTCGCTGACCAGCACCGTGATGCTCTCGCCCAGGCCGTTGCTGCCGTTGCCGGCAGGATGGCTCTCGGCGCCGGTGAGGGTGTAGCTGTAGCTGACCACGCCGGTGGCCGCATCGTAGCCGGTAATGGTCAGGGTATTGCCCAGCCCGGTGGTGATCGACTGGCCGACACCGGTCACGACCCCGCCGGTCACCACATTGATGCCGCCGACGTTGAGATTGAACACGCCGTCTGCCGCCACCACGGTGAAGCTGCCCACCCGGGTCAGCGCCGCCGGATCGCTGGCCGAGCCCTGTGCCAGGCTGGCCTCGTTCAAGGACAACTCGCCACCGTCGACGGCAAGCCCCACGAGGCTGACCGGATTGTTCACCACCGGCAGCAGCGGGGGGGCGTCATTGTTGTTGAAGTCGCCGACCTCCAGATCGGCGATTTCCGGAAAACCATTGAAGCCGGCGGTAGGGAAACCGATGACCGGATCGACCCGAGCGGCCACTTCATCGAGGATCACGAACGAGTGACCACCGCCCAGGGCACCCGCTGCGCCGCCGCTGCCGGGGCCTGCGGCGGTGGGATCGGCTTCCTGGCTGGGGTCGGCACCGGCAGCGATGGCTTGCTGGAGTTTCTCCACATCGGTGAGCTGGGCCTGGCTTGGCGTCAGGGCATCCGGCGAATCCACCTGGGACGCCTGACCGGCCAGCAATTGCGGCGTCAGCTCCAGGCTACTGCCCCGCCCCAGGGTGAGTTCGCCGCCGTTTTGCAGACGAACGGCTACCGCGCCAGCAGCCCCGGTCTCCAGTTGTTCGCCAGCAAACAGCCGGTCACCTTCAAGCAGTGCCCGACGAGTGCCGTCGTTGGCCACTGCGAAGACCTCACCGACTACCTTGCTGACAATCCCGATTAACTTGGCCATGGGCGCTCTCCTCCGCTGCGGAACGGTTTTTCGCAGAAAAGCGCTCTGATTCTCGCGGGGTCGACCCACCACGCCAGTCTTGGGCCGATACCCAGAAAGTGCTGAAAACGCAGGTGGATTTCAATGGAATCAACACCTTCGTCTGACAGACACTTCGTGAACGTGGAAAAACGACATGGCCACTTGGCATCTGCCAAAAATTTGTCGCCTCGTCTGCTCTTCCTCCATCCCCTCCGCTACATCCGTGCCCTTTGCCGCAAAAAATAATTGAACTTTTTCTGACGCCCGAAAAATGCCAGCTAGCGCAGCATCGACGGGTCGCCTGATATGAACAATGTCTTGGTTTGCTTAGACCGCATAAGTTTTTTTTCGCATAACCTTTATGAAAAAATCTTCTAAGTTCTCCTTATAAATGTTCTTAGCTCTGTTGTTACAAGCCAGAAACGGTTAACACCATAAAACCGTCAAAAATATGGCGACAGCAATACCTCATTAGGAAATCAGGGAGAAGTACCCCATGCGCGTTTTGACCCCCATCACCAGTGCAATACTGTTGGCCATGGCATGCGCCAATGCTCAGGCGATGTCGATTACGGAAGCTGTGCAAAGCGCCGTGGACCAACATCCGGAGATCGGCGCCAGCCGCAACAGTCGACTGTCTGCCGATGAAGACGTGAAAGTGGCCAAAGGTGGTTACTTTCCCCGCGTCGACCTGATCGCCGGTTACGGCCGGCAAAAATCGGACAACACCAATACCCGCACTACCAATCCCGACGGCACCCGCAACCACAACACCGAAACCCTGAACTACACCCAGTCGGACCTGCGCCTGCGGCAAATGCTGTTCGACGGTTTCAACACGCCGAACGAAGTCGGACGCACGGAAGCGGTGGTCAACTCCCGCGCCTACTTCACCCAGGCCACCGCCGAGACCGTCGCCCTGCGCGCCATCGAGGTGTACCTGGAAGTGCTCAAGCGCCGCGAGCTGGTAACCCTGGCCAAGAACAACCTGCAGGCGCACCTGCGGGTCGATGACCAGATCGGCCTGCGCAGCGAGCGTGGTGTCGGCAGCAACGCCGACCGCGACCAGTCCACTGCCCGTCGCGCCCTGGCGGAAAACAACCTGTACACCGCCGAAGTCGACCTGGCCGACGCCGAAGCCAACTTCTTCAGTGTGGTCGGGCGTCCAGCCGACGAGCTGGAAACCCCGGTCACCATCAAGGGTGAAATGCCCGCCAGCCTTCTGGACGCACGCCAGGGCATGCTGGAACACAACCCCTACCTCAAATCGGCGCAAGCCGATGTGCAAGCCGCCGAGCAGCAGTACGAAGTGGCCAAGTCGCCGTTCTACCCGCGCCTGGATGCCGTGCTGGCCACCGGGGCGAACAACAACACCGCAGGCCAGGTCGGTCACGACAACAACGACTGGCAAGCCGGCGTCGAGATGAGCTACAACCTGTTCCGCGGCGGCAGCGACAAGGCCCGCCTGCAGTCGGATGCGCACAAGATCAACCAGGCCATGGACATCCGCAACAACGCCCTGCGCACCCTCAACGAGAACCTGGCGCTGGCCTGGAACGCCATGACCAACGCTCGCCTGCAAACCCCGACCGCCCGTGAATACGCCGACACCTCCACGCGGGTGCGCGCGGCCTACCAGGATCAGTTCGGCCTCGGCCAACGCACCCTGCTCGACCTGCTCGACAGCGAAAACGAGCTGTACAACGCCAACCGCCGCTACACCGAAGTGCGCTACACCGAGGAGTTCTCCATGTACCGGGTGCTGGCCAACATGGGTGAACTGCTGAGCAAGCAGCGCATCTCGTTGCCGCCCGAAGCCATTGCCAAGAGTGAAGTGAGGAACGAAGCCCGGTTGCCCGACATGCGTTAATCACCGACACGCTGCAGGAGTAGGCCATTGTGACCAGCATGCAACCTGCGAGCTCGGCGGCGGATCCGCGCCAGAGTTTCGATGACCCGCTACTCGATGGATTGCTGATTCTCTGCAAGTTGCATGGTTGTACCGTCAGTCGCGCGGGCCTCAGTGCCGGCCTGCCGCTGGCGCAGCAACGCCTGAGCCTTGACCTGCTGCCCCGGGCCGCCGCCCGCGCAGGGTTGCAGGCCCGGGTGCTGCGCCGCGAGCTTGGCGCCATTTCAGCGCTGAACCTGCCGGTGCTGCTGCTGTTCAAGGAAGGCCGCTGCGCCGTGCTGCGGCGCTGGGGCGACGATGGCCGGGCGCTGATCCTGCCCTGCGAGGCCGAAGGCGGCGAGCAGTGGGTCAGCCACGAGGAACTGGAGCAGGCCTACGCCGGCGAAGCCCTGTTCGCCCGCCCCCGGCACGAACTCGAAGACCTGCGCGCGCCCCTGATGCCACGGGTCAACGCCTGGTTCCGCGATACCCTCAAACTGTCCCGCTGGCTCTACAGCGATGCCGTGCTGGCCAGCCTGCTGATCAACCTGCTGGGCCTGATGGTGCCGCTGTTCGTCATGCAGACCTACGACCGGGTCGTACCCAACCAGGCGATTTCCACCCTGTGGGTGCTGGCCGTCGGCCTGTTGATCGGTACCCTGTTCGAATTGATCCTGCGCGTAGTACGCGCCCACTTGCTCGATCAGGCCGGCAAGAAAACCGACCTGATTCTCTCGGCGACCCTGTTCGAGCGCATCACCGGCATGTCGATGAAAGCCCGCCCGGCCACGGTCGGCGGCTTTGCCCAGAGCATCCACGACTTCCAGGGGCTGCGCGAGTTTCTCACCGCCGTGACCCTGACCAGCGTCATCGACCTGCCCTTCGTGGTGCTGATGCTGCTGGTGATCGGCCTGCTCGGCGGCTGGCTGGTGGTGATCCCGCTGATCGCCTTCCCGCTGACCATCATCTTTGCCCTGTTCATCCAGGTGCGCCTGCGCGACACGGTGCAGAAGAGCCTGGCCCTGGGCGCGGTGCGCCAGGCGCTGTTGATCGAGACCCTCGGCGGCCTGGAAACCCTCAAGGCCTGCAGCGCCGAAAGTGAACGCCAGTACCAGTGGGAAAGCACCCACGGCGCCCTGACCCGCCTCGACGCCCATGCCCGCAACCTGTCGGCCCTGGCCACCAACGGCACGTTGTTCATCCAGCAGTTCTGCGGCATGGCGACCATCGTCGCCGGGGTCTACAGCATCATCGCCGGCAACCTCAGCGTCGGCGCCCTGGTGGCCAGCTACATGCTCGGCAGCCGGGTCCTGGCGCCCCTGGGGCAGATCGCCGGGCTGATCACCCGCTACCAGCAAGCACAGTTGACCATGCGCAGTACCGACGCCCTGATGGCCCTGCCCCAGGAACGCCAGGTGGGCCAGCAACCGCTGGAACGCACGCAACTGCACGGCGGGCTTGAGGTCAGCCACGTCACCTTCCGCTATGCCGGGCAAAATGCTGCGGCCCTCAATGGCGTCAGCTTCAGTGTCAAACCCGGCGAGCGCATCGGCATCATCGGCCGCAGCGGCTCGGGCAAAAGCACCCTGGCCCGGCTGATGATGGGCTTCTACGCCCCGGACGAAGGACAGATCCTGCTCGACAACCTCGACCTGCGCCAGCTCGACATCGCCGACCTGCGCCATCAGATCGGCTACGTCGCCCATGACCTGCCGCTGCTGGCCGGCAGCCTGCGCGACAACCTCACCCTCGGCGCCCGCTACGTGAGCGACGCGCGCATGCTGGAAGTGGCCGAGCTGACTGGCGTCAGCGAACTGGCCCGCCAGCACCCGCAAGGCTTCGACCGCCCAGTGGGCGAACGTGGCCAGCTGCTCTCCGGCGGCCAGCGCCAGTCGGTGCTGCTGGCCCGGGCGATGCTGCTGGAACCGCCGATCATGATCCTCGACGAACCCACCAGCCACATGGACAACGCCAGCGAAGACCAGCTGCGCCAGCGCCTGCACGGCTGGGTGCAGGGCAAGACCCTGCTGCTGGTCACCCACCGTACCTCGATGCTCAGCCTGGTCGACCGCCTGCTGGTGCTCGACAACGGCAAGGTGGTGGCCGACGGGCCGAAGGACGCGGTCATCGACGCACTGCGCAAAGGCCGGGTCGGTACGGCCATCTAGGGGGTCCAGTCATGTCCATCAGTCAAGGCCTGCGCAGCTACTTCCAGAGTTTCGGCAAGACCGCCGAACGCGACTACATGCCCGACGTGGCCGGCGCCACCCTGCAGGATTCGCCGCGCCTGTCGCGCATCACCGTGTGGCTGGCCGCCGCCCTGCTGCTGGTCGCCCTGGTCTGGGCCTGGTTCGCGGTGCTCGATGAAGTCACCATGGGCGAAGGCAAGGCGATACCGTCGAGCAAGGTGCAGGTCATCCAGAACCTGGAGGGCGGCATCGTCACCGAGATCTTCGTCCGCGAAGGGCAGATGGTGAACAAGGGCGATACTTTGCTGCGCCTGGATGACACGCGTTTTCTGTCCAACAAGGGCGAGAGCGAGGCAGACCGCTATGCCCTCAGCGCCCAGGTCGAGCGCCTGTCGGCCGAAGCCGAAGGCCGCCCCTTCCAGGTCTCCGATGAAATACGCGCCAAGGCGCCGCAAGTGGCCGAGGACGAGCTGTCGCTGTACCAGTCCCGGCAGCGTCGCCTGACCAGCGAGAAACAGACTCTCAACGAACAACTGCGGCAGAAGACCCAGGAGCTGGCCGAGTTCCGCTCCAAGGCCGAACAGTACCGTTCGGCCCTGGCCCTGCTGCAACAGGAACTGAACATGTCTACGCCGCTGGTGGGCACCGGGGCGATTTCACCGGTGGAGATCCTGCGCCTCAAACGCAGCACCGTGGAAGCCCGTGGTTCGCTGAACGCCACCACCCTGGCGATCCCCCGGGCTGAAGCGGCGGTTGCGGAAATCAAGAGCAAGATCGAAGAGGCCGATGCCGGTTTTCGCTCGGAGGCAGCCAAGGAACTCAACGAGAAGCGCACCGACCTGTCGAAGATCACCGCGTCCAGCATCGCCATCGATGACCGCGTCACCCGCACCACGGTGGTCTCGCCGGTGCGCGGCATCATCAAGCTGCTCAAGGTCAACACCATTGGCGGCGTGGTCCAGCCGGGCAGCGACCTGGTGGAGATCGTGCCGCTGGAAGACAACCTGCTGATCGAAGCCAAGGTGCGCCCGCAGGACGTGGCGTTCCTGCACCCCGGGCAGTCGGCGATGGTCAAGTTCAGCGCCTATGACTACACCATCTACGGAGGCCTGAAGGCGAAGCTGGAGCTGATCAGCGCCGACACCGTGACCGATGACAAGGGCAATTCCTTCTACCTGATCCAGGTGCGTACCGACAAGAATCACCTGGGCGGCGACAACAAGCCCTTGCTGATCATCCCTGGCATGACCGCGACGGTGGACATCATCACCGGGCAAAAGAGCGTGCTCGACTACCTGCTCAAGCCGGTGCTCAAGGCCCGCACCGAGGCCATGCGCGAACGCTGACCGTGGGAGCGGGCTTGCCCCGCGATGGCGTTCTGTCTGTCACATTGCATCGCGGGGCAAGCCCGCTCCCACAAGGTGATTGCGCTCGAACGTCTCGCGTCCCATCGCCTTGATCTGCCCTTCGATCAAGGCGTCGAACGGTTTGAGCAACGCGTCGAAACAGTTCGGCGCCTCCAGCACATTCAGTGCCTGCACCACCGCCTCCAGGGTCGACAGTGCCCCCGGTGCGGGTGCCTTGCGCAGGCGATAGCGCGAGGGCAGTACCTGGGCCAGGGTTACCCGCGGCAAGGCCGCCAGCAGCGGGTTCAGGTGCAGCAGCTTGCTCGCCTTGCGCCAGGTGCCGTCGGGCACGACCAGCAGCCAGGGACGCTCATCGGCGTCGGTTGCGTAACCGCTCAGTGGTTGCGCATCCTCGCCGGGAAACAGCAGTGCACTGCGGTACCCCGGTACGGCGATCAACCCGGCCAGGTCGTCGAACACCTCCCCTACCACCAGCTCGGCATTGCGCAGGCCCAGGGCGGCCAGTTTGGCAGTGTTGAGTGCATGGCGCACTTCGCTGGGGTGCTGCAGCAGCAACACGCGGGTGCGACTGTCCAGCGACGGGATCAGCGGGCAAAGGCAATGGGTTTGTGGACGCAGGCAGCGTTCACACTGGATTCTGGACATCGGGCTCTCCTGGGGCGACAAATTGTGCCACAGCAGTACCGAAAGAAGGTTCTTCACGGGATTCTGGGGACTACGATCCTTGGGTTTGGGTTTGGGTGCTGAGGCTGCGAGCTTATCCATTCCATGCAGCGATGCTGCCGGCCCCTTCCGCCCTTACGGCGGGTCCCTTTTGTCTTGGCAAAAGGAACCAAAACCGCTCGCTCCTGCATCCGGCCCTCCGCTGCGCTCCGGGTTCCCTCGCTACGGTGTCTTCCAGGGGCTGCGCGGCCTACGACTTGCTTCGCCAAGTCTACGGCTCGCGTTCTTCGGCTACGCCGAAGGGTGCTACGCACCTGCCCCCTACAGACACCTACGCTCGGCCTCCTGAAGTCGCGAAGTTACGGGTGGCGCCTGCGCGGACGCATCTTCGAAATCAGAGGTTGGCGAAGCCTGGTTGACGCCATCGCGGGGCAAGCCCGCTCCTACGGTTGCTCTTGATCTTCATGCGCGTCATTTCGGGCGCCGCAGAATGCGACTTCAGGAGGCCGAGTGGAGGTGTCTGGAGGGGCCGTGCGCAGCACCTTCGGCGTCAGCCGAAGAACGCGAGCCGTAGACTTGGCGAAGCAAGTCGTAGGCCGCGTGGCCCCGGAGGGCGCCGGAGCGAGGGGACCCGAAGCGCAGCGGAGGGCCGTATGCAGGAGCAAGCGGTTTTGCCTACTTTTCCCAAGAGAAAAGTAGGCCGCCGTAAAGGCGGAAGGGGCCGGCAGCGTCGCCACATCGAATGGATAAGCCCGCAGACTCGACACCCAAGCCCAAGCCCAAGGATCTCGTGAAAAGCCGAAAAAAGCCCACTTCCCTGTGGGCGAGACAAACAGGTCAACGGTTGAAGCGTTCAGCCAGGCCGTACAGGGAGTCGGCCATGCGCTCCAGCTCCTGGCTGATCTCAGCACCTTGCTTGGCTTGTCCGGCACTGTGATCGCAGAGCTGGGCGATGCGGGTGATCTGCTGGTTGATGTCCTCGGCCACATGGCTCTGCTGTTCGGAGGCCGTGGCCATCTGTTGGCTCATGCCGGTAATGCGACTGACGGCTTGGGTGATCCCCACCAACGCCGATTGCACCGCTTCCACGCGCTGCACGCTGTCGCGGGAAATCTGCTCGCCCTTGCTCGCCGTCGACACCGCCCGCTGTGCCCCGTCGCGCAGGGAGGCGATGATCTGGTGAATCTCTTCGGTGGAAGTCCGGGTGCGCTGGGCCAGCGAACGCACTTCGTCGGCCACCACGGCAAAACCACGGCCCTGCTCGCCAGCCCGCGCCGCCTCGATCGCGGCATTGAGCGCCAGCAGATTGGTCTGTTCGGCGATCGAGGTGATCACATCCACCACGCTGCCGATCGACTGGGTCTGCTCGGCCAGGGCATTGACCGCCTGGCCAATGTCATTGACCGCCTCGTTCATGCTGCTCATGGCCTGCAGGCTCTGGCGGGCCAGGTCGCTGCCCTGCTGGGCCAGTTGATCGGCATCGGCGGCGGCCGTGGCGGTGCTCTGTACGTTGTGGGTGACTTCCTGGATGGTCGCCGCCATCTGCGCGATGGCGGTGGCCGACTGGTCGGTTTCACTGCGCTGGCGGTCGAGCATCTGGGCCTGGGCACCGGACAGGTCGGAGGACTGTGCAGCCCGTGACTTCACCCCTACTCCGGCATCTACCAATCGGGTCAGGGCCGTCTGCAAACGGGCTTCTTCACTGAGGATCGCCAGGTCCAGCTGCCCTTGCAGGCCCTTGTTGTCGCTGTAGGTCAGCGCCACCAGCGGGCTGGTGAAGGCCTTGGGGTGCTCGCCCAGGGTCCGCCTGATCACCCGCTGCTGGCGCGCCTCGGTCAGGTACCAGGCGCTGAGCAGGCTGGCCATCAGCACGCCGAGCGCCGCGTATTGCGGCAGCCACAGGTAGGCAGAGGCCGACAGCACTCCGGCGCCGATCAATGGCCAGCCGTGTTCCAGCGCAGCGCCGGCGCGCGCCGTCCAGGGCACCGCCGCACGGCCCTGGCGCAACCGCGCATAAAGCGCCGTGGCCCGGCGGATCTGGTCGCGGCTCGGTACCGAACGCACCGATTCGTAGCCGCTGACCCGGCCGTTTTCATAGATGGCCGTTACGTAGGCGCTGACCCAGTAGTAATCGCCGTTCTTGGCGCGGTTCTTGACCACGCCCATCCACGGCTTGCCCTGTTTGATGGTCTCCCACATATGGCCGAATACCGCCGGCGGCATATCAGGATGGCGCACCAGGTTGTGTGGCTGTCCAAGGAGTTCTTCGTAGGTAAAGCCGCTGATGGCGACGAAGGCATCGTTGCAATAGGTGATGCGGCTGTTGAGGTCGGTGGTGGAGATCAGGCGCTGGTCGTGGGGGAAGGTTCTTTCATGCTCAGTGACGGGCAAATTCATGCGCATCTAGGCAATTCCTTGCTTGGAATTTTAGGGGGAAACACGTCAAAGCAAGGAAATATTTAGCAAAAGAATTGTTGAGAAATCGTTAATAACCGAGGAAATCACCAGGTTTATTTGATTTTTCAAGACGACATTTCGGTCAAGCGGGCGTGAGCTGCGCCTTGAGCAAATCGCGGAAGGTCTGGATCAGCGGTTCACGGCTGCGTCCCCGGCGAATGATCATGGAAAACGGCGCCTGGTAGCCGAACGTGGCCGGCGACAATACCCGCAAATCGCCCTTGTCGGCCCAGGCCTGGGCATAGTGTTCCGGCAGGTAGCCGATATAGGCGCCGGAGAGCACCAGAATCAGCTGCGCCTCCATGCTTTCCACCGTTGCCGCGCTGTGCTTGAAGCCATGGCGGGCCAGTTCTGCCTGGCTCCAGTAGCCACGCCCGACCATGCGCTGCTGGGTGATGACCTGCTCGGGAATGCGCCGCTCATGGAACAGCGGATGGCGGTTGCTGCAGTACAGCCAGTGCTGCTCGCGGTACAGCGGCTGGTACACCAGCCCGCTCATGCGCGTGGAGAAGGCACCGATGGCCAGGTCCAGGCGGTTGTCCTGCACGCCCAGCTGCAACTCGTAGGGGCTGGAGACCGACAGGTGCAGGTGTACCGCCGGGTGCTCCTGGCTGTAGGCGCCGATGGCTTCGGCCAGGGGCAAGGCGCGGTCGCCGACGGTCGAGTCGATCACTCCCAGGTTCAGCGTACCGCGCAGCTCGCCCTTGAGGGCGGCGGCGTACTGCTCGAAGCCGTCCATCTCCGCCAGCAGGCGCAGGGTCTCCTGATGGAACAGCTCGCCCTTGCTGGTCAGGCTGAAACCGCCACGGCCACGGTGACAGAGCACGATGCCCAGGGCCGCTTCCAGCTGGCTCATGTAGGTGCTGATGGCCGAGGTCGACAGGTTGAGTTCGCGCTGGGCGTTGGCGAAGCCCTGGTGGCGCACGACGCTGACGAAAATGCGCAGGAGTTTCAGGTCAGGCAGTGCGGAGGCCATGGAAATCGGAGTCCAGAATAGACGGCAATGCAGAAAGTCTAACCGGCTTTTCGCGATTAGTTTAGGAAAACCTGAACTAAGTATTTGCCTGTAGCGATTCTCTTCGGCCACTACCTTTTGCAGACTTTGCTGCAATGCACCTGCTCACCGGCGTAAACGGGATCTACCCAGGCCCGCGAGACAGGTTCCAACAACTAGAACAATCGAATCGATGAGGCCCGACCGTGGACAAGATTCTTCACCAACCACTGGGCGGCAATGAAATGCCGCGTTTCGGCGGTATCGCCACCATGCTCCGCCTTCCTCATCTGCCGAGCGCCGAAGGCCTGGATGCGGCTTTCATCGGTATCCCCCTGGATATCGGTACCTCGCTGCGCTCGGGCACCCGCTTCGGCCCACGGCAGATCCGTGCCGAGTCGGTGATGATCCGTCCCTACAACATGGCCACCGGCGCCGCGCCCTTCGATTCGCTGTCGGTCGCCGATATCGGCGACGTGGCGATCAACACCTTCAACCTGCTTGAAGCCGTGCGCATCATCGAAGAAGCCTACGACGAGATCCTCGAACACAACATCATCCCCCTGACCATGGGTGGCGACCACACCATCACCCTGCCGATCCTGCGGGCGATCCACAAGAAGCACGGCAAGGTAGGCCTGGTGCACATCGATGCCCACGCCGACGTCAACGATCACATGTTCGGCGAGAAAATCGCCCACGGCACCACCTTCCGCCGCGCCGTGGAAGAAGGCCTGCTGGATTGCGACCGCGTGGTGCAGATCGGCCTGCGCGCCCAGGGCTATACCGCCGAAGACTTCAACTGGAGCCGCAAGCAGGGCTTCCGTGTGGTCCAGGCCGAAGAGTGCTGGCACAAGTCCCTGGCACCGCTGATGGCCGAAGTGCGCGAGAAAGTCGGCGGCGGCCCGGTTTACCTGAGCTTCGACATCGACGGCATCGACCCGGCCTGGGCCCCAGGCACCGGCACCCCGGAAATCGGTGGTCTGACCACCATCCAGGCGATGGAAATCATCCGTGGCTGCCAGGGCCTGGACCTGATCGGCTGCGACCTGGTCGAAGTCTCGCCGCCTTACGACACCACCGGCAACACCTCGTTGCTCGGCGCCAACCTGCTGTACGAAATGCTCTGTGTTCTGCCCGGCGTAGCACATCGCTAACAGTCACCGGCAAGGAGCTTCACCCCGGCAGGAGCCATGACGGCGGTCCGCACAAGACGGGCCGCACTACGAAGAAATGACCTGCGCAGGTAATCCGTGCGCAGGCACGATCTCACATAAAAAAGATAATCGGAGACACCCATGGCCTTGGACATACTTGTTGTATTGATCTATGCCGCCGGCATGCTCGCATTGGGCTGGTACGGCATGCGCCGGGCAAAAACCCACGAAGACTATCTGGTCGCCGGGCGTAACCTGGGCCCCAGCCTGTACATGGGCACCATGGCCGCCACGGTCCTGGGCGGCGCGTCCACCGTCGGCACCGTGAAGCTGGGCTATGTGCACGGTATTTCCGGCTTCTGGCTGTGCGCGGCACTGGGCCTGGGCATCATCGCCCTGAACCTGTTCCTCGCCAAACCGCTGCTGCGCCTGAAAATCTTCACCGTGACCCAGGTCCTGGAGCGTCGCTATAACCCGATGGCCCGCCAGGCCAGTGCGGTGATCATGCTGGCCTACGCCCTGATGATCGGCGTGACCTCGACCCTGGCCATCGGTACTGTGCTGCAGGTGCTGTTCGATCTGCCGTTCTGGGCGTCGATCTTGCTCGGTGGTGGCGTGGTGGTGGTGTACTCGACCATCGGCGGCATGTGGTCGCTGACCCTGACCGACATCGTCCAGTTTGTGATCAAGACCGTCGGCCTGATGTTCATCCTGCTGCCAATCTGCCTGTACCGCGTCGGTGGCTGGGATCAACTGGTGGCCAAGCTGCCGGAAGCCAGCTTCAACCTGACCACCATCGGTTGGGACACCATCATCACCTACTTCCTGATCTACTTCTTCGGCATCCTGATCGGTCAGGACATCTGGCAGCGCGTGTTCACTGCCCGTGACGAAAAAGTCGCAAAACGTGCCGGTACCACCGCCGGTATCTACTGCGTGATCTACGGTCTGGTGTGTGCGGTGATCGGTATGGCGGCCCACGTGCTGCTGCCGGATCTGGACAATGCCAACAACGCCTTTGCCGCCATCGTCAAATCCGCCCTGCCTGACGGCATCCGCGGCCTGGTGATCGCTGCTGCGCTGGCGGCGATGATGTCCACGGCCAGTGCCGGCCTGCTGGCAGCTTCGACCGTGCTCACCGAAGACCTGCTGCCCAAGCTGCGCGGCGGCAAGCAGTCGAGCCTGGCGGTCAACCGCCTGTTCACTCTGCTGACCGGTATTGCCGTACTGGGTATCGCCCTGGTGGTCGAAGACGTGATCAGCGCCCTGACCCTGGCCTACAACCTGCTGGTAGGTGGCATGCTGGTGCCGCTGATCGGTGCGATCTACTGGAAGCGCGCCACCACTGCGGCGGCAATCACCAGTATGTCCCTGGGCTTCGTCACCGCCCTGGTGTTCATGCTCAAGGATGGTATGGATGCCAACACGCCGATCTACTACAGCCTGGCGATCGGTCTGGTCAGCTTTGTGCTGGTGAGCCTGATGTCCCGTCGTCCGGCGGGTGCGGTAAACCTGGCCTGATACAGGCAAACGATAGCCGTCGCATCAGCCCTGATGCGGCGGCCCGAGCCAAGCGCTAGCGCCGAGGCTGGCGCTTGCGCTGCTCCTCATCGGTGGGAATCGGCACCGGCTGCAATGGCGGTGGAATCAAGCCCAGGGCCGCAGCCAGGTCATGAAGCCAGTTGAACAGATTATTTCTCATAACTCCCCCTTACGGGTCAGCCTGCACGGTGATTCAATCCTGCGATGCTTCATACAGATCATAGTCCTATGTCTGACATCGCGCATGGTCTAGCTACATGAGTTGGGGACAAGTTTGATTTCGATCAAGCCCCCACCGCCACTTCCACCCCCTGCATAACTGTTTCCCCTTGTTGCAGATCGATCCAGGCACTCAAGTTCGCGCCACGCATGCCCTTGCGCCACATCAGCCAGGTGGTGGCCTGGTCGAACGGCGCCTGCAGCCGATGCGCCGCCACCCGCTCGCGACCCGGCAGGCTGGCGAGCATCGACTCGGCCATCAGCGCCACACCCGCGCCCGCAATCACACAGGCCAGCATGCTCGGATAGGACTCGATTTCCATGACCCGGCCCATGGCCGCATGATCGTGGGCATACCAGGCTTCCAGGCGCATGCGGTAGGAACAGCCCTGGCGAAAGGTGAACACCGCCCGCCCGGCCACATCCCGGGCACTGCGCACCGGCAGATGGTCCGGCTCGGTGATCAGCACCAGGGTTTCATCGCATAGCGGCACGCCGTCGAGCCCGGCCAGGGCCAATGGTCCGTCCACCAGGGCGGCATCCAGGCGACCGTTGAGCAGGCCTTCGAACAACTCGCCACTGGGCGCCGCCTGCACCTGCAGGTTCACCGCCGGGTAGGCTTTGTGATAACGCGCCAGCAGGGCCGGCAGATGAATCGCCGCCGTGCTGTACATGGTGCCCAGGGCGAAATCCCCCGCCGGCTGCCCGCCCTGCACCGCCGCCACGGCTTCATCGTGCAGCGCCTGCAGGCGTGCGGCGTAATCGAGCAAGACCTTGCCCGCCGGCGACAACTGCAGGCGCTGGCGCTCACGGCGAAACAACTCGACACCCAGTTGTTCTTCCAGCTGGCGCAGCCGGGTGGACAGGTTCGACGGCACCCGGTGCAGGCGTTCGGCGGCCCGGGTTACCGAACCTTCCTCGGCGACCGCCTGAAAAATCCGTAGCTGGCTGAGCTCCACGAGATCTTCTCCATAACAGAACAAGTTTCTCATCATTATTCAATTTTACTGAAAGTCAATCGACAGTAGCCTGACGGTCATCGCCATCGCTTCAGGAACCTGGACATGTCTCCTTTCATTAGCCTGTTCGCCAGCGCCATCGCCCTGATGATGGCCATGGGCATCGGTCGCTTCGCCCTCACCCCGCAACTGCCGCACCTGATCGGCGAAGGTCAGGTCAGCCTCACCGCCGCGGGCCTGATCGCCGCGGCCAACTACCTGGGCTATTTGCTCGGTGCGCTGGACGCCATGTTCGCCCGCCGGCCGGGCCAGGTCAGCGCACGCCTGCACGGCGGCCTGTGGCTATGCGCGCTGCTCACCCTGGCGTCGTTCTGGGCCAGCGGCTTCTGGAGTCATTTGCTGCTGCGTTTCGGTACCGGCGTGGCCAGCGCCTGGGTGCTGGTGATGCTCACCAGCCTCACCCAGCAGCTCGCCGCAGCCAGCAACCGACCGCGCACGGGCGCACTGGTTTTCGCCGGCCCCGGGGTTGGCATCATGCTGACAGGGTTACTGGCGCTGGTCTCCAACCTGTACGGCCTGGGCTCGGCGCCGCTGTGGCTGATCTATGCCGGTGCGGCGCTGGCGATGTTGCTGGCGGTGCTGCCGTTCCTGCCACGCCCGCAGCCAGCTTCGGCGCCGGCTGCCACCACAGTGACGATGCCAGCGCCCACTCGGGGGATTGCCCGCCTCTGCCTGGTCTATGGGCTGTACGGGATCGGCTACATCATCCCGGCCACCTTCATGTCGCAGATGGCCAGTGCGCGCTTCCAGGGACACTGGCTGGCCGATCTGTTCTGGCCGGGTTTCGGCCTGGCGGCCGCCATCGGTGTAGGGGTGGCCAGCCTGCGTCGCCCGGCCACCGGCAGCACCTCGCGCTGGTTGATGATCACCTTGTGGCTGCAGGCCGTCGGCGTGTTCGCCTGCCTGCTGGACAATGGTCCGGGGCTGGCCCTGGGGGTGATCCTCTGCGGCGGACCGTTCCTGGCCTGCATGCAACTGGTGATGCAACGCTCGCGGGAGCTGGCGCCCCAGGCCACCCAGCGCAATGCCGGCCTGCTCACCGCCTGCTTCGCCGTCGGCCAGCTCAGCGGCCCGTTGCTGGCCGCCCTGAGCAATCAGTTCGCAGGCAGCCTGCAACCGGCGCTGATCGTCGCCGGTAGCGGCCTGCTGCTGGCCGGTGCACTGCTCTGGCGCCCGCAGGTCAGCCGAGCAGACTGCGCAAGCGTCGGCGTATCCATTGCTCGGCACTGACCAGGGTAACGCCGAGCAGGACCATGATGGCCCCGAGCACGAAGTTCATGCTCAGCGGCTCACCGAGCAACAGCACACCGAAGGTCACCCCGAACAGCGGGGTGATGAAGGAGAACACCGCCAGGTTCGAAGCCAGGTAGCGGCGCAGCAGCCAGAACCAGGCAAGGTAGCTGAAGAATGACACGATCAGCCCCTGGAACAGCAGGCTGCCGATGGAGACGGGGGTAAAGCTGACGTGGCTGACCTGGCCGCTGACGGCCGCGATCAGCAGCAGCCCGACGAAACCGACCGCCAGTTGGTAGAACAGTGTCAGGGTCGCCGGGGCCTCCGACAGCCGTGAGCCGCGCACCACCACCGTGGTGGCGCCCCAGGCCAGGCCGGCCAGTACACCGAAGGCATCGCCCAACAACATGCGGCTGTCCATCTGCTCCAGCGACATCCCGCCGGCGAAGGCAAAGGCAATACCGCCGAACGACAGCAGGATGCCCAGCCATTGCAGCGGTCGCAGGCGCTCGCTGGGCAGCAGCCAGTGCAGGCCCAGGGCCGTGAATACCGGTGCGGTATAGAGGAACACCGACATATGTGCTGCCGACGTCAATTTCAGCCCTTCGGCGATGAACAGGAACTCCAGGCCGAACAAGGCGCCGGCCAGCACCCCGCCGCGCCAGGTGTGCGCCACCTGGTCCCAGCCGCCACGCCAGCACATCAGCAACCCCACCAGCACCGCCGCCATGCCTGAGCGCAGGGCCTGCTGCATCACCGGGGCGATGTCTGGCGCGGCCCATTTGATCATCACCTGCTGGATACCCCAGATCAGGCACAGCACCAGCATGACTTGCAGGGCAAAGGCATCGGTATTGCGGCGGGTGGCGCTCATTGCAGGCACCCGGTTGTCACGTATGGCATGGCAGATTCTCGGCAACTGTGGATCCAGTGCCGATTATCGGGGGCTGCAGGCCTGTATTGCCAGCCTTGGATTCGTCGAACACCTACTGGGGGCTCGACTGAACTTTGCGCGCCCGGGTGCGTTCAACCGCATAACCATGTCAGGGAGTTGCGCCATGAAGACCTTGTTGAACATCACTGCCGCCGCCAGTTTGCTGTTGGCCTTGCCCAGCTGGGCCTGCACGCTGGAGGAAGCCACGGAAAAACGCGAGGAACTGGCCAAGGAGGTTTCTCGACTGACGGAGCAGAATCCGCAGAAGGCCAAGGAAATCAACGAAGAATTGAAAGGGATGAAGCTGGACAGTGCCAGCCGGGATCTGCCTGACAAGTGTCAGCTGATCGATCGGCGCTTGCAGGAATTGCGCACGGCAGAGAAGCAGGTTTGAAGCCATCGCGGGGCCAGCCCGCTCCTACACAGCTATCTGTAGGAGCGGGCTTGCCCCGCGATGAGGCCTGAATGGCTTTACTCGGCAGCCGCCTCAGGCTTGCGACGCTTGAGCGGCGCCAGGCCGTCGGCGCTGGCCAGCGGTGCATTGCGCTTGGGCTTGGCGGTCGGCTTGCGTTTGGCCGCTGCCGTGGTCTTCTTGTCGCCCTTCTTGTCGGTCTTTTTCTTCTTCACCCCGGCCGCCTTGCCCGAGGCCTTGACCTTCTTCGGCCCGCCGTAGGTGCCCTTGACCTCCTTGATGACCCGGCGCTCGAAGCTCTGCTTGAGGTAGCGCTCGATGCTCGACATCAGGTTCCAGTCGTTGTGGCAGATCAGCGACACTGCCAGGCCTTCGTTACCGGCACGGCCGGTGCGACCGATACGGTGCACGTATTCGTCGCCACTGCGCGGCATGTCGAAGTTGATCACCAGGTCCAGGCCGTCGACGTCCAGGCCGCGGGCGGCGACATCGGTGGCGACCAGGATCTTCGCCCCGCCCTGCTTCAGGCGCTCGATAGCCAGCTTGCGGTCCTTCTGGTCCTTGTCACCGTGCAGGACGAAGGCCTTGTAGTCCTTGGCCACCAGGTGACCGTAGATGCGGTCGGCCATGACCCGGGTGTTGGTGAAGATGATTGCCTTGTCGTAGGTCTCGTTCGCCAGCAGCCACTGGACGATCTGTTCCTTGTGCTGGTTATGGTCGGCGGTGATGATCTGCTGGCGAGTGCCCTCGGCCAGCTGGCTGACGCTGTTGAGCATCAGGTGCTCAGGGTCTTTGAGCACTTTGCCGATCATCTCGCGCAGGCTGGCACCGCCCGTGGTGGCGGAGAACAGCATGGTCTGTTCGCGGTTCGGGCACTCGTTGCACAGGCGCTCGACGTCTTCGGCAAAGCCCATGTCGAGCATGCGGTCGGCTTCGTCCAGAACGATGACCTGGACATGCTCCAGCTTCAGGTTACCGGCATTGAGTTGCTCGAGCAGGCGGCCCGGGGTGCCGATCAGCACATCCGGCACCTTGCGCAGCATGGCAGCCTGTTCCTTGAAGTCTTCGCCACCGGTCACCAGGCCCGCCTTGATGAAGGTGAACTGGGAGAAGCGCTGGACTTCCTTGAGCGTCTGTTGCGCCAACTCACGGGTCGGCAGCAGCACCAGGGCGCGGATCTCGACGCGCTTCTGCTGCAGGTCGACCAGGCGATTGAGCAGCGGCAGGACGAAGGCTGCGGTCTTGCCGCTACCGGTTTGCGCCGTCACCCGCAGGTCCCGCCCTTGCAACGCCAGGGGAATGGCCGCTGCCTGCACCGGCGTCGGCTCGACAAAGTTCAGCTCGGCCACGGCTTTGAGCAGGCGTTCGTGCAGGGCGAATTGGGAAAACACGGGTGTACCTCGGGCATGGGCAAAAAATTCAGTTGCATAGGGTAACGTTTTCCGGCGTCGACGCCGAATTTCTTTTGCCCCCCGCCCGTCGATCCGCGCTCTAATACCCCCTGTTTTTCGAAATACGGACACTCCTCAACGCGTTATGGACATTCAACAGATGTGGCAAAACACCCTGGACCTCTGGGGCACGCTCGACCAACACCCGGTGTTGCACGCCGGCCTGGGCCTGACGGTACTGCTGGTGATCGCCCTGGTGCTGGGCCGGGTGGCGCGCTTCCTGATCCTGCACGCCGCCCGCCTGCTGGGGCGCCAGCCGGCCCTGCACTGGCTCAATGACCTGCGCCAGAACAAGGTCTTCCATCGCCTGGCCCAGACCACCCCGTCGCTGCTGGTGCAGTTCGGCCTGAAACTGGTGCCGGAGCTGAACGCCACCAGCCAGCATTTCCTCGGCAATGTGGCCCTGGCGTTCACCATCCTGTTCCTGACCCTGGCCCTCTCGGCCCTGCTCGACGCCCTGCTGGACATCTACGCCCGCACCGAACACGCGCGCACCCGCTCGATCAAGGGTTATGTGCAACTGGCCAAGATGGTGCTGTTCGTGTTCGCCGCGATCGTCATCGTCGCCACCCTGATCGACCGCTCGCCGCTGTTGCTGCTGTCGGGCCTGGGTGCCATGTCGGCGGTCATTTTGCTGGTGTACAAGGACACCCTGCTGTCGTTCGTGGCCAGCGTGCAGCTGACCAGCAACGACATGCTGCGGGTCGGCGACTGGATCGAGATGCCCCAGGTCGGCGCCGACGGCGATGTGGTGGATATCACCCTGCACACGGTCAAGGTGCAGAACTTCGACAAGACCATCGTCTCCATCCCCACCTGGCGGCTGATGTCCGAGTCGTTCAAGAACTGGCGCGGCATGCAGCAGGCCGGTGGGCGGCGAATCAAGCGCAGCCTGTTCATCGACGCCGGCGGCGTGCGCTTCCTGCGCCCCGACGAGGAGCAGCGCCTGGGTGAAGTGCGTCTGCTGAGCGACTACATCGCCCGCAAGCGCAACGAGCTCAAGAGCTGGAACGAGGCCCAGGGCAACGTCGCCGAGCTGTCCGCCAACCGCCGACGGATGACCAACATCGGCACCTTCCGCGCCTATGCCCTGGCTTATCTTAAGAGCCACCCGGACATCCAGCCGAATATGACCTGCATGGTCCGCCAGATGCAGACCACCGCCCAAGGCGTGCCGCTGGAGATCTACTGCTTCACCCGCACCACCGTGTGGGCTGACTACGAACGCATCCAGGGCGACATCTTCGACTACCTGCTGGCGGTGATGCCGGAGTTCGGCCTGAGCCTGTACCAGCAACCCAGCGGCAACGACCTGCGCGCCGGCCTGCTACCCGCGACCCTGCCCGGCCAGCACCGCACGCTCAGTGCCGAGACGGCCGAGCCATAGCGAAGCGAGGATCACCGCGCCACCGATGAACAGCCTGCCCAGGGGCTCGTGCTGGTTCCAGATCAGCAGGTTGAGCAACAGCCCCACCGGCACATGCAGGTTGTTCATCACCGCCAGGGTAGCGCCATTGACCAGGCAAGCGCCCTTGTTCCACCAGTACAGCCCCAGCGCCGTCGGGCACAGGCCGAGGAACAACAGCACCAGCCACTGCACGTCGGTGCTGGGCAGGTGCTGGCGGTTGCCGAAGGCCAGGAAGGCCGGCAGCACCACCAGCAAGGCACCCAGGTAGAAGTAGCCGAAGCGTCGGTAGTGCGGCAAGTCGCTGGGGTTGCGCGCGATCAGGTGGCGGTACAGCACCTGCCCGGCGGCGTAGGTGAAGTTGGCCAGCTGCAGCAGCAAAAAGCCCATGAAGAAGTCCGGGCTGATGCTGTCGAAACGGATCACCGCCGCCCCCGCCACCGCCACTAGTGCAGCCAGCAACGCCCAGGGGTTGAAGCGCCGGTTCAGGGCGTCCTCGATCAGGGTCACATGCAAGGGGGTGAGGATGGTGAACAACAGCACTTCCGGCACCGTCAGCACCCTGAAGCTCAGGTACAGGCAAACATAGGTGATGCCGTATTGCAGGGCGCCGATCAGCAGCATCGAGCGCATGAAGCGAGGCTCGACCTGGCGCCAGCGGGTCAGCGGCAGGAACACCAGCCCCGCCAGTAGCACCCGCGCCAGCACGGCGAAATAGCTGTCGACCTGCCCGGCCAGGTACTCGCCGATCAGGCTGAAAGAAAACGCCTGGATCAGCGCGACGATCAATAAATAGCCCATGGTTGCCCCTTGCTGTGGAGGCGGCGACCTTAGCTTTTCGTGGGGGTGGGGGCAACTGGTGATCGCGGGGCAAGCCCGCTCCTACAGGTTTTCTTCACGCCCACAAAAAAGCCCGGTCAATGACCGGGCAGGTACACCTAAGGAGCAACAGGTGTCAGGCGGGAAAGATCAGGTGCGACTCAAGCCACCGCAGCCAGCTGGGCCTTGGCCTGGTTCAAGCCTTTCTCGTGGAAGTCGCCGCCCATGTTCAGGCCTTCGGCATGGATGAAGGTCACGTCATGGATACCGATGAAGGCCATCACCTGGCGCAGGTAGGGTTCCTGATGGTCGCTGGTCGCACCAGCATGGATGCCGCCACGCGCGGTGAGGATGTAGGCACGCTTGCCGGTCAGCAGGCCTTGTGGACCGGTTTCGGTGTACTTGAAGGTGACACCGGCGCGCAGCACATGGTCCAGCCAGGCTTTCAGGGTGCTGGGGATGGTGAAGTTGTACATCGGCGCGGCCAGTACCAGCACATCGGCGGCCAGCACTTCATCGGTCAGTTCGTTGGAACGGGCCAGGGCCTTGAGCTCTTCGTCACTGCGCTGCTCTGCAGGCTTCATCCAGCCACCGAGCAGGTTGGCGTCCAGGTGCGGGACCGGGTTGACGGCCAGGTCACGCTGGGTGATGACGTCGGCCGGGTGTGCGGTCTGCCACTGGCTGACGAAATCACGGGTCAGTTGCCGGGAGATCGAATCCTGCTGGCGGGCGCTGCTTTCGATAACGAGTACACGGGACATGGTTGCCTCCATCGGCGAATGTGGTCAGTCGATGGAGGGAAGATTAATCAGTGACCGATCGATTAAAAAGCGTAAAATCTGGGTGCAATCTATCAGTTAATTTGTTTTATTTGCTCGATGCTCTACCCTCAACGGCAAGTCGTACCCCTGGCTACTGCGGTTTGCAGCTCAGGGCGATGCGCAGCTTGATGATTTCGCGGTTGAACTTGGCGGTGGCATCGACGCTTTTCTTCGCCGGTACCTGCACACGACGCACCCGCGGGGCTTCCGGCCCGTTGCGGAAGGTCACCTTGCACTGGGCGGCGACGTCACCATAGTTGTTCACGGTGATCGAGCCGATGTCGCGGTCGGTGTCGTAGGTGACGTAGTCGATCTTGACGCCTTCGATGGTCTTTTCCACATCGATGGGGTACGCCAGCGCGGTGAGCGGAAGCAGGGCCAGCAGTACTGCAAAACATTTCTTCATTCGACGCTCTCCATGAAAGAGCGCCAGCTTAGGACAACAGGAGCCGAAGATGAAAGCGCCGCGCGTTACCCTGGATCAGTGGCGGACCCTCCAGGCAGTGGTCGACCACGGTGGTTTCGCCCAGGCGGCAGAAGCGCTACACCGCTCGCAATCCTCGGTCAGCTATACCGTGGCGCGCATGCAGGACCAGCTGGGAGTGCCACTGCTGCGCATCGACGGACGCAAAGCGGTGCTGACCGAAGCCGGCAACGTGCTGCTGCGCCGCTCGCGGCAACTGGTCAAACAGGCCAGCCAGCTGGAAGACCTGGCCCACCACATGGAACAGGGCTGGGAAGCCGAGGTGCGCCTGGTGGTCGATGCTGCCTACCCCAACGCCCGCCTGGTCCGCGCCCTGAGCGCCTTCATGCCGCAAAGCCGTGGCTGCCGGGTACGCCTGCGCGAAGAGGTGCTGTCCGGGGTCGAGGAGGTGCTGCATGAAGGCATCGCCGATCTTGCCATCAGCGGCTTCAATATTTCCGGCTACCTGGGCACCGAACTCAGTTCGGTCGAGTTCGTCGCCGTCGCCCACCCGGAACACAGCCTGCACCGCCTGGGCCGCGAGCTGAGCTTCCAGGACCTGGAAAGCCAACTGCAGGTGGTGATCCGCGACTCGGGCCGTGCGCAACCCCGCGACGTTGGCTGGCTGGGCGCCGAACAACGCTGGACCGTGGGCAGCCTGGCCACCGCTGCAACCTTCGTCAGCAGCGGCCTGGGCTTTGCCTGGCTGCCGCGCCACCTGATCGAACGGGAACTGCGCGAAGGCCTGCTCAAGCCCCTGCCGCTGGATCAGGGTGGCAGTCGCCATCCACTGTTCTACCTTTATTCGAACAAGGACAAACCCCTGGGTCCGGCCACGCAGATTCTCATCGAGTTGCTGCGCAACTTCGACACCGCGCCGCTGGACGTCCCCTTCGCCGCCCCCGCCCAAGCCTGACAGGAATCACGCCCATGGCCTATTTCGAACATGAAGGTTGTTCGCTGCACTACGAGGAATACGGCCAGGGCGAGCCGCTGGTGCTGCTGCACGGCCTGGGATCCAGCACCCGGGACTGGGAAATGCAGGTGCCGGACCTGGCTCGGCATTACCGGGTGATTCTGATGGACATCCGCGGCCACGGCCGCTCCGACAAACCCCGCGAGCGCTACAGCATCGCCTCGTTCAGCGCCGACCTGCTGGCGTTGCTCGAACAGTTGCAGACCGGCCCCGTGCACCTGGTCGGCCTGTCCATGGGCGGCATGGTGGGCTTTCAGTTCGCCGTCGATCATCCCGAATGGCTGCGCAGCCTGTGCATCGTCAACAGTGCCCCGGAGGTCAAGCGCCGCACCCGCAGCGACTGGATCTGGTGGGCCAAGCGTTGGGCCATGGCCCGCCTGCTGAGCCTGGAAGCCATCGGCAAGGGCCTGGCCGCGCGCCTGTTCCCCAAGCCCGAACAGGCCGAACTGCGGCGCAAGATGGCCCAGCGCTGGGCCCAGAACGACAAGCGCGCCTACCTTGCCAGTTTCGATGCCATCGTCGGCTGGGGCGTCAGCGAACGCCTGGCGCAGATCAGCTGTCCTACCCTGGTGATCACCGCCGACCAGGATTACACCCCGATACAACTCAAGGAACGCTATGTCCGCCTGATTCCCCAGGCGCGACTGGCGGTGATCGAGGATTCGCGGCACGCTACACCCCTGGACCAACCTCAGGTTTTCAACCAGACGCTGCTGCACTTCCTGTCAGCGTCCACCACTTCTCAAGGAACATTGAGCCCATGCTGAAAAAACTCATGCTCGCCACCTGCTCGGTCGTCTTCGCCACCAGCCTGATGGCGGCCGACAAAGCGCCCCATGTCCTGCTGGACACCAGCTTCGGCCCGATCGAAGTGGAACTGGACCCGGTCAAGGCGCCGATCAGCAGCAAGAACTTCCTCGAATACGTGGACAGCGGCTTCTACAACAACACCATTTTCCATCGGGTGATCCCGGGCTTCATGGTCCAGGGTGGCGGCTTTACTGATCAGATGTCGCAGAAGGAAACCAAGGCGCCGATCACGAACGAAGCCAGCAATGGCCTGCACAACGTCCGTGGCACGCTGGCCATGGCACGCACCTCCGACCCCAACTCGGCTACCAGCCAGTTCTTCATCAACGTTGCCGATAACGATTTCCTCAACCCGGGCCGCGACCGCGGCTATGCCGTGTTCGGCAAGGTGACCAAAGGCATGGAGGTGGTCGACCAGATCGTCAACTCGCCGACCACCGTAAAGAGAGGCATGCGCGACGTACCGGCCGATCCGGTCTACATCAAGTCGGCCAAACGCATCGACTGAAACACCGGGGGCTCACAGGGACGTGACCCCAGGCCTTAAGGTCGAACCAGACAGGAGTTACCCTTTCCATGCTGTTCCGCCGTTTCGAAAAGTTGATCGATATCTTCCGTGAGGCGCCCACGGCGGCGCCGCCCAGCACGGTCTGGCCGTTTTACCTGTACTACCTGCGCCAGGTCTGGCCCAGCTTTGCCGCGCTACTGGTGATCGGTTTTATCGGCGCGCTGATCGAAGTGGCGCTGTTCAGTTACCTGAGCCGGATCATCGACCTGGCCCAGGGCACCCCTTCCAGCAACTTTTTCAGCGACCACGCCGGCGAGCTGCTGTGGATGCTGGTCGTGGCGCTGATCCTGCGCCCGGTGTTTCTCGCCCTGCATGACCTGCTGGTGCACCAGACCATCAGCCCGGGCATGACCAGCATGATCCGCTGGCAGAACCACACCTTCGTGCTCAAGCAGAGCCTGAACTTCTTCCAGAGCGACTTTGCCGGACGTATCGCCCAGCGCATCATGCAGACCGGCAACTCGCTGCGCGACTCGGCGGTCCAGGCCGTGGATGCCCTCTGGCATGTGCTGATCTATGCCATCAGCTCGCTGGTGCTGTTCTTCGAAGCCGACTGGCGCCTGATGCTGCCGCTGCTCGCCTGGATCGCCAGCTACATCGGCGCGCTCTACTACTTCGTGCCACGGGTCAAGGAACGCTCGGTGATCTCCTCGGACGCCCGCTCCAAGCTCATGGGGCGGATCGTCGACGGCTACACCAACATCGCTACCCTCAAGCTGTTCGCCCATACCGAACACGAACAACAGTACGCCCGCGATGCCATCAGCGAGCAGACCGAGAAGACCCAGCTCGCCGCCCGGGTGGTCACCAGCATGGACGTGGTCATCACCAGCCTCAACGGCCTGCTGATCGTCACCACCACGGGCCTGGCCCTGTGGCTGTGGACCCAGTCGCTGATCACGGTCGGTGCCATTGCCCTGGCCACCGGCCTGGTGATCCGCATCGTCAACATGTCCGGCTGGATCATGTGGGTGGTCAATGGCATCTTCGAAAACATCGGTATGGTCCAGGATGGCCTGCAGACCATCGCCCAGCCGGTCACCGTCACCGATGTGCCGAACGCCCCGGCGCTCAAGGTCGAACGCGGTGCGGTCAAGTTCGAGAACGTGGGCTTTCACTACGGCAAGGGAAGCCGGGTCATCGACGGCCTGAACCTGGACATTCGCCCCGGCGAAAAAATCGGCCTGATCGGCCCGTCAGGTGCTGGTAAATCGACCCTGGTCAATCTGCTGCTGCGCCTGTACGACCTGGAAAGCGGGCGCATCCTGATCGATGGCCAGGACATCGCCCGGGTGACCCAGGCCAGCCTGCGTGCGCAGATCGGCATGATCACCCAGGACACCTCGCTGCTGCACCGCTCGATCCGCGACAACCTGTTGTACGGACGCCCGGATGCCAGCGAAGCCGCGTTGTGGGAAGCAGTACGCCGGGCGCGGGCCGACGAGTTCATTCCGCAATTGTCCGACGCCCAGGGCCGCACCGGCTTCGATGCCCATGTCGGTGAGCGCGGGGTCAAGCTGTCCGGCGGCCAGCGCCAGCGCATCGCCATTGCCCGGGTACTGCTGAAAAACGCGCCGATCCTGATCATGGACGAGGCGACCTCGGCGCTGGATTCGGAAGTCGAGGCGGCGATCCAGGAAAGCCTGGAAACCCTGATGAAGGGCAAGACCGTGATAGCCATCGCCCACCGCCTGTCGACCATTGCCCGCATGGATCGCCTGGTGGTGCTGGAAAAGGGGCGGATCGTCGAGATGGGCAGCCATGCCGAGCTGCTCGCTCACCAGGGGCTGTATGCCCGATTGTGGCATCACCAGACTGGCGGGTTTGTCGGTATCGATTGAAGCACCTGTAGGAGCGAACTGTGGGAGCGGGCTTGCCCCGCGATTGCGTCACACCACATCGCGGGGCAAGTCGAATCGTCGCACCGCCACTCCCACAGGGTCATCAAGCCTGGCGGTACGGCAACGCCGCCCTGGCCTCCTCGGCATACGCCATCACCCCCGCCCGCTCCTGTTCAAGGAACTCCACCACCGCCCGGCGCAAGCCCGGGTGCAGCAGGTAATGCCAGGAGCGGGTAATCACCGGCTCAAAGCCCCGGATCAGCTTGTGCTCGCCCTGCGCCCCGGCATCGAAGCGCTGCAGGCCTTCGGCGATGGCGAAGTCCATGCCCTGGTAGAAGCAGGTTTCGAAATGCAGCCGGTCGAATTCATCCACACAGCCCCAGTAGCGGCCATACAGGCTGTCGCCGCCCACCAGGCTGAAGGCCATGGCCACGTCGCGTCCGGCCTGGCGCGCCATGACCACCCGGATCGCTTGAGGCATGCGCTCGGCCAGCAGGCTGAAGAACGAGCGCGTCAGGTACGGCGCACGACGGCGCACGGCGTAGGTATTGGCATAGCAGGCAAAGACGAAGTCCCACTGTGCCTCGCTCAGCTCATCGCCGCGGTACCAGCGAAATTCGATTCCCTGCCCCGCCACCTGCTCACGCTCCTTGCGCATCTGCTTGCGCTTGCGCGAGCTGAGGCTGTCGAGGAAGTCCTGGAAGTCCCGGTAGCCCTGGTTGCGCCAGTGAAACTGACAGCCAAGGCGCTCCATCCAGCCCTCACGCCCCCGCATCACGGCATCGCCGTGCTCATCGGTGAAATTGATGTGAGCGCCTGACAGCCCCTGCTCGAACAATTCTGCAGTCAGCTGGTCGACCAGCTCGGCGGCCGCCTCGGGATTACCCAGCAGCCGCGCACCGGTCACCGGGGAAAACGGCACGGCGCAAAGCAGTTTCGGGTAGTACGCAATTCCCGCCCGCTCGCAGGCATCAGCCCAGCCATGGTCGAAGACATACTCGCCATAGGAATGGCTCTTCACATAGGCCGGCAACGCGGCCAGTAACTGACCCGCGGTATCGGTCAACAACCGATGGGCCGGAGTCCAGCCTGTGCGCGAAGAAACGCTGCCACTGTCTTCCAGGCTGCTCAGGAAGGCATGGCGCAAAAAGGGTTGCTCCCCCGGCACCAGGGCATCCCAGTGCTGTGGGGCAAGATCGGCGAGGTGAGACAAGGTCAGGGTAGGCATTGGCGCAGTCTGCCTCGTCAGGCGCGCGAAAAAAAGCCCAGTGGGAGCGGGCTTGCCCCGCGATTGCGTTTTGTCGGGCAAATCGCAATCGCGAGGCAAGCTCGCTCCCACAGCAGCGGTGTTGCTTAGAACACGTATTGCGCGCGCATGACGAAACCATCGCCGCTGTCGTCGCCGGCAGCGTTTTCGGCGTTGTCGACCTTGGACTTGACGTACACGCCGCTGAGTTTGATCGACTCGTTGGCGTACCAGTTCAGACCGACGTTGTGCACCTTGCCTTCGACATCGTCGATGTTGGCGAACGCGCCGTTGTCATCGTCGGTGCTCAGGTGATCGTAGCGGTAGAACACTTCCCAGGCGCCGATCTGCTTGTTCGACGGCTTGATGCTGTCGAACTTGCCGAGTTTGTAGCCACGGGCTTCACCGGTGAGGGTGTAGGCCAGTTGACCGTAGTAGCCTTCGGACTTGATGTCGGAGAAGGCAGCGCTGTCAGCCTCGGTGTCACGTTTGATGTATTCGCCCTGTACCGAGAATGGCCCCATGGCCCAGGCGGCTTCCAGGTTCCAGGCCATGTCGGTGTCGTAGGCACCGACCGGGGTGTTGTTCTGGCCGCCGAGCAGCAGGCGGTTGCCGTTGCTGCCGGCATCCTGGCCACCGTCGGTGCTCACGCCACGCATGCCCAGGCGGCTGCGGATACGGCCGTCGAATGCGGTGTCGGACAGATCGCGCTGGGCGTAGTTGATACCGAAGTGCAGGACATTGCCGGTTTCGTGCATCGGGGCGAATACGCCGCGCAGGTTGAACTGCTTGGTGCTGTCGCCATCCTTGTCCTGGTTGGTGGCGTCCTTGGCGAACACACCGACCGAACCGTACAGCGACTCACCGGCGTTACCCGATACCTGCAGGCCCATGCCGCCGTTGTGGGCGTTGGTCCAGTCCACCAGGTCGTAGGCGGCGGTACGCTCCTGGGCGGTGACCCACTTGGAGCTGGTGGCCTTTTCCAGACCGAACTCAGGGTCGAAACGACCGACCTTGATCTGCACCGGCTTGAAGCCGTTGTAGGCCAGCGAGGCTTCGTCGAAGTAACCGTCTTCGCTGCGGTTGTCACCGCCGGAGTTGTGCGAGAAGTCGTAGGCGATCTGGTAGGCCCAGTCGGTGTACATCACACCACCCAGCTCCAGGTAGGCACGGCGGAAGTAACCGGCGTCGGCAGTGTTGCCGTTGTTGGTGTAGAAACCGTCGAAGCGGCTGTAGTCGGCCTGGACACGACCGCCCAGCTTGAAGCTGAATTCCTTGTCGGTAGTAGCGACCTCGAGGCCACCTTTGGTCTTGACTACGATATCGGCGCCGTCGGTGGTTACGGTACCCGCGAAAGCCTGGGCGGTTACGGCCATGGCCAAGGCGCTGGCTGCGAAACCTGCGAAGTGCTTACGGATCATCGAAGTAGCTCCCCTACTGTATGGTCTTGAAAGTGTTGGAAAAACACGCGGCCAGGGCCACTTGTGCTGGGGAGGAATCTTGGCGGGGGGTTATGTCAGATCAGTGGCTTTTATATAAATGTTTTATGACAACGGAACTTTTTTACTTCCAAACGAAATAAGCCGGAAAACGCCATTGCAGCGCCTTCCAGTCGTCGTTCAGGGCTTGTTCGCGCCCCGCTGCTCGCGCGACAGACGCTCGGCCAGCGCCGCGCTACCGGGCTCCGGTGCTGGCGGCATGGCCCGCACGGTGGCCTGGGCCAGTTGCAGCTGCTTGATGAAGCGCCGGCAGTTTCGGCAGAACAGCAGGTGCTGACGCACCATCAGGCGCTCGCCCAGGTTCAGTTGTTCATCGACGAAGTCGCTGGAGCGGGCGACTAGTTCCTTGCAGGTCAGCATTGGCCGGTTTCCTCGAAGTGTTCCAGGGTCGCGAAGACCTTCAGCCGTGCCCGGTGCAGCAGCACGCGGACATTGGAGAGCGAGATATCGAGAAGATTACAGATCTGTTCCAGTTCCAGCCCCTGGCGTTCGCGCAACACCAGGACGCTGCTTTGCAGCTCCGACAGGCTGAGCAAGGTGTGCTCCAGGCACTTACGCAGCTCGTCCTGGCTGAGCAAGGCTTCAGGGCTGTCTTCGTGCCAGGCTGAAGGCGCCAGCAACCAGTGGCCGTCGCTGGCAAAACGCTCGTCGCCGATGCTGCCATGGGGCGCGGGCAGGTCGTCGAGCAGCACTTCCCGGCGGTTGTGTTTGTAACGGGTCTTGGCCGCGTTGGCGGTAATGGTCAGCAGCCAGGTCTTGAGGCTGGAACGCTGCTGGAATCCGCCCAGGTTGCGCACCACCGCCAACCAGGCATCCTGCACCACCTCATCGGCGTTGCGGCTGCCGACAATGGCATAGGCCACGGCGCGCATCGCTCCTTGATAGGTATCGACCAGTTCCTTGAAAGCCTGTTGCTCGCCCTTGAGCAGCCGCTCGAGCAAGCGGCCTTGTTCTTCACCTGTCATCGCCATCCATCCGTCGTTGTGCCGGTAGAGTCTGATTAGAGGAGTTTGTTACAGGCTTGGCGATCAGCAAAGGGAACATTCACGGGGGAACGATTCCCTTTGCCATTGGATAGAACCGCCTCAGCGTTGTGTGACGGTTCGCAGGTCGATCAGCGCTTGCGCAGGATCACGCTACCGATGGAATAACCGGCGCCGAACGAACTGAGCACACCCAGCGCGCCCTTGGCCAGGTCGTCCTGGTGCTTGTGCAGGGCGATCACCGAGCCGGCCGAGCTGGTGTTGGCGTAGCTGTCGAGGATCACCGGTGCCTCTTCTTCCAGCGCATCGCGGCCCAGCAGCTTCTTGACGATCAGGTGGTTCATGCTCAAGTTGGCCTGGTGCAGCCAGAAGCGCTTGACGTCACTGACGTTGAGGTTGTTCTCGGCCAGGTGCTGGCCGATCAGCTCGGCGACCATCGGGCAGACTTCGCGGAACACCTTGCGACCTTCCTGGACGAAGAGCTTGTCCGGAGCACCGATGCCCTCTTCGGCGGCGCGGTTGAGGAAGCCGAAGTTGTTGCGGATGTTGTTGGAGAACTGGGTCAGCAGCTTGGTGCTGACGATGTCGAACTGATGGGCGGAGGTCGCCAGGTCAGCCCGCTCGACCAGCACGGCAGTCGCCGCGTCACCGAAGATGAAGTGGCTGTCGCGGTCGCGGAAATTCAGGTGGCCGGTGCAGATTTCCGGGCTGATCACCAGTACGGCGCGGGCCTGGCCCAGTTGCACGCTGTTGCAGGCGGTCTGGATGCCGAAGGTGGCCGAAGAGCAGGCGACGTTCATGTCGAAGCCGAAGCCGTTGATGCCCAGGGCCTGCTGCACTTCGATGGCAATGGCCGGGTACGGGCGCTGCAGGTTGGAACAGGCGACGATCACCGCATCGACGTCGGCCGCCGTGCGCCCGGCCCGTTGCAGGGCCTGCTCGGCAGCCGCCACGGCCATCTGGCAGAGGATCGACGGCTCGTCGTTGGAACGCTCCGGCAAGCGTGGCTTCATGCGCTGCGGGTCGAGGATGCCGTCCTTGTCCATGACGAAGCGGCTCTTGATCCCCGAGGCCTTTTCGATGAAGGCGGCGCTGGACTCAGCCAGGGCCTGGACTTCGCCACGCTCGATGGCCTGGGCGTTGTCAGCGTTGAACTGCTGCACATAGGCATTGAAGGAATCCACCAGCTCCTCGTTGGAGATGCTGTTGGCCGGGGTGTACAGGCCGGTGCCGCTGATGACGACGTTATGCACGGTCGTTCCTCTGTTCAGGGGCCGATGCCGGTCGGGCAGCGGCCTGTTCGATTCGAAAATGGTACGAACGTACCAATTTGTGCAGGCAATAACCCCCGTGCGGGATCGCCGCGGGGCCTCTCATTGGTTAAACACCGCTGCCGGGCAGGCAGCGGTCATATATCGGCCAAGTGTGCCACAAATAAAGGTCTCTAGGCTTCTACCTGACTCCACTGCTTGTTCAGTCGCTTGTCGGAAACCGGCACCTTGGTGCCCAGCTGCTGGGCGAACAAGGACACCCGATACTCCTCCAGCCACCAGCGGTACAGCGTCAGATGTGCATCGCGCTTGCCTTCCTGGGCGTGCTTGTCGGCGCGGGTCTTGTACTGCGTCCAGAGATTACCCAGCTCGCCGCTCCAGACCCGGTCCTTCTGGACCTGGCTGCCCAGTTTCTCCAGGCGCAGTTCGACGGCCTTGAGGTAGCGCGGCATCTCCTTGAGCCACAGCATCGGAGTTTCACGGACAAAGCCCGGGTACACCAGGTTGCCCAGTTGCTGCTTGATGTCGTTGAGCGCCACGGCCTGGGCCAGGTCGATCTTGCCCTTGAAGCGCTTCTGCAACCCATGCCAGAGCTTGAGGATCTCCAGGGTCAGGCGCGCCAGGCGTTCGGCGTGCTCGGTCCAGCTGCCGCGCTTGCGCTCGGCCAGCGAGGCCAGGCCGGCACCATCGCGTGGCAGGTTGCTTTCACCGTCGAGGATGCAGCTGTCGAGGCTGGCCAAAAGGATATCCTCGACCAACGCCTCGATACGCCCCAGTTCGCGGTACAGCAGGCCAAGCTCGGTAAGGCCGGGCAACTTGCCGCGCAGGAACTTGGCCGGCTCGGCCAGTTGCTGCAGCAGCAGGCGCTGCAAGGCGCGCCGGTGCTGGAACTCGGCTTCGGCCTGGGTCGAGAAACGCCCTTCCTTGACCGTGCCATTTTCCTCCACCAAGGCCGGATAGACCGTCATCGACAGCCCGGCGATCTTCTGCTGGGCGGTCTCGGCCACCTGGGCGAAGGCCTTGGCCTGCACCGGCTGCTGGCTCTTTTCGGTCTGCGGCACGGCCAGTGCGGCCTGGCTGGCGGCGGCAAAGCGCGCGGTCAGTTCCGCCAGGTCGCGGCCTTCGCCAAGGAACTTGCCGCGCCCGTCGACCACTTCCAGGTTCATCTTCAGGTGGTTATCGACTTGTCCTGCGGCTTCGGCCCAGGCCTCATCGCTGACTCGTGCCCCGGTCATGCGCAGCAGTTCGCGGCCCAGGGCCTGGGGCAAGGAGCCTTCGGCAAAGGTCATGCGTTGCAGGGCGGCCTTGACGAAGTCCGGTACCGGCACGAAGTTCTTGCGCAGGGCCTTGGGCAGGTTGCGCACCAGGGCGATGCACTTGGCTTCGAGCAGGCCCGGCACCAGCCACTCCAGGCGTTCGCCCGGCAGGCTCGGCAACAATGGCGCCGGTACCCGCACCGTGACACCGTCGCGCGGATGATTGGGTTCGAAGTGATAACTCAGGGCCAGGCTCAAGTCGCCCAGGCGCAAGGTGTCGGGGTACTGCGCCGCCGTGACCTCGCTGGCCTCGCGGGCCAGCACGTCTTCCTCGCGCATGATCAGCAGCTGCGGATCTTTCTGGCTGTTGACCCGGTACCAACTGTCGAAGGTCGCGGTCTGGTGGATCTCGGCCGGCAAGCGCGCCTCGTAGAAGCCGTAAAGGGTTTCGTCGTCGGCGAGGATGTCGCGACGCCGGGCCTTGGCTTCCAGTTCGTCGAGTTGTTCGAGCAGGTTGCGATTGGCGCTCAGGCACTTGGCCCGGGACTGGATTTCACCGCCCACCAGCGCCTCGCGGATAAACAGCTCGCGGGACATCACCGGGTCGATCGGCCCGAAATGCACCGGGCGACGGCCGACCACGATCAGGCCATAAAGGGTGACCTGTTCATAGGCCACCACCTGGCCGCGCTTCTTCTCCCAGTGCGGCTCGAAGTGGTTCTTCTTGACCAGGTGGGTGGCCAACGGCTCGATCCAGTCCGGCTCGATCTTGGCCACCATGCGCGCGTAGAGCTTGGTGGTTTCGACCAGTTCGGCGGTCATGATCCACTGTGGCCGCTTCTTGCCCAGGCCCGAGGACGGATGCACCCAGAAGCGTCGCTGACGGGCACCGAGGTAGTCGCCGTCTTCGGTCTTCTGGCCGATCTGGCTGAGCAGGCCGGAGAGGATCGCCTTGTGCAGTTTCGGGAAATCGGCCGGGTCCTTGTTGATGCTCAACTGCAGATCGCGACAGATCAGGCTCAACTGGCGGTGCGCATCGCGCCATTCGCGCAGGCGCAGGTAGTTGAGGAAATTCTTCCGGCACCAGTTGCGCAGCGGGCTGGCGGTCAGGGCCAGGCGTTGTTCTTCGAAGCCGCGCCACAGGTTGACCAGGGCGGCGAAGTCGGAATCGGCATCCTTCCACTGCGCATGCGCCTGGTCGGCGGCCTGCTGGCGCTCCGGCGGACGCTCGCGCGGGTCCTGCACCGACAGGGCGCTGGCGACGATCAACACTTCATTGAGGCTGCCCTGCTTGGCACCTTCGAGCAGCATGCGCCCCAGGCGTGGGTCGACCGGCAGGCGCGCCAGTTGCCGGCCCAGTGGTGTCAGCTGGTTCTCGCGGTTGACCGCCGAGAGCTCCTGCAACAGGTTGAAGCCGTCGCTGATGGCTTTGCCATCCGGCGGCTCGATAAAGGGAAAGGCGTCGATTTCACCCAGGCGCAGATGGAGCATCTGCAGGATCACCGCCGCGAGGTTGGTACGCAGGATCTCCGGATCGGTGAACGCCGGCCGTGCGTTGAAATCCTCTTCGCTGTACAGGCGCACGCAGATGCCCGGTTCGACCCGCCCGCAACGGCCTTTACGCTGGTTGGCACTGGCCTGGGACACCGCCTCGATGGGCAGGCGCTGGACCTTGGCGCGGTAGCTGTAGCGGCTGATCCGCGCGGTGCCGCTGTCGATCACATAACGAATGCCCGGCACCGTCAGCGAGGTTTCGGCGACGTTGGTCGCCAGCACCACGCGCCGCCCCGGATGGGACTGGAAAATCTTCTGCTGCTCGGCCGGCGACAGGCGCGCGTACAGCGGCAGGATCTCGGTGTGGCGCAACTGGGCCTTGCGCAGCATCTCGGCGGCGTCGCGAATCTCGCGCTCGCCGGGCAGGAACACCAGCACATCACCCGGGCCCTTGCCCTGGCCGCGCTCATGGGCGGCGATTTCGTCGAGGGTGGCGAGAATCGCCTGGTCCACGGTCAGGTCGTCTTCGACCCGGTTGCCCTCCTCGTCCTGCTCGCTGGTCAACGGCCGGTACCAGGTTTCCACCGGGTAGGTGCGGCCGGACACTTCGATGATCGGCGCATCGTCGAAGTGCTTGGAGAAGCGCTCAAGGTCGATGGTCGCCGAGGTGATGATCACCTTCAGGTCCGGGCGACGAGGCAGCAGGGTCTTGAGGTAGCCGAGCAGGAAGTCGATGTTCAGGCTGCGTTCGTGGGCTTCGTCGACGATGATGGTGTCGTAGCGTTCGAGAAAGCGGTCGTGCTGGGTTTCGGCCAGCAGGATGCCGTCGGTCATCAGCTTGACCAGGGTGTTGGCGTCGCTCTGGTCTTCGAAGCGCACCTGGTAGCCGACCAGCGCGCCCAATGGTGTACCCAGCTCTTCGGCGACCCGGGTGGCGACGCTACGCGCCGCGATCCGCCGGGGCTGGGTATGGGCGATCAGGCCGTGCTGGCCACGCCCCAGCTCCAGGCAGATCTTCGGCAACTGGGTGGTTTTGCCCGAGCCGGTTTCACCGGCGATGATCAGCACCTGATGCTCGGCCAGCACCTTCTTGATCTCGTCACGCTTGGCCGCAATCGGCAGGCTGTCGTCGTAACGGATGCTCGGCACGCTGGCCTTGCGCGCAGTGACCTGGGCGCAGGATGCCTGGACCTTGTCGACCCACTGCGCAAGCTTGGCCTCGTCCGGGCGCTTGCGCAGTTCGTGCAGTTGCCGGCGCAGGCGATGGCGCTCGGCAATCATGGCGTGGTCGAGGTTTTTCAGCAGTTGATCGATGGCGTGGTCAGTCATGGGGCGCTTTTTAGTCGTGCAGGTGAGCCTGCTTTTACATGATCGGCATAGGAAGGGCTGGGATTGTCGCAGATTTGCCCGGCCTCGGCACGGTCGTGGCAAAGGCGTTCTTTGTTTAGCCAGGATTGATCTGAAGGTATACAAAGGCTGATTTAATGAACCTTCACCGGCATGGGAGTATCGAGGCATGACTTCGCCCCTGCGTTTGCCCCGCCCGTTGTTGCGCCCTTCGTTCCCGAAGGTGCGGGCGCGCTCTGGCGAAAACCCGCTGGTGCACATCATTCTCGCCTTCTGGGCCTTGTGGCACTGCCGCCATGCCCGCCCACCGGACGCCCTCCTCGCTTCGCACTGAACCGTGCGGCCAGCGTCTGGCCGACTTTCCTTGTCGATGACTGCCGCCATACTGGTGAAGACAGTCCTGTGCGCCTGACGGCGCGAGCGAGAGCCCCATGCAATTTGCCCCCATCGAGCAGGCCCGAACCTTCCTGGCCGCCAACCCCGATATCGAGATGATCGAACTGTTCATCCTCGACGCCAACGGCGTGCCACGCGGCAAGCTGCTGCACCGCGAAGAGCTGCTGGCGGTGTATGAAAGCGGACGGCCGCTGCCCAGCACCATCCTGGGCCTGACCCTCAATGGCGACGATGTGGAGAACTCCGGACTGGTGTGGGACGTCGGCGATATCGACTGCCGCGCCTACCCCCTGGAGAACAGCCTGGTGCGCCTGCCCTGGCGGCAGATTCCCACCGCTGCGGTGCAGGTCAGCATGCACCCGACCGAGGGCATGCCGGCGAGCATCGCCGACCCACGCCACCTGCTGGTCAAGGTCATCGATGCGCTCAAGGCCGATGGTTACCACCCGGTGATGGCCTGCGAGCTGGAGTTCTACCTGCTCGATCAGAAACGCGATGCGCAGGGCCGGCCACAACCGGCGCTGGACAGCGACGGCGGCCGCCCTCGCGGCACCCAGGTGTATGGCCTGCGGGAACTGGAACAGATCGAGCCGTTCCTCGCCGACCTCTATGCCGCCTGCAAGGCGCAGGGTATTCCGGCACGCACAGCGATTTCCGAGTATGCCCCGGGCCAGGTGGAAATCACCCTAGAGCATGGCGATGCCCTGCTGGCCATGGACCAGGCGGTGCGCTACAAGCGCCTGGTCAAGGGGGTGGCCAACAAGCACGGTATGCAGGCCTGTTTCATGGCCAAGCCGTTCGATCACCTGGCCGGCACCGGCATGCACATGCATGTGAGCCTGGCCGATGCCCAGGGCAACAACCTCTATGCCAGCGAAGACAAGGCTGGCACACCGCTGCTGCGCCAGTCGGTGGCGGGTATGCTCAAGCACCTGCTCGACTCGTTGCTGCTGTTCTGCCCCAACGCCAACTCCTACCGCCGCTTCCAGGCCAACAGCTATGCGCCGCTGGCGCCGACCTGGGGCGTCGACAACCGCACCGTGAGCCTGCGGGTGCCGGGTGGCCCGGCCAACAGCCGGCACATCGAACACCGCATCTGCGGCGCCGACGCCAACCCGTACCTGGCCGCTGCCGCGATCCTCGCCAGCCTGCACCAGGGCATCCGCCAGCAGCTCGACCCGGGTGCACCGGTCGAAGGCAACGGCTACGCCCAGGCCAAGCAATTGCTGCCCACCGACTGGCTGACCTCGCTCAAGGCCCTGGAGGCTTCGGACTGGGCAAGGGAAGCCTTTGGCGAGGCCTTTCTCGGCGTCTACCTGGCGGTCAAGCGTGCCGAATACCGTCAGTTCATGGCCGAAGTCGGCGAACAGGACTGGCGCTGGTACCTGACCCAGGCCTGATCCCTTTATTTTTGCACCCAGGATTTTTTATGAACGCAGCCGTGAATGCCGGCACTGCCCAGCGCAGCGCCTCCTACTACACCGCCAGCCTCAATGACAGCACCCAGTACCCCACCCTCAAGGGCACCGTGAAGGTCGACGTGGCCATCATCGGCGGCGGATTTACCGGTGTGGCCAGTGCCGTCGAGCTGGCCGAACGTGGCCTGAAGGTCGCCATCGTCGAAACCAATCGCATCGGCTGGGGCGCCAGCGGGCGCAACGGCGGCCAGGTCACCGGCAGCCTGTCCGGCGATGAAGCCATGCGCAAGCAGATGCGCGACAAGCTCGGCGATGACGTCGATGACTTCATCTGGCACCTGCGCTGGCGCGGGCACCAGATCATCGAGCAGCGGGTGGAACGCTACGGCATCGCCTGCGACCTCAAGCGCGGTCACTTGCATGCGGCGATGAAAGCCTCGCACATGGACGAACTGCGTTCATTCGAAGCCGAGGCGCGGCGCCGCGGCATGGGTGATCAGGTGCAGTTGCTCGATCGCCAGGACATGGCGCAGCACCTGCAAAGCCCGCTGTACCTGGGTGCGCTGAAAAACCTGCGCAACCTGCACCTGCACCCGCTCAACCTGTGCCTCGGCGAAGCCCGTGCGGCCCATGGCCTGGGCGCGCTGATCTTCGAAAACTCCGAAGTGCTGGACATCGTCCATGGCCCGCAACCTGCCGTGGTCACCGCCCAGGGGCGGGTCGAGGCCAAGCAGATCATGCTGGCCGGCGACGTCTACCACAAACTGGAAAAACGCCAGCTCAAGGGCAAGATCTTCCCAGCCATGGGCGGCATCGTCACCACCGCGCCGCTGGGCGAGCTGGCAGCGCAGATCAACCCCCATGACCTGGCGGTATACGACTGCCGTTTCGTCCTCGACTACTATCGCCTGACGGCCGATGGTCGCCTGCTGTTCGGCGGTGGCGCCAACTACTCGGGGCGTGACTCGCGGGATATCGCTGGTGAATTGCGGCCGTGCATCGAGCGCACCTTTCCGGCGCTCAAGGGCGTTCCGATCGAGTTCCAGTGGAGTTGCGCCATGGGCATCGTGGTCAACCGCATTCCGCAGCTGGGCAAGCTGTCGGACAATGTCTGGTACTGCCAGGGGTATTCCGGGCATGGCATCGCCACCAGCCACATCATGGGCGAGATCATGGCCGAGGCGCTGACCGGGACGCTGGAGAAGTTCGATACCTTCGCCGGCTGCAAGCACATCAAGGTGCCCATGGGCGATGTGCTGGGCAATCCGCTGCTGGCGGCGGGGATGTGGTACTACCAGATGCTGGAGAAATTGCGCTGAGGCCAATCGCGGTGGGAGCGGGCTTGCCCCGCGAAGCGATGTGGCTGACACACCGCGATCGCGGGGCAAGCCCGCTCCCACGAAGCCCGGGCCTCAGGCGATCTTCTTCAGGCCCAGCTTTTTCAGTTCTTCATCACGCAGTTCACGGCGCAGGATCTTGCCGACGTTGGTGGTCGGCAGCGCCTCGCGGAACTCGACGTAACGCGGCACCTTGTAGCCGGTGACATTGGCGCGCATGTGCTCCATCACCTGCTCCTTGGTCAGGGTCACCCCTGGCTTGGCGACGATGAAGATCTTGATCACTTCGCCGGACTTCTCGTCAGGCACACCGATAGCCGCGCACTGCAACACGCCCGGCAGTGCTGCCAGCACATCTTCGAGCTCGTTCGGATAGACGTTGAAACCGGAGACCAGGATCATGTCTTTCTTGCGGTCGACGATGCGCATGTAGCCGTCAGGCTGGATCAGGGCGATGTCACCGGTCTTCAACCAGCCTTCGCTGTCGAGGATCTCGTTGGTGGCATCCTGGCGCTGCCAGTAGCCCTTCATCACCTGCGGCCCCTTCACGCACAGCTCACCGACTTCACCCAGCGGCAGTTCGACACCGGCGTCGTCGATGACCTTGCACAGGGTCGACGGCACCGGAATGCCGATAGTGCCGATCTGGTTCTGCTCGGCCGGGTTCACCGCCGCCACCGGGCTGGTCTCGGTCATGCCGTAGCCTTCGCAGATGGCGCAACCGGTGACCGCCTTCCAGCGCTCGGCCACGCTCATCTGCAGGGCCATGCCGCCCGACAGGGTGATCTTCAGCCCGGAGAAATCCAGCTTGCGGAAGGTCTCGTTGTTGCACAGGGCAACGAACAAGGTGTTCAGGCCGACAAAGCCGCTGAACTTCCACTTCGACAGTTCCTTGACCATTGCCGGCAGGTCGCGCGGGTTGCTGATCAGGATGTTGTGGTTGCCGATCAGCATCATCGCCATGCAATGGAAGGTGAAGGCATAGATGTGGTACAGCGGCAGCGGCGTGATCAGGATCTCGCAACCTTCATTGAGGTTCGAGCCCATCAGCGCCCGGCACTGCAGCATGTTGGCCACCAGGTTGCGGTGGGTCAGCATCGCGCCCTTGGCCACCCCGGTGGTGCCGCCGGTGTACTGCAGCACGGCCACATCATTGCTGTCCGGGCTGGCTTCCTTGACCGGCCGGCCGGCGCCCTTGCTCAACACATCATTGAACTTGATCGCCTTGGGCAGGTGGTAGGCCGGCACCATTTTCTTCACGTACTTGATCACGCTGTTGATCAACAGGCGTTTTACCGGTGGCAGCATATCGGCCACTTCGGTGACAATAACGTGCTTGATCTGGGTCTTGGGCACCACCTTCTCGGCCAGATGCGCCATGTTGGCCAGGCACACCAGCGCCTTGGCGCCGGCATCGTTGAACTGGTGCTCCATTTCCCGCGCGGTATACAACGGGTTGGTGTTGACCACGATCAGGCCGGCCCGCAAGGCGCCGAACACGGCGACCGGGTACTGCAGGACGTTGGGCAGTTGCACGGCGATGCGATCGCCAGGTTGCAGGTCGGTGTGCTGCTGCAGGTAGGCGGCAAACGCCCCCGACAGCTCGTACAGCTCGCCGTAGGTAATGGTTTTGCCCAGGTTGCTAAAGGCTGGTTTATCAGCAAAGCGTTGGCAGGACTGTTTCAGCACTGCCTGGATGTTCGGGTACTCGTCAGGATTGATTTGCGCCGCAATCCCGGCTGGGTACTTATCCTTCCAAAAATTTTCGATCATGGAAGCCCACTCCTTCAGCAACAGCGAATTCTTCACCGCAGTCGATGCGATTATTATTGATATGAGATTACGGTTTATTGCAAACCTGATAATCGAAAGCGGGCCGAGAGTAGCAGCTTTGCCAGGGGTCGCCTAGAGCTAAAGCAGCCCAAACAGTCATAAAAATGACTCTTGATTATATCGTAGTCATTTTTAGAGTAAACAATCTAAAAGACGGGATTTGTAGGAGCGGGCTTGCCCCGCGATGGGTTTGTGCGAACCCATCGCGGGGCAAGCCCGCTCCTACAGAGGCAACGATCAGGCGATGTCGCGCAGCTCGCGGCGCAGGATCTTGCCCACCGCCGTCATCGGCAAGGAATCGCGCACCACAATGTGCTTGGGCACCTTGTAGCCGGTGAAATTGGCCTTGCAGTAGGACTTGAGCTCTTCAAGGCTGACCCCGCCCTCCCGCGGCACCACGAACAGTTTCACTGCCTCGCCGGAACGCTCGTCGGGGATGCCGATCACCGCGCAGTTGGCCACTTGCGGGTGGCCCATGACCACTTCCTCGATCTCGTTGGGGTACACGTTGAAACCCGAGACGATGATCATGTCCTTCTTGCGATCGACAATCCGGGTGAAACCATCGGGGTCGATCACCGCGATATCGCCGGTCTTGAACCAGCCTTCGCTGTCCAGCGCCTCGGCCGTGGCCTCGGGATGCTGCCAGTAGCCCTTCATCACCTGCGGGCCCTTGATGCACAACTCGCCGCGCTCGCCGAACGGTTGCTCAATGCCCTCATCGTCGATCACCTTGAACGCGGTGCCCGGCACCGGAATGCCCACGGTACCCAGGCGCGCCAGTTGCCCATACGGGTTGGTGCTGGCGACCGGCGACGTCTCGGTCAGGCCATAGCCTTCGACAATGCGGCAACCGGTCAGGGCTTCCCAGCGCTCGGCGGTGGCCGTGACCAGTGCGGTGCCGCCGGAGTTGGTGACCTTCAGCGCCGAGAAATCCAGCTCCTTGAATTTCGGATGGTTCATCAGCGCGACGAACAGGGTGTTGAGCCCGATCAGCGCGGAAAACCGCCACTTCTTCAGCTCTTTGACAAAGCCGGGGATGTCCCGCGGGTTGGTGATCAGCACGTTGTGGTTGCCGGTCACCATCATGCACATGCAGTTCGCGGTGAAGGCATAGATATGGTAGAGCGGCAGCGGCGCGATCATCACCTCCTGGCCTTCCTTGATCAGCCGCTGGCCATCCGGGCCGTGCTGGGAAAAACAGGCCAGCACCTGGAGCATGTTGGCCACCAGGTTGCCGTGGGTCAGCATCGCGCCCTTGGCCAGCCCCGTGGTGCCGCCGGTGTATTGCAGCACGGCGACGTTGTCGAGGCTCTGCGCCACCGGCCGCAGCGACTGGCCACGGTCCTGTGCCAGGGCGGTCTTGAACGGCACGGCCTGGGGCAGGTGGTAGGCCGGCACCATCTTCTTGACCTTGGCTACCAGGGTGTTGACCAGCCAGCCCTTGGCCGCCGGCAGCATGTCGCCCATCCGCGCTTCGATGAGAAATTCGATGTTGGTGTCAGGCAACACTTCCTCCACCAGCTTGCCGAACATGTTCAGGTAGACCAGTGCGCGCGCCCCGGAATCCTTGAACTGGTGACGCATCTCCCGCGCGGTGTACAGCGGGTTGGTGTTGACCACGATCAGCCCGGCGCGCATGGCACCGAATACAGCGATGGGGTACTGCAGCACGTTGGGCATCTGCACCGCAATGCGGTCGCCCGGCACCAGATCGGTGTGCTGCTGCAGGTAGGCGGCAAAGGCCGCGGAATGGCGTTCCAGCTCGGCATAGCTCAGGGTCACCCCCAGGTTGCTGAACGCCGGGCGGTCAGCGAACTTCTTGCAGGAGCGTTCGAACACTTCGACCACAGACTTGTAAGCATTCATGTCTATGAGCGAAGGAACGCCTGCGGGGCGCTTGTCATTCCAGAAATCAGCTTGCATTTATTCTTGTCCTCATACCTGAGCCGTTCCGGCCCCCCTGGCCTTCTTGGCGAAGAGGGTACTTTGCCGACGTTAGCAGGTATGCCGCAGGTGGCAAATACGCCAAGGGCTGTCATTAACATTGTGAATCTTGTTTGTGGCCGCCTTTCGATTGCATGCTTGGGTTATACACTGTGCTGACTCACCGTTCCGCGTGCACAAGGACCCGCCATGCACCACGATGCGTTCTGGCTACCGACCTGCGATCACAGCAACCTGTATGTCTACCAGTGGCTGCCGGACACACCGATCAAGGCGGTGGTGTTACTGGCCCACGGCATGGCCGAGCACGCAGGTCGCTACCAGCGCCTGGGCGAAGCCTTGTGCGCTGCCGGGTTTGCCTTGTTCGCCCACGACCAACGTGGCCACGGCCGTACTGCCGAACTCGGTACCCTGGGCCTGTTCGCCCGGCACAACGGCTGGAGTACGGTGATCAACGACCTGGGCCTGCTCAGCCAGCATATCGGCCTGCTGTACCCCGGCACACCGGTGTTCCTGTTCGGTCACAGCATGGGCAGCTACATTGCCCAGGCCTACCTCATGCACCACGGCGCCAGCCTGCAGGGCGCGATTCTCAGTGGCTCGAACTTCCAGCCGCCGGCGCTGTACCGCACCGCCTGCGTGATCGCCCGCTTCGAGTCCTGGCGCCAGGGCCCGCTGGGCCACAGCGCACTGATCGACTGGTTGTCGTTCGGCTCCTTCAACAAGGCCTTCAAACCCAATCGCACGCCGTTCGACTGGCTGAGCCGCGACAGCAGCGAAGTCGACCGCTACGTGGCCGACCCGCTGTGCGGCTTTCGCTGCAGCAACCGCCTGTGGATCGACCTACTGATGGGCCTGGAGCAGATCAGCCGGCCCGCCAACCTCAAACAGATCGATCCGAACCTGCCGATCCTGGTCATGGGCGGCGAATGTGATCCGGTCAGTGCCGGCAAGCGTCTCAAGGATCTGGCCGGTGCTTTGCGCCTGGCCGGCAACCAGCATGTGCAGTTGCAGCTGTACCCGCAAGCGCGACATGAACTGCTCAATGAAACCAACCGTGACGAGGTCACGGCCGCCATCATCGACTGGCTGGAACAGGCCCTGGCCCTTGGCCGCCCTGCCCGCAGCGAATGACGGCCGCCCCCGCGCCTACAGGAACCGAATCGATGACCCAGGTCACCAACACGCCCTACGAAGCCCTTGAAGTCGGCCAGACCGCCAGTTTCAGCAAGACCGTCGAAGAACGCGACATCCAGCTGTTCGCGGCGATGTCCGGTGACCACAACCCGGTGCACCTGGATGCCGAGTTCGCCGCCAAGAGCATGTTCAAGGAGCGTATCGCCCACGGCATGTTCAGTGGCGCCCTGATCAGCGCCGCGGTGGCCTGCGAACTGCCTGGCCCGGGCACCATCTACCTGGGTCAGAAGATGAGCTTCCAGAAGCCGGTGAAGATCGGCGACACCCTGACCGTGCGCCTGGAAATCCTGGAGAAGCTGCCCAAGTTCAAAGTGCGCATTGCCACCAATGTGTACAACCAGAAAGACGAACTGGTGGTCGAAGGCGAAGCCGAGATTCTCGCACCACGCAAGCAGCAGGTCGTCGACCTGGTCAGCCCGCCACCGATCAGCATCGGCTAAGGTTTACAGCTCGCGCAGGCGGCGCTCGATAAAGCGCCGTTCGGCGCCCTGGGCGGTCAGGCCCAGCGCGGTCTGATAGGCCGCCCGCGCCTGCTCCGGCCGCCCCAGTTGCCGACAGAGTTCGGCACGGGCGGCATGGGCCAGGTGGTAATCCTGCAACTGGCCACGGGCCAGAATCGCCTCTATCGCATCCAGGCCTGCCAGGGGACCATCACGGCGCGCCAGGGCAGCGGCGCGATTGAGCTCCACCACCGGTGACGGCCAGCCCTGCAGCAGCACATCGTACAAACCAACGATTTCTGTCCAGTCGGTCTGCTCGGCACTGGCGGCCTGCGCATGCACGGCGGCGATGGCCGCCTGCAGGCTGTACACGCCCAGTTGCCGGCTGCGCAACGCCTGCTGCACCAGTTGACTGCCCTCGGCGATCAGCGCGCGGTTCCACAGGCTGCGGTCCTGTTCGTCGAGCAGGATCAACTCGCCGTTTTCATCGCTGCGCGCCTGCTGCCGCGAGGCTTGCAGCAGCATCAGCGCCAGCAGGCCAAGTACTTCGGGGTCTGGCAGCAGTTGCTGCAACAGCCGGCCCAGGCGAATGGCTTCATCGCTCAGGTCATTGCGCATTAGGCTGTCGCCCGAAGACGCCGAATAGCCCTCATTGAACACCAGGTAGATGACCCGCAGCACGCTGTCCAGGCGCTCGGGCAATTCGCCCAGCGATGGCACTTGATAGGGTATCTGCGCATCGCGGATCTTGGCCTTGGCGCGCACGATGCGCTGGGCAATGGTGGCCGGGCTTTGCAGGAAGGCCCGGGCGATTTCCTCGGTGGTCAGATCGCAGACCTCGCGCAAGGTCAGCGGCACCTGGGCGTCGGCGGCCAGTGCCGGGTGACAGCAGGTGAAGATCAGACGCAGGCGATCGTCCTCAAGCTCTTCATGCTCCACCTCATCCTCCTCCAGTGCCTCGAGGGCCATCATCAACTGCACCTGGGAGCGGTCGAAACGGGCGCGTCGGCGTATCCCGTCAATAGCCTTGAAGCGCCCGGTAGACACAAGCCAGGCCCGGGGATTGGCAGGAATGCCATCTCGCCGCCAACGCTCCACGGCCACGAAGAAGGCTTCGTGCATGGCTTCCTCGGCCAGGTCGAAGTCGCCCAGCAGACGGATAAGCGTTGCCAGGATGCGTCGTGATTCGCGCTGATAGACCGACTCGACCTCGGCCCGCACCTGCGCCAGCGTCGTCATCCGCCGGGCATCTTGTGGATCACCAGGTCCACCAGCCGGTCGAGGCTTTCGCCCCAGCCGCGATGAAAGCCCATTTCCTCATGGGCCAGGCAATCGGTGGCATTCCAGTGCCAGGCGCGCGCGGTGTAGCGGGTCTTGCCCTGGACATCCTCGAAGGTCACCACCACGGTCATGAATGCCCTGTTCGATGGCACCCAGCCCGGGCCGAAGGCATCGGTGAAGACAATCCGTTCGGGCGCGACGATCTCCAGGAACACCCCCTGGTTCGGGTATTCGGTGCCATCCGGAGCCTGCATCACGGTGCGAAACAGCCCACCCACCCACAACTGCATTTCACACACCGGCGTGGACATGCCGTTGGGGCCCCACCATTGCGCCAGCAGCTCAGGTTCGGTCCAGGCCCGGAACACCTTGCTGCGCGGCGCATCGATCAGGCGGGTGAGGGAAAGCTCGTACTGCGCCGCCCCGGGCGGATAAAGGCTCATCGTGATGGTCTCCCTCGGCTCAGGGTTGCAGTTCGCGGACCGGCCTCACTTCAACGCTGCCGACCCGGGCGGCAGGTATACCCTTGGCGATGTTCAGCGCCTCGTTGAGGTCGCGCGCATCGACCAGGTAGAAGCCGGCCAGTTGCTCCTTGGTTTCGGCAAAAGGGCCGTCCGTCAGGCTCATGTGCCCACCGCGCACGCGCACCGTGGTCGCGGTCTGTACGGGCTTGAGCGCTTCGGCGGCCAGCATGCGCCCGCTACCCTGGATCGACTCGGCATAGGCCATGCACTCGGCATCGGCAGGGCTGTCGGGCAGGCTGTGCAGCAGCCCCTCTTCACAGTAGACCAGGCACAGATATTTCATCTGTCATCTCCAGGGCGGAAAGTGAACTATGACTGCTAATCGCACCATCAGGGAAAGCGCGATTTGGCGTAAGACCTGTCGCTTTAATTTCAAGGTTTGAGCGAAAACAGGGCAGCTCCGGACTCCATGTCGAAAGGCGCCGACCAGTGCTCGTGAATCACTTGCCATTGCCCGCCGATACGCTGGTAGCCGACGGTGACGCGCATGTAGCAGCTTTGGTCCTCACCGCCTTCCGGGGTGGCCGGGCCGCAGCGGTTGAGCCAATGAGCAATGGCCAGTTCCGGCGTGGCCTGGATCTGCAACTGCTCCACCTCGAAGACCATCTCGCCGGGGCAATGCTCCATACAGGCCTGCCAGTGGGCGCGGTAGGCGGCCTTGCCCTGGAACTGCAGGGCCTTGACCGCATCGAAGGCGCGGATGTTGTCGGCGTAAGGGGCGGTGATGGCGTCGACGTCCCGGCTGCGAACGGTCGGGATCCATTGCTCGATCAGTTGACGAATTTCGTGTTCGGCGGCGCTGCTCATGGTCGTGTCCTCGGTGCGTCGACAGGTGTGGAGCGCCGATCGGTACGGCGCATTCACAGATGGTCGAATGAGGGTGCAAGGAATCGACAGCAGCGCTGAAAAAAGTGACCGACCTGCACCTAGCGAGGCTCGAGCGGCAACCAGATCTCCATGACGCTGTGGCTGTCGAACGGATCGAAATTCTTGCCATAGCGCTCGAATTCCGGGGCCTGCGCGGCCCGCTCGCCAGAAACCGGCAGCCAGTCGTGCCAGATGGCCTGGAAGGTATCCTTGAGGTGGTCGAGGCTGCCATGGTGCTCGAACACCGCATAACGCTGGGGCGTGAGTTCGATGTGCTGAAAATCGGCCGGCAGCAACTCGACGTTCTTTACTTCAACGCCGGCGATGTAATCGAAATTGCCCTTGCCGTCGGCATTGCAGCACACGCCATAGGTGAAGTCCGAGCACTGCCCCGGCACCCGACCGATGTAAGGCTCGAAGCGCTGCCACAGGTGAGGAATCTTGCTGATCGTGGACTGCTTGAAGCGTCCACCGAGACCGGCGATGACCAGCGGGGCGGCGACGTCGAAGCGTACGGGGCGAATGGCGGATTGAATCGGGTCGGACATTTCCTTTGCCTTAATCAAACAAGAGCCCCTCGCGGGGCTCCAGGTCGTTGTCATGGAAGGAAACCACTGGCGGCCGCACGTTTTGCACGTTTGGCGGCGCGTTTTTCCTCAGCGGTTTTCAGGGGCTTTTTCTTGGCCATTTTTTTTGCATCAAGACCTTTCATCGCAAAGATCCTCCGGCCTGACGGCACCTGCGCACGGGTGCCCCGACTGATTATAGACCCGCTGTGGCAGCCGGCACGGCGAGGATGAATTCCCGATAACCGGAGACAATCACGTACACCGCGAAGTAGCAGAAAATCGCCGCCGAGAGCAGGTAGGACCAGGTCAGCAGCCGCTCACCCAGCAAGCGCCCGCCGTGACTGGCAATCAGGCACAGCGACAGGCACCAGAGCAGCCCGGCGGCGAAAAAGCCGGACAGGAACAATCCGGCTTCCATCAGGCTGCCACCACCGGAACGGGAAATCAGCACCCCGCCCACCGCGGCAAACCAGAGGATGGCGCTGGGTGACGACATCGCCAGTACGATCCCGCGGACAAACTCGCGCCAGGACGATTCCACCACCACCTCGCCCGGTTGCAGATGCCCCTCCCCGCGCCAGGCGGCCAGCAGCATCTTCAGCGCAAACCAGATCAACATCATCGACCCGCCCACCCACAACACCCAGCGCACGGCCTCGAACTGCAGCAGCACGGTCATCCCGGCCAGGGCCGCCAACGCGTAGACCAGATCGCCCACACAGGTGCCCAGCCCCAGCCAGAACCCCTGGAGAAAGCCGCGCTGCATGGCCAGGGTGATCATGGCGATATTGGCGATGCCGATATCCAGGCACAGGGAAAGACTGAGGAGAAATCCATTGGAGAAAGGCATGGGGCATTCCATAGACAGCGTTGAAGGCAGGCGCTATTAAAGCGGGAAACGCCGTGGCTGTATTGGAAGAAATTGCTTCGCCCGAGCGAAATCCCGTCAAGCCTGAGCCGCACGCTCGAAGACTTCGTCCGCCCACTGATTGAGACTCTTGCCCGCTGACTGTGCGGCAATGGTCGCCGCAGCGTGGACCTCTGGGCGAATGCGCAACATGACCTTGCCTGACGCGGGCCGCTCGGGCGCCACACCACGCTCGGCACAATCGGCCAGGTAATCGTCCAGCGCCAGGTGAAACGCCTCATGCAACTGGCTGACGGAGCTGGCATGAAAGCTGATGATGTCCCGAACGCCCAGTACCCGGCCGACGAAAATGTCGTCACGGGGGTCGTAGTCGATGCGGGCGTTGTAGCCCTTGTGGTGCATCGTGTTCATGGCTGTACTCCTGCCCGCAGGAGAAACTCGCGGGCTTCTTCGACTTGATATCGCTTGGCCTCCTTGCCCGGGTGCGGCCTGTGGCAACGCCACTGCTGAGCCCCCAGAACAAGCTTGACCCTGGAACCCTCACGCTCAACCACCTGGCCGCCCAGATGCACAACCAGTGCTTCAATGTCGGCGAACACCAGAATGGCACTGGTGGGCGTGCGAAAAATGCTGTCGAGGATTTTGCGATATCGATTGTTCATCGGAAAATGCTATCAAAATAAGATAGCACTTTTTCCAACAGATCAATTCAACATTTTTCACTCAACACCTGCGCATACCGCTCCCGATCGACATTGGCGCCACTGAGAATCACCGCCACCTTGCGCCCCCGTTGCCGCTCGCGCTCCTGGATCAGGGCCGCCAGGCCTGCCGCCCCCGCGCCTTCCGCGGTGTTGTGGGTATCCTCGTGATAGATGCGCATGGCCCCGGCGATTTCATCATCACTGACCCGCACGATACGCGCCGCATGCGCGCGGATGATTTCGAAGGCCTCGGGCATCGGTATGCGACAGGCCATGCCGTCGGCGAAGGTGTCGGCGGTGGCGGTAGTGACGATCTGGCCTTGCTCGACACTCAAGGCAAAGGCATCCGCCGCCGTGGACACCACGCCGACGATCTCGGTGCGCAGCCCCAACAGGTTGCGGGCCTGGATCAGGCCGCAGATGCCCGAGCCCATGCCGATAGGGACATAGACACAATCGAGGTCGCGCACGGCCTCAAGCAATTCCAGGGCATAGGTCGCCACCCCGCGCACCAGTTGCGGATGAAACGACGGCACCATTTCATAGCCGTGCAATTGCGCCTGGCGCGCAGCCTCCTCACGGGACTGGTCGAAGTCGGCGCCATGCTCGATCAACTCCGCACCGAGTGCGCGCATCGCCGCGTTCTTTTCTCGTGAATTGCCCTGGGGCACGACGATGATGATCGGCAGTCCGGCATTGCGCGCCGCCAGCGCCATGCTCTGGCCATGGTTGCCCCGCGTGGCGGTGACCAGCCCCCGCACCTGCGGCCGCTCTGCCCGCAACCATTGCACATAGAGCAAGCCACCCCGGACCTTGAAGGCGCCGGTCGGGGCATGGTTCTCGTGCTTGACCCAGACTTCGCAACCCAAGCGCTCGGCCAGCCGCGGCCAGGCATATTGGGGGGTGGCAGGCACATGGGCATTCACCAGGCGGGCAGCATCACGCAAGGCAGGCAGGTCGAACATGGGGCACCTCGGCAGCAGTGGGTTTGACCTGATCCTAGCGCCGGGGCATTGTATGGGTAAAAGCTTATATTGCATGGCCAACAATAAATGTGGACACCCACCCTCCCCGACAATGACCAGCCGCGCTACCTGGCACTGGTCGATGCCATTGCCACGGCCATCGAGCGTGGCGAGCTGAAGGTGGGCGAGCGCCTGCCGCCGCAACGACGCCTGGCCTGGAACCTGGGGCTCAACCCCAGCACCACGCAGCAGGCCTACCGGGAAGCCGCCGTGCGACACCTGGTCAGCGGTGAGGTCGGCCGTGGCACCTATGTGCTGGCCGGCAGCAAGGAGGCCACGCTGTTCCACCTCAAGCAGCAGGACCTGCAGCCCGACCTGATCGACCTGTCGACCAACGTGCCGGCCATCGACCCCGACAACCACGACATCGAGCTCACCCTGCAGAGCCTGCTGAGCAGTGGCGAAACCCGTAGCCTGGAACATTACCTGAGCGCAGAGGCGCTGTTGCTCGCCCGGGTGCAAGGCGCCGCCTGGCTGGGCAATCGTGGCCTGCAACTGACCGCGAGCCAGGTGCTGCTGTGCGGCGGTGCCCAGCAGGGCCTGTTCAGCCTGTTGCTGTCGCTGTGCCAGGCTGGCGAGCCGGTGCTGGTCGAAGCCCTGACCGCGCCTGGCATCAAGGCCGCCTGTCGGCAATTGCGCCTGCCCTTGCAGGGCATTGCCCAGGACCTGTACGGCATCATCCCGCACGACCTGGACCGGGTCGCAAGGGCCACCGGCGCCCGGGTGGTGGTGCTTACGCCCAGTCTGCAGAACCCCACTGCCACCTGCATGAGCCTTGAGCGCCAGCAGGCCGTTGCCGACGTGGTGCGCCGCCACGGCCTGCTGGTGATCGAGGATGATGTCTACGGCGCGCTGGTCGACCAGCCCCCCTTGTGGCCGCTGCTCGGCCAGCAGGGTATTCTGCTCAGCAGTTTGTCCAAGACCGTCGGCGCAGGCTTGCGCCTGGGCTGGATCGTCGCTAACCCGCAGTGGCTGGCCAAGGTCGACCCGCATGCCCAGGCCACCCACTGGCAGGTATCACCGCTGAACCTGCAGATCGCCTGTCGCTGGATCGCCGACGGCACCGCCGCCCGGCGCCTGGCCTGGCAGCGCGAAGAAATCGCCTGGCGCTGGCGCCTGGCGCGGCGGATCCTGGGCAGTGACCGGCTCTACAGCCAGCACCCCTCCCCGCACATCTGGCTGCACTGCACACAACCGGCACAAGCCCTGGTGCAACGCTGCCGGGCCCATGCCGTGGAGGTGGTCCCTGCCGAGGTCTTTGCGGTAAAACAGAGCGACCTGCCGGCCGTTCGCATCAGCCTGTCCGCCGCCAGCAGCCGCGCCGAGCTGAAACAGGCGCTGGAGCGGGTGGCGCAGGCCCTGGAGAAACAATGAGCGAATTCTACCGCCAGGCCGAGGGCTTCCTGGCTTCCCTGGACCCACACTGGGCCGCGCATGTCCAGGCCATCGGTCCCTGCCAGCATCAGCCGCGCCCCAATCGCGACCCCTACCAGGCGCTGGTGCGGGCGATCGCCTACCAGCAACTGCACGTCAAGGCCGGCGATGCGATCCTCGGACGCTTCCTGGCGCTCTATCCGGATTGCGACTTCCCCAGCCCCGCACAGGTGCTGGCGACTACGCCGGAAAAGCTGCGCGCCTGTGGTTTTTCCGCCAGCAAGCTGGCGACCATCCAGGGCATTGCCCGTGCCCGTGAAGAGGGGCTGGTACCCGATCACGACCAGGCCCTGGCGCTGAATGACGAACAGCTGATCGAGCGCCTGGTCAGCCTGCGCGGTGTCGGTCGCTGGACGGTGGAGATGCTGCTGATCTATACCCTCGAGCGCATGGACATCCTCCCGGCCGATGACTTTGGCGTGCGCGAGGGCTACCGTCGATTGCAGGGGCTGGAGACCCAGCCAAAGCGTCGGCAGATGATCGAGCTCGGGCAGGCCTGGAGCCCTTATCGAACCGTGGCCGCCTGGTACCTGTGGCGAGTGCCGAGCCCCCGAGTTTGAACGCAAGAGCCGGAGTTACTTGCGCCGCCGCCTACGCCACTCTGGAGCCGTTGACACTCAGCGAGAGCACGTTGAAATGAGCCAGGGCAAATCCCGAATCAGCGAAACCGATCCACGCTGGCAAGCCATGCTGGCCCGCGACCCGGCAGCGGACCGGGCCTTCGTCTATGCCGTGCGTACCACCGGGGTGTACTGCCGCCCCAGCAGCACCTCGCGCCTGCCACGGATCGAGAACGTCGAGTTCTTCGACACCGCCGAACAGGCCGAAGCCGCTGGCTACCGTCCCAGCAGGCGGCGGGCAGCGGATCAGACGCACCGGGCCGAACAGCATCGGGCCCAGGTGACCCAGGCCTGCCAGTTGATAGAAGCGGCCGAGTCAGCGCCCAGCCTCAACCAACTGGCCGAGCAACTGGGCATGAGCCCCTTCCACTTTCACCGGGTGTTCAAAGCCATCACCGGCGTCACGCCCAAGGCCTACGCGTCGGCGCACCGGGCGCGCAGGGTGCGAGCCCAGTTGCAGCAAGCGAGCAGTATTACCGAGGCCCTGTATGAGGCCGGCTTCAATTCCAACAGCCGCTTCTACGAGTCCAGCAACGCGCGCCTGGGCATGACCCCCGGGGCTTACCGCGATGGAGGGGCCAATACCGAAATCCGCTTTGCCATCGGCCAGTGTTCATTGGGTTCGATCCTGGTGGCGCAAAGTGCACGGGGCATCTGCGCGATACTGCTCGGTGATGACCCGCAGCAATTGCTGCACGACCTGCAGGACAAATTCCCGAAGGCTGAACTACTGGGTGGGGATAGCGGATTCGAAACCCTGGTGGCCAGGGTGGTGGGCCTGATCGAGGTGCCGGGAATCGGCCTCGATCTGCCGCTGGACCTACGCGGCACGGCCTTTCAGGAAAGGGTCTGGCAAGCCCTGCGAACGATCCCGGCCGGCACCACGGCCAGCTATGCCGAGATTGCCCGCAAGATCGGCGCCCCCAGGGCCGTACGCGCCGTGGCCCAGGCCTGCGCGGCCAATGCCCTGGCGGTAGCCATTCCCTGCCACCGGGTGGTGCGCAGCGATGGCAACCTTTCGGGTTACCGCTGGGGTGTCGAACGCAAGCGTCAACTCCTGGCCCGCGAAAGTCCCGTGGATGGAACGACCGGGCAACAGGATTGCGCAGAGTTTTGACAATAAAGCCTTGCCAGTTACAACTAACGGATAATTCAACTAGTACAAGTATTCAACCGTTGCTGCAACCATTACCCATGGCGCGGTATTCTATGGTGTGGCGTTGCCCTTGATGGTCTTCGTAGACCATGGTGGCCGGCACGACTTCACACACATTGGGCAGGGTCGACAAACTGATGACTTTGGCGATATCCAGGTTCTGGCTATAGTCGTATTGTTCAACGGCTGGCTGTGCCGATGCAGTTGTTACTTCATCTGCCAGGGCGAACGAAGACAGACCAGCCAGTGCAAGTACCAGTAAACTTTTCATGATAATAAGCCTGCAAAGCAATCAAACGAATCGATTGACTTCTATTGGCCAACAGGGGCGCGGAGAAGTTGCTATATCAACTAGCGGACATAACACGAAGTACCGGTCCCACTGTTTGTATTCTTGGTGGGACAGGGCTAGTTTACAACTTGGCCTGTAAGCTTTAAGCCCTGCCCCGGACATTCACTGTTACGTGTTTTGCAACAATGCCTTCCGCCTGCAGCCCTCGACAACCTGCCTATGCCGGTGTAAAAGCCCGGGCTAGAGCCTCTGCTGGATGATTCTCGTGACCAACCTACGCTTCTGCTCGCTAAGCGGGCTCGAACAGCCATTATTGAACAAATTCTACAAAAGCCAGGGTTCACCCATGCGCGCCACCGCCAATGGCCAGTGCTGGGTCGCCCGTGACCAGGGCATTGTCGCGGCCTTGTGCCTGAGCCCGGTCGGCGAGGGTCACTGGCTGACCGGGTTGTGGGTGGAGCAGGCCTACAGGCAGCAGGGGATCGCCGGACGGCTGATCGACCAGGCCATCGGCTCGATCGAGGGGCCGGTCTGGTTGTTCTGCCACCCGGACCTTTCGACCTTCTACCAACGCCAGGGATTTGCCCAGTGCATGGAACTGCCCGCGCCACTGGCCGAGCGCCTGGCCCGATACCAGCGCAGCAAGCCGTTGCTGGCGATGATCCGTGCTCAGTCGTCGCTGGCCGGATCCAGCCCGGGGAACAGCACCTCGGTATAGCCGAACTTGCTGAAGTCGTGGATGCGCGAGGGGTAAAGCCGTCCGATCAGGTGATCGCACTCATGCTGCACCACCCGGGCATGGAAGCCTTCGGCGATCCGGTCGACCGGCTGTCCCTGCGGGTCGATGCCCTCGTAGCGAATACGTTGAAAACGCGGCACCACGCCGCGCAGGCCGGGCACCGACAGGCAGCCTTCCCAGCCGTCTTCCACCTCGGTACCCAGCGGGGTGATCACCGGATTGAGCAGAATGGTCTGTGGCACGGGTTCGGCGTCCGGATAACGCTCGCTGCGCTCGAAACCGAAAATCACCAGTTGCAGGTCGACGCCGATCTGCGGCGCGGCCAGGCCGACACCGCCGACATGGCGCATGGTCTCGAACATGTCGGCAATCAGTTGCTCAAGTTCAGGACTGCCGAGCAGTTGCGAGGGCACGGGCGGTGCAATGCGCAGCAAGCGCTCGTCGCCCATTTTGAGAATGTCACGAATCATGGGAAGTTCGACTCAAGGGTTCGCCTTCGTGGGCATCCGAATGGTCATGGGAGTGGTCGCGGCCCAACCCGGAAACATGTTTTTTCTCATGTTCATGGACCTCGCCGCCCGCCCCCGTGTTGTCGGGGCTCTTGCCTTCGGCCGACATGTAGTCGATCACGGCATTCATTTCCGCGCCCAGCAACAGGACCGCCGCAGAAATGTAGAAATACAACAGCAAGACAATGATCGCACCAATACTGCCGTACATGGCGTTGTAGTCGGCGAAGGTCTTGACGTAGTAACCGAACGCCAGGGAGGCGATGATCCACACCACGACCGCCAGTACCGAGCCTGGCGTGATCAGCCGGAACTCCTGCTTCACATCCGGCATCACGTAATAGATCAGCGCCACCGCCATCATCATCAACAGGATGATCGCCGGCCAGCGCAACACGGTCCACAGGGTGACGATAAACTCCTGCATGCCGATCTGGGCGGCGATCCACTCCATGACCTGCGGCCCCAGCACCATCAGCGCGGCGGCGGCCAGCAGCATGCCGGCGATGCCCACGGTATAAATGACCGACAAAGGCAGACGCTTCCAGATGGGCCGCCCTTCGACCACATCGTAGGCCGCGTTCATGGCGCTCATCATCAGCCGCACGCCGGCCGAGGCCGTCCACAGGGCGATGACGATACCCACCGACAGCAGGCCGCCCTTGGACTGCTGCAACTGGTCGATCACCGGATTGACCTGCTCCAGGGCCTGGGGCGGCAAGACCAGTTCCGATTGCAGGCGCAGCCAGGAAAAGAAGTCGGGCAGGTGCAGAAAACCGATCAGGGCGATCAGGAACAGCAGGAAGGGAAACATCGAGAACAGCATCTGGTAGGCCAGCGCCGAGGCATAGGTGGACATCTCGTCATCGAGAAACTCCTTGACGGTGCGCACCAGCACGCGATGCAACGGCAAGCCGCGCAGGTCGGGGAAAATCATAGCGTCTCCTTTCGCCGTTCGAGGGTCATGGCCTGGGCTCCTCATTCAGGTCTTCATTGAAGTCTAAACGACGATCGACCCAAAGTTGCCATCGATTGGCGCAGATTACCCAGACGACCCGACGCCGCTTTATGTTTCGCTGCATTGCCAGCACAATAGTCGACCTTTCAAGCGTCACCCGTAGGAACCTGCATGAAACTCGACAAACCCGCCGCCATCGCCCGTCGCAACCTGGAGCTGGATAAACCCGTGCTCGCCAGCGACAACACCCTGTTCGCCGTGCTCGATACCAAGCGCAGCCTGTGGTGGTTCGATGTGCCGGTGAAACTGGTACTGCGCAAAGGAGCGGCCGACTGGGTCAACCTGCTGCTGCACACGCCCGAAACCGACGAGTTGCAGCACTTGAAGGTGCCGGTGAACTACCTGAAGGCCCATCTGGAAAAAATGGAAGTGCGCCACCCCGGCAAGCGACGCTCGACCATCAGCCTGGCCCTGAGCGCTGACCGCGACTCGCTGCTCCAGGACCTGCGCCCGGGCGGCGAAAACCTGAACTTCGCAGGCTTTCGCCAGGCCTGATCAGACCAGCTCGATGCGGTCGGCGTGGATGACGATACGGCCATCCTTGTACAAGGCACCGATGGCCTTCTTGAAGTTGCCCTTGCTGACCCCGAACAGGTCGCTGATCAGCTGCGGATCGCTCTTGTCGCTGACCGCCAGCACACCATTGGCCTCCTTGAGTTTGGCCAGGATCTTGTCCTGCAGGCTGTTGGCCAGGTCCTGGCCGACCGGTTGCAGGCTCAGGGCGATCTTGCCGTCGCTGCGCATTTCCTTGATGTAGCCCTTCTCCTGCTTGCCGGCGCGCAGGAACTTGAACACTTCGTTCTTGTGGATCAGGCCCCAGTGCTTGTTGTTGATGATCGCCTTGAAGCCCATCGGGGTTTCTTCGACCACCAGCAGGTCGACTTCCTGGCCGGCTTTGTAGGTGGCCGGCACCTTGTCCAGGTAGCGGTCCAGGCGCGCGGTGGCAGTGATCCGGCGAGTGCGCTTGTCCAGGTAGGCATGCACCACGCAGTACTCGCCCTGGCGCATCTGGCGCTTTTCTTCGGAGTACGGCATCAACAGGTCCTTGGGCAGGCCCCAGTCGAGGAAGATGCCGATGCTGTTGATTTCCTTGACCTTGAGGCTGGCGAACTCGCCGACCTGCAGCTTGGTCTTTTCGGTGGTCGCGATCAGCTTGTCTTCGCTGTCCAGGTAGACGAACACGTTCAGCCAGTCTTCGACTTCGGTGGGCGTGTCCTTGGGAATGTAGCGGTTGGGCAGGAGGATTTCGCCATCCACGCCGCCGTCCAGGTACAGGCCGAAGTCCGTGTGTTTCACGATTTGCAAACTGTTGTAACGCCCAACTAGAGCCATTTCCGAAAATCCTCAAAGCAAGACCGGCATTCTACACCGGAACCTGCGAAAGGAACCGCAATGGGCCAAGCTGATCTATAAAGACAAGCACGCCACCGCAAGGATTCGCTCATGTACGCCAGCCTGTACAAGCCCCTGCGCAGCCTCCTGCTTCTGCTCACGGCCGCCCTGCTGGTGCTGGCCTGCAACCGTATCGACCTGGCCTATCGCAACCTCGATATGCTGGTGCCCTGGTCGTTGAACGACTACCTGAACATGAACCGCCAGCAGAAGACCTGGTTCGACCAGCGGCTCAAGCAGCACCTGGCCTGGCATTGCCGCACTCAGCTGCCGGGCTACCTGAACTGGATCGACGAAGTCCGACAGATGGTCGCCACCAACCAGGTCACCGATCAGCAATTGCAACTGCGCACCCAGGAAGCCAAGCAGGCCATTGCCCGGGTGGCGGACCAGATCACCCCTTCGGCCGCCCAGTTGTTGCGGGCGATGGACGATGAGCAGGTGCGCGAGATGCGCCAGGCGTTCAGCGAAGACATCAGCGAACGCCAGGCCCGTTTTGTGAAAACACCCCTGGCCCGACAGATCGAATCGCGCGCCGAACGCATGGAAAAGCGCCTGTCGCCCTGGTTCGGTGAACTGAGCTCGCAACAACAGGTGCGCATCATGGCCTGGTCGCAAAGCCTGGGTGAGCAGAACCGTGAATCGATCGCCAACCGGGCGAATTGGCAGGCGCACTTCAGCGCGGCGCTGGACCAACGCAAGACCGCCAACTTCGAGCCGCGCCTTGCGCAATTGCTGAAAAATCGTGAAAGCCTGTGGACGCCGGAGTACCGCCAGTTCTTCCAGCGCTCCGAACAGGAGACGCGACGCCTGCTGATCGACCTGATGGCCCAGAGCAGCGAACGCCAGCGCCAGCACCTGGAGCAGAAGCTGGACCAGGTGCGCAAGGATTTCAGTGAGATGAAGTGTATGAAAGGTTAACGCTCGAACACTTGTGGGAGCTGGCGTAGCCTGCGAATGGCCGGCTCGGCTATACACCGCGTTGCGCTCGATCGCTGGCTGTCGCCAGCTCCCACAGGGTCTGGTGACGCTCTCTCGGGGCTGGGTGAGTTGTTTTTCAGCATTCCCGGGCCTTGCGCCGGTACGGGAACACGTCGATCACCTTGCCGGCGCGAATCGCCTCCTGCAGCCCTTTCCAGTAGTTGGCGTCGTACAGTTCGCCATGCAACTGGCTGAATAACCGGCGCTGGCCACTGTCGGCGAACAGGAACGGCGGGAACTCCTCGGGAAACACATCCAGCGGTCCGATCGAGTACCAGGGCTCGGACGACATCTCGTCTTCCGGAAAGCGCGGCGGCGGGATGTAACGGAAGTTGACCTCGGTGAGAAAGCAGATCTCGTCGTAGTCGTAGAACACCACCCGGCCATGACGGGTCACGCCAAAGTTCTTCAGCAGCATGTCGCCGGGGAAGATGTTCGCCGCCGCCAGTTGCTTGATCGCCAGGCCGTAGTCTTCCAGGGCCTCGCGCACCTGGGCGTCGTTGGCGTTCTCCAGGTACAGGTTGAGCGGGGTCATGCGCCGCTCGGTCCAGCAATGGCGCACCAGTACGGTGTCACCTTGCACCTCGACGGTCGAGGGCGCCACTTCGAGCAGTTCGGCCAGGCACTCGGGCTCGAATTTGCTCAAGGGGAAGCGAAAGTCGGCGAACTCCTGGGTATCGGCCATGCGCCCTACCCGATCGACACTCTTCACCAGCCGATACTTCTCGATCACCGTGGCGCGGTCGACACTCTTGGACGGCGAAAAGCGGTCCTTGATGATCTTGAACACGGTGTTGAAGCCCGGCAGGGTGAACACGCTCATGACCATGCCGCGCACACCCGGGGCCATGATGAAGCGGTCGTCGGTGCTGGCCAGGTGATTGATCAGCGCCCGGTAGAACTCCGACTTACCGTGCTTGTAGAAGCCGATGGAGGTGTACAGCTCGGCAATGTGCTTGCCCGGCAGAATGCGCCGCAAGAAGCCGACGAACTCGGCCGGCACCGGCACATCGACCATGAAGTACGAACGGGTGAAAGAGAAGATGATCGACACTTCGGCTTCATCGGTGATCAGCGCGTCGATCTCGATGCCGTGGCCTTCGCGGTGCAGCAGCGGAATCACCAGTGGCCACTGCTCGTCCCGGGTGTAGATCCGCCCCACCAGGTACGCCCCCTTGTTTCGGTACAGCACCGGCGAGAACAGTTCCACCGCCAGGGCCGGGTCCTTGCAGACCCAGTCCGGCAGGTTCTCGCGCAGTTGCGACTCCAGCCGGTGCAGGTCGCCCTGCAGGTCGCCGTAGGGGGCGTCGAAGCTGTAGTCGGCAAAGATCTGCGCCAGCAGGCTGCCCAGGCTGCCCTGGGGCCGGTAGGTGCGGGTTTGCGCCGCCCGTTCATGGCTGCGCAGCGACGGTCGGGTGGTGTGGATGAACATGCAGCCGTCGCTGATCAGGTCGTGGCGGAACAGGCTGCAGAAGATCGAGTTGTACCAGGTCTCCGACAGCTCATCGTCCAGGCGCGGGTCGATCAGGTTGATGTAGGCGCTCTTGACCAGTGGCCAGAGCGCCACGTCCAGCAGTTCCTCGGCCTCGAACGCCTCACGCAGCCAGCCACTGACTTCGCTGACCTTTTCCTCGTAGAGGTTGATCCGCGCCGCCGACGCACTCTGGGTCTGCGGCCACTGGGCCTGCTCGAAGCGGGCACGGGCGCCAATGGTGATCTGGCGAAAATGCTCCCGGTAGTTGTCGAATCCATCGAGAATCATCCGGGCGATATCGGCGGCCGGCCATTGCTGGGGCATACGTCAGACCTCTGCGGGCATGTCAAAGCCTGAGCTTAGCCAGTCGCCGCGGGCAACGAAAGCCCATTGCCCCGGGCGTATCGGCCAAATTCGCACGACTCATTGACGCGCATCTTCAGAAGTTTCCTCCACGTTCTTCAGACAAGCACTGCATACCTATCACTTCAGCGCCGTTCAAAGTGCACGTTTTTCAGCATCCAGCTGGAACGTTTGACCTGAATGGAACAACTGCTAAAGGGAGTTGATATGGCAACCGGGCATTTCATCCGCTTGGGAGACAAAACCACTTGTGGTGGTACGGTTCTGGAAGCGGACACCCGCGTCATGATGTTTGGAATTGCTCATGCCCGCGAGGGTGATCGAGTCTCTTGCGGCAAGGATGGCAAGGCTTATCCAATCGTTGGCGGGGTGTCCTTCATCAGCAGTCACGGCAGGTACGTGGCAGGAACCCTGGACAGCATCAGTGGCTGTCCATGCAAGGCCCGACTTCTCCCCTCGAGTTTTAACGCCTCTTATGAGTCCAGGCGGAACGCGACACCACGAGACTCCGGTGCAGTTGATCAAGCTCCCAGTTTCTCTGGCAATGGTCCCGCGCAGACCGCCTCAATGACGAATGTTCGAACTCCCCCTCATGCCGACGCATCCCCACTTGTCCCACCCGAACAGCTGGATGAGGTTAAAACAGCCCCCATCGCCTGCAATCATCCTGATCAAATGGAAGAGTTGGCGAAGTACATTGCGGGAGAAATGAATCGCAACATCCGTGACCCGGCTGTATTGGAGATGAAAAGTCTCATTAACTACGACCCTGATGTGGCGGCAAAGCAGTTCTCAAAACTACCATTTTTCGCTCGCCTGGGTGGCTCACCGAACTACAGCGACATCGCTAAAGCTAAAAAGGCGGCAGCAGCGGCAATCTGGACTAAAAAAGTTGGACAGGATATGGAGTGGGACCACAAGCCGAAACTGATAAAGCTATTTGGTACAAAACCTTGGCATAAGCAAGGGGCATATGACTACTACTACGATATTTGGTCGAACATTCACTACGGATATGTAGGTATAGCCGCTGGTCTTTCAGACAGCGTCTTGCTAGATGGCGCCGGTGTTGAGCAAATAGGTTCTGATTTATACCGGCAAGCGCGGAACCCTGAAAAATTCAAAGGCCCACGCAGGACGGACGGTGTTGAAGGGATGCGAGCATGGGACGATGTTCCCGATAGGGTGTCAATCGTCATAGGAATGAACCTTTACAAGGAGTACCCGGACGGTGGTGTCACTGCCAAAATCATCATGGATAAAGTGTTGGCGGTGCCAATAGTAGAATGGGCTACAGGGATTCAAAAACATGACTGTACATAAGACAAGTCCGACACGCCTTGGGCGGTGGGCTGCCCTGTTGCTAGTGGTAGCGGCAGCGCTCTGGTACTACGCACCGCCAAAGGTCTACATCTTCTATTCAAAGGACGGTACAAAGGACATTAGCTACGTCCTGAACACACAAAATAGAATCGTCCGGGGAGATTTGCGTCCAAATGAGACAACGGGTGATGTTGGACACATCTTTCCGAATGAAGAGTTCTTTATGAGATTCGATTGGTGGAGCGCAGGTGAGCGTAGGCACTGCATCAGTATCACGCCCAAATGGCCGACGACAGAAATCTACCTCGACCGTAACGGCGATATCGATAGGAGCAAAGGGAGCGGTACAGACACTGATCGTTTGAAACAGTGCATCGCGGACACTGCAAAACCATAACGGCAATACCCCCAAAAGCCACCAAAATAATCATGGAGAAGGTCCTTGCTGTAAACAAGAGGATTGGGGGAGAGGGCTTTAATGTCCACAACTGTAAGCAAGTTCAGTAAGGGGAAAGTGATCACTCTGCTCCTCCTCGCATCACTTATATTTTGGTATGTGACGTTGCCGAGAGTCGCTGTTTATTACTCCAGAGATGGAACGGAGAGGCTCCACTACATCTGGAACACACAGCACCGTATCGACAGAGGAGACATGCTCCCTGGACAAGCGACTGCAGATATCGGCCACCTATTCCCAGACGAGGATTTCTTCATGATTTTCGATTGGTGGATCGGCAAGGGAACTCGGAGTTGTATCCGCATATCACCAGAATGGGGGAAAACGATCGACGTCTATCTTGACCCGGCAGCCAGGATCGACGCTACTAAAACAGGTCCTGAGAATATTGCTCATTTGAAGCAGTGTGTGGGCGCACCTAATCCATTTCGGCCCTAAGCACGAATACGACTGGGTGTGATGGACGCGGTGAAAACGTATGCTGAGGCCTGAAAGAACGCCAGTGCCCGAGTTGTACGGGCGAGCCCAGCCTTCTGCAGCGGCATAACCCGGCGATGGCGAATTCAACAGCAACATCCAGATTGCTTCCACCGCCCCCGTCGGTGACACTCGCGCCCCTACCAAGGATCAGGAGTACGCTACCGTGAGCCCCATCGCCCTCACCCGCCTGTTGATGCTTGCCGCTGTCTGGGGGGCGAGCTTTCTGTTCATGCGCATCATCGCGCCCGTGCTGGGCACCCTGCCGACGGCGTTTTTCCGGGTTTCGATCGCCTGCGCAGGCTTGCTGGTGATCCTTGCCCTGATGCGCGTGCGCTGGGACTTCAACGGCAAACTCAAGGCCTGCCTGCTGCTGGGCATGATCAACTCGGGAATCCCGGCCACCCTCTATTCGGTTGCGGCCCAGGTGCTGCCGGCCGGTTACTCGGCCATTTTCAATGCCACCACGCCCCTGATGGGAGTACTGATCGGCGCCCTGCTGTTTCGCGAGCCCATGACCCTGACCAAGCTGAGTGGCATTTTCCTCGGCCTGTTCGGCGTCGGCATTCTCAGTGGTGCAGGCCCGGTGGCGTTCGACGCGCAATTGCTGCAGGGTGCCCTGTCGTGCCTGGCGGCCACCACCTGCTATGGTTTTGCCGGCTTTCTGGCCCGGCGTTGGCTCGACCAGCAAGGCGGCCTGGACAGCCGCTTGTCGGCCCTGGGCAGCATGCTCGGTGCGACCTTGTTGCTGTTGCCGCTGTTCGGCTACAGCGTGCTGACCCAACCACCGGCCAGCTGGGGTGGCTGGGATGTCTGGCTGTCGTTGCTGGGCCTGGGCCTGGTGTGCACCGCGTTCGCCTATATCCTTTACTTCCGCCTGCTGAGCGAAATCGGCCCGGTCAAGGCCAGTACCGTGACCTTCATGATCCCGGCTTTTGGTGTGCTCTGGGGCGCGTGGTTGCTGGATGAGTCGCTGTCGATGGCGCACCTGTACGGCGGGCTGCTGATTGCCGTGGCCCTGTGGCTGGTGCTCAAGCCCGCCGCGGTCGGGCGGGCTGTCCGGGCCTGAAACCGTCGGCCCCTTCGCGGGGCAAGCCCGCTCCCACAGGGGGGTGTAGGAGCGGGCTTGCCCCGCGATACGCGGACACTAGTCAGCCTGCAGTTGCACCGCACTTACCGCCGGCTTGCGGAACACAAACAGCAATCCGACCACGATCAACCCCATACCCAGCAAACTCAATACCGCCAGGCGATTACCGAAGATCAGGTAGTCCATGATCGCCGTCACCGCCGGCACCAGGTAGAACAGGCTGGTGACATTGACCAGGTTGCCACGGGCGATCAGCCGGTACAGCAACAGGGTCGCCAGCAGCGACACCACCAGCCCCATCCACAGCAAGGCCGCGATGAAACTGCCGGTCAGTTCGACGTGCAGCGTCTGGAACGGTGCGAACACGGCACACATCAGCAGGCCGGCCATGTACTGCAGCGGCAGCGTCCCCATGGGGTTGTCGGTAATGCGCTTCTGCATGATCGAGCCGAGGGTCATGCTCGCCAGCGCCAGCAAGGCGAACAGCATGCCGGCCAGGGAAATGCCGCCCAACCCGATGCCCTGGTAGACCACCATGATCAAGCCGCTCAAACCCAGGCCCAGGCCGAACAACCGGCTCCAGGAGCGCTGGCGCTCCATCAGCACCACGGTGAGGATGGGTTGCACGCCCATCACCGTGGCCATGATCCCCGGGGTGACATGGGTGTTCAGCGCCAGCAGGTAGAAGATCTGGTAGGCACCGAGCAGCACGCAGCCGGTGGCCAGGGCCTGCAGCACCCCGGCGCGCTGGCGCGGCCAGCGCAATTTGAGCAACGGCGCGAGCAGCAACAGGCCGCACAGGGCCAGGGCCGAACGCAACAGCAGAAAGGCAAAGGGACTGGCGTGGGCCAGGCCCAGCTTGGAGCCGATCGCCCCGCTACTCCAGAGCAGGACGAACAGGCCGGTGGTGGCCGCCGAGGCCACGGATTGTTTCGATAAAGCAGACATGAATGCCACCTGTATTCGGGCAGATAAGCCGAACGGTGCTGCCCGGGCGGGCAGCCAACCGTGTTCAGTAGGGTGCAGGTGTGATGGGACGCAGCGACCGGCTGCTTAGCCCAGCACTACCACCGCTGGCGGTGCGACGACGCACACGACCACGCTACTGACAGGTGGAGGGTAGTGACTGATCATGGCCGGCTGCTGGCTCCCACGCACAACGACAACCGCGTCGGGCGCGGTGGCGAATACGGTGGTGAGAGAGGAAGCTGGCATGAGCAGGTCTTCGGTGAGATGAACTGTGGCTGACTATAGCGGTGACTTTATCGCGGGGGGCGCCCCCCCCCCCCCGGGGGTGGGGGGGTGCCCCCCATATGGGGTGAGTACAAACACCCCAACAACCCGGGGGGCCCCCCCCCCCCCCCCCCCCGACGCCACACCCCGGA
>NZ_JALRNF010000245.1 GCF_030272895.1 Pseudomonas sp. BGr12 | reverse complement strand
TCAGGCAGGCATAGACGACCTGGCCGAGCTTGTTGATGTGGGTGGGTTCGGGATGTTTTCTGATATCGATACGTACGATGGGCATGGGTTTCTCCTGGCGCTGGGATGAACCAACACGATAGCAGCCTGTAGGAGCGGGGGGGTACCACCAGGGGGGGTTTCGGTTAGCCCCCCCAAACCCGGCAACCCCCCCCCACCCACCTGCACACAAAATAAAAAAAGGAGTAGGGATT
>NZ_JALRNF010000244.1 GCF_030272895.1 Pseudomonas sp. BGr12 | reverse complement strand
TGCCCGGCACCTGTGGTGTTGCACTACCGCTGACTTCCTGCCACTCGCCATCGCGGGTCAGGCTACGGTTGAGTACGCGGAGGGAGCCATCGGGCTTGACGTTGTAGTGTTCCTCGGACTGGGCGCAGTCACGCTGGAAGTACATGGTCAGGCGCTCCAGCTCGAACCATTTGCCCTGTTAACGCATGAGGTCGACCTTCTCGACTGTCTTGGGCTGTACCGGCCCCGAGCCC
>NZ_JALRNF010000243.1 GCF_030272895.1 Pseudomonas sp. BGr12 | reverse complement strand
CGGCGTCCAGGTTGAGATTGCGGGCACCGAGCAGGGCGAGCACTACATGGGTGATACCGACGCGGTCGATGAAAATGACGTGGCAGCGCATGGGAGGGATGGGTTCAAGGCTGCCGAAACGGGCAAGTATGCCTAAAATCGCGGGGCAAGCCCGCACCCACAGCATCGGTAGGAGCGGGCATGCCCCCCGAAGAGGCCCGGAACGCTACTCGAATTAGTGAATGTCGATCTGG
>NZ_JALRNF010000242.1 GCF_030272895.1 Pseudomonas sp. BGr12 | reverse complement strand
CTGCCAGTAATCGGGGTCCACCAGGATGCCGAGGGGTTCACGGCTGTGGACCCACTGGCCGGGTTGCCAGGTCGGATCGATGTCGAGCCACTGGCCGGCGAACGGTGCCTGCAAGGTCAGGCGGGCCATTTCCGAACGCGCGGCGCGCACATCTTCGAACTGGACATCGAGGCGTTGGCGGGTGGCGATGGCCTGCTCGGCACCCGACGGGTCGGCAATCAGCCCCCCGAGCC
>NZ_JALRNF010000241.1 GCF_030272895.1 Pseudomonas sp. BGr12 | reverse complement strand
GGACGGGGCGCCGGGCGAAGATGTTGCCCACGCCATCGTTGCTCTCGCTGCAGCCCTCATCCTTGCTAAATTTGACGAACAGGTCGCGGGCCTGTCGATCGAGGTCGGTCAACGCCAGGCGGCAAACCCCGCCCTTGGCCGTGGCGCCGAGCCGGGACAGGTCCATCAGCGATTGCCAGAGCCGTTCGCCATTGATATGGCGCAAGCTAGATTTCAGAACGTCCTGTGTAATTT
>NZ_JALRNF010000240.1 GCF_030272895.1 Pseudomonas sp. BGr12 | reverse complement strand
TAGGCGCCGAATCGCGGCAGTCTGAGGAACATCGACGCCACACCGGCGATGAACACCGGCATGGACAGCATCGGGATCAGCGCCTGGCCGGCGTCGAAAGCCCAGGAGAACACCAGCAACGGCGCCAGCGCCACGGCCAGGTATTGCCAACAGGCCAGCTCCAGCCGGCGACGCACCTGGGAGCGGGTCACGCCCGACCGGCCGCGCCCTGGTGCTCGTTACCCATCATGTGGC
>NZ_JALRNF010000239.1 GCF_030272895.1 Pseudomonas sp. BGr12 | reverse complement strand
GAGCCGTCGCCGCTGGAGCAACTGGCCATCGACAGCTTCACCGGCTTCCTGCAACTGATCAGCACAGAGGTGATGATCCGCCTGTACATGCTGGTCACTGAGGCTGCCGCCGAGCCTCCGGCGCCTTGAGCCACACGGGAAAACCTTCGACATCCAATCGCTGTACACCGCGTTTGACAATGCACGCGTGGTAGCCCCGCGCTGCCACCGCTAAAAACCGCTAACTGAAAGAAT
>NZ_JALRNF010000238.1 GCF_030272895.1 Pseudomonas sp. BGr12 | reverse complement strand
TCTTCTCGGGTTCCAGGCGGAATTGTTGTTCAGCCTGGACGTTGACCTGGTAGGTAAGGCCAAAGCGGTTGAAGTCGTTGGCATACAGCGAGCACAGGTACACCTGCAAGGTGTCGAAGATGTCATTGATGGACACGCCATGGGTCCTGGCCTTTTCGCGATCGATGGCGGCATCTACCTGCGGAACGTTGACCGTAAAGCTGGTGAACAACCTCGCCAGCTCCGGCATGATGC
>NZ_JALRNF010000237.1 GCF_030272895.1 Pseudomonas sp. BGr12 | reverse complement strand
AGTGGTGCTTTCATCGCAGGCTTCGCCAGCTCCCACGTGGGCCGGCGGTGTTCTTGCCATTGTGGTTTACTGAGTTAATTGGTGCTTTCATCGCAGGCTTCGCCAGCTCCGACAAGGGCCGGCGGTGTGCTTGTCACTGTGGGAACCTGAGCTAGGTGGGGCTTTCATCGCAGGCTTCGCCCGCTCCCACGAGGGCCGGCGGAGTGCTAGACACTGTGGGACACTGAGTTAAGT
>NZ_JALRNF010000236.1 GCF_030272895.1 Pseudomonas sp. BGr12 | reverse complement strand
CGCCGAAGCGACCCTGTCCAGGTTCCCTCTGGTGCGAAGCTTCAAGGCCGAGAAAAACCTCCCCCCGATGCAGTAATTCAAGCAGTTGCGCCTGATCGAAGCACGCCGGCGCCTGCGCCTTGGCGCCGCGCCTGCGCGCATCGCCGGCGAGTTGGGCTTCTTCGACCACGCCCACCTGAGCCATTCGTTTAGCAAAGTGATGGGCGCCGCGCCGGCGAGTTACAGCTCAATGCT